>NZBC01000258.1 GCA_002687715.1 Planctomycetota bacterium | reverse complement strand
TGATCGAGGCCGTCGAGGCGGCCCAGGAACACGTGCACGTCCAGTTCTACATCATCCAACCCGACCGGACGGGGTTCGCGCTGCGGGATCGCCTGATCCGTCGTGCGAACGACGGGATCAAGATCCGGGTGCTCTGCGACGGACTGGGCAGCGGCAGGCTGCCCTCGGACTTCTGGCAGCCACTCGTCGATGCGGGAGGCGAAGCCGCGGTGTTCCACCCAGTGTTCCGCTGGATCGTCCCCTTCCGCCGTCGGGATCGCGTCGACTTTCGCAATCACCGCAAGATCGTCGTGGTAGACGGCAAGGTCGGGTTCACCGGGGGCATCAACATCGGCAACGAATACCTCGGGCTCGACCCCGACATGGGGCAATGGCGCGACACCCACCTGAGTATCGAGGGACCGGCCGTCCTCGGCCTGCAAACGGCGTTCGTCGAGGACTGGATGGCCGCGACCGGCCGCGTCGTCGAGGACGATGGGTGCTTCCCCGTCCCGGACACGTCCGGGACCAGCGTCGTCCAGATCGTCGACTCCGGACCTGACCGGACCTGGTCGCCCATCGCGCACGTCTTCATGCAGGCGTACGCGACCGCGCGCGACCGCATCTGGATCACATCGCCGTACTTCGTCCCGAGCCCGGAGATCTACGAGACGCTCATCACCGCGGCGCTGCGTGGCGTCGACGTCCGGCTCCTCCTCCCCGTCAGGGCCGACAGCCTGCTCGTGCACCTCGCCGCGCACAGCTACTACCGCCGGCTCCTCGATGCCGGCGTTCGCATCTACCACTACGAGTCGATGGGCTGGCGCTGGCGTCGCCGCCGCCAGCCCGCCCGCAAGGGGTTCATCCACGCCAAGACGCTCGTCGTGGACGACTGGGTCGGCACCATCGGTTCCTCGAACATGGACATGCGGTCCTTCAAACCGAACTTCGAACTCAACGCGTTCGTCCTCGACCGCGCTTTCGTACAAGCCCTGGCCACCCAGTTTCGAGCCGACCTCCAGGACGCGAGGGAATTCACAAGCGCCGAGCTGGCGCAGGCGGGAATCCCGAAACGCCTCATGTGGCAGACTGCACGGTTGCTCTCTCCGCTGCTCTGAAGGGAGCGGGGGCAGGGCTGGACGCGACCCATTGGCGAGCTCCTGCGTCGGTGGCTTCTCCCGGGCTCCCCGTGGGTTCTCCTCCTCGTCCCCTCTTCTCGCGCTAGAGCTTGCGGATCTTCACGTTGCGGTACATCACCGGGTCGTTGTGGCCGGCGAAGCCGAAGTGACCGCGGGTGCGGGTGCGACCCTGGTGGCCGTGGCCGGAGATCGGCTTGTCGATCTTGCCGAGGTCGGCGTCGAGGATGATGTTGCCGTTGAGTTCGACGCGGATGGTGGAGCCACGGATCGTGACCTCCTGGAAGTTCCACGTGCCTACGGGACGGAGGAATCCGCGGTGGGCGGGGACCATGCCGTAGACGGAGCCGTGGTACTGCCACTCCTTGAGTCGGGCGAACTTCTTGTCGGTGTTGTCCAAGACCTGGAGTTCGCACATGCCGACGTAGGCGGTGTCGCCCTTTCCGGGATAGCGGATGGCGAGGCCGTTGTTTCCGCCGGGGGGGAGCTTGAACTCGATGCGGGCGACGAAGTCCTCGTACTCGGCTTTGGTGTAGATCGTGCCGCCCTTGCCGGGCTTGCACTTCATGGCGCCATCGACGATGACGTAGTTGTCGAGGGGGCCGGCCCAGCCGTCGAACGACCTGCCGTTGAACACCGAGCGGAACTTCTTGGCGTCGCGCTGCGCCAGGGTGCGGTTGGCTTCTTCCGCTTCGATGGTGCGTAGGAACAGGTTGCGGAACCGGATCTCGCCACCGTGGGTCTGAAGCTGGATCGCACCCCGGGCGGAAACGGGGGCCTTGCGGTCGAAGTAGTTCTCCATGATCGCGTCGTCGACGATGAACAGGTCATTCATCCACACGGAGACGCGGGACCCGATCATGCGAATGCGAAGGTGGTTCCACTTGCCGAAGGGGCGGTCAGCGACGTGGAGCGGAAAGCGCGGGTGCTTCTGGTTGTTCCAGAGGCCCCCCGAGCCCTTGTCGGCGCCGCGGTTCCACTTGCCCCCGGCCTTGGTGGTGTCCCAGATCTGGACTTGCGGGCAGTAGCGGAGGTAGATGCCGCTGTCGGCCTTGGCCACCGTCTTGTAGTCGAGGCGGAGCTCGAAGTCGCCGTACTCCCTCGCGGTAGTGAGGAACACGCCCTTGCCGTTGTTGACCAATTGGGCGTTCTCCACGCGCCAGTGCTTCCGCATGTCCTGGTCCCAATTCGCCTGCAACGCGGCGCGTTGCTCGGCGGACACGGCCGCCTCCTTCCGCGGGTCCAGGTGCGGACGTCCGCGCCACCCGTCCAGGTTGCGGCCGTTGAACAGCGGGGTGAATCCCTCCGGGGGAGCGTTCTGGGCCACGAGGGTCCCGACGGCGAGCAGCAAGGCGATCAGGGAGCGCGTCATCTTCATCGGTCTCCGGTCGAGGGGTACGAGAGCAGTGTGGATGATACGTCGTTTGACAGCCGGCCGTCACCGCCGTAAGCAGGGGCGCTGACCCATCCCGCCTCTGATCCGTGGAGCCGAATGCCAATGACCGCCGCACACTCCGTTGATGGCGAAGTTTCTACCAATTCCCGTCTGTTCTGGGCGTCGCTGGTCTCGCTCGTGGCGACCGCGTTCTCGTTCATGCTGCGCATGCTCCTGCTCGGGGACTGGCAGAAGGAGTTCGGGCTCAGCGAGACCGAGAAGGGGGAGATCCTCGGCGCGGGCCTGTGGCCGTTCGCCGTCTCGATCATCCTCTTCTCGTTCATCATCGATCGCGTCGGGTACGGCAAGGCGTTCGCGTTCGCCTTCATCTGTCACGTCGGGTTCGCCGTGATCACGATGAACGCCGACGGCTACGGGATGCTCTACTGGGGTTCCGTGGTCGGCGCCCTCGGCAACGGAACGATCGAGGCCGCGATCAACCCGCTCATCGCTTCGATCTACAAGAAGGACAAGATCAAGTGGCTGAACATCCTGCATGCAGGATGGCCGGGCGGCCTGGTCGTGACCGGGGTGCTGGCGCTGTTGCTGCCGGTGGAGATGGACTGGCGGCACAAGATCGCGCTGATCTTCATCCCGACGGTGGCGTACGGGGTCATGCTCCTCGGCGCGAGGTTCCCCATCCACGAGCGCGTCGCGGCCGGAGTCTCCGACCGCGAGATGGCGCGCGAGATGGGCTGGGGCGGCGCGTTCATCGTCGCGTTCATGATGGTGTCTGAGCTGTCGAGCCAGTTTGGGCTCGAGGACCAGACGACTCGCTGGGCGATCATCCTCGGCATCACGGTCGGGTTCGGTGCGTGGGTGCGGTCCTTCGGCCGTCCACTGTTCGTGTTCCTGCTGTTCATCATGATCCTGCTGGCCACCACGGAGCTCGGGACCGATTCGTGGATCAAGGAACTGATGGGACCGTCGATGAAGACGGCCTTCGGTCTCGACGCTGGTTGGGTGCTGGTCTACACGGCGTTCCTGATGATGATGCTGCGGACGTTCTGTGGTCCGATCGTCGAGCGGCTCTCGCCGCTCGGAATCCTGGCCGGCAGCTCCGCGTTCGCGGCGGTCGGCATCTTCGCGCTGGGGTACGTAGAAGCCGCGGGCGCGATCTTCGTCGTGGCGACGATCTACGGCATCGGCCAGACGTTCTTCTGGCCCACGACGCTGGGGGTCGTCTCCGAGCAGTTCCCCCGCGGCGGCGCCATCACCATCAACGTCATCGCCGGCATCGGCATGCTCGGCGTGGGGGTCCTCGGCAACCCGTGGCTCGGCAACGTGCAGGACAACGAGATCGCCGATCGGCTGAAGGCCGACCACCCGGAGCTCGCCACGACCTACGTCACGGAGAAGAAGAAGAGCGTGTTCGGCGACTACACGGCGCTCAACCAGAAGAAGCTCGACGAGAAGACAACTCCGGAGGCCCACAAGAAGGACATCACCGACGCCCGCAACGCCGCCAAGAAGTCGGCGTTCGTCAAGGTCTCGGCGTTGCCGGTGATCATGCTCATCCTCTACGTCGGCTTGATCTTCTGGTTCCGCAGCCGCGGTGGGTACCGGCCCGTCGAACTCGAGGCCGAAGGAGGAAAGTCATGAAGCTCGGGATGAACATGCTCCTGTGGACCGGTCACGTCACAGAGGAGCACGTGCCGATCTTCGGCGAGCTCCGGGAGGCCGGATTCGACGGGGTCGAGATCGCTGTCGGCGAGGGCGACGCCGACCACTACAAGAAGCTCGGCGCCGCGTGCGACCAGGTCGGGCTCGAGCGGTCGATCGTGACCATCCTCGACGTTGACACGAATCCGATCAGTCCGGACAAGAAGATCCGCGAAGCGGCGGTGGAGCGGCTGCGCTGGGTCATCGAGATGACGAACGCGTTCGGCGGGACCCGGCTGACCGGCCCGTTCCACTCCGCGTACAAGACGTTCGAGGGCCGCGGCGCGACCGACGACGAGCGGCGCTGGTGCGCCGACGTGATGCGCGAGGTCGCCGACGAGGCGTACGACGCCGGAATGGTGCTCGCCCTGGAGCCGCTGAACCGCTTCGAGTGCTACCTGATGAACACCTCCGCGGACGCGCGGGCGGTGATCGACCTCTGCGATCACCCCAACGTGGGGATGCTCTACGACACCCACCACATGCACATCGAGGAGAAAGACGCGGCCGCGGCCGTGAAGCTCGGTGGCTCGGCGATCCGCCACGTGCACGCATCGGAATGCGACCGCGGGCGGCCCGGGTCGGGTCAGGTCGCGTGGGACGCGACGTTCCGGGCGCTCCACGAGATCGGCTACGACGACTGGCTCGTGATCGAGGCGTTCTCGACCATGGACAAGGACTTCGCGGCCGCGATCCACATCTGGCGCGACTTCGACCCGCCCGAAGAGATCTGGCGTGACGGCGGCGCCTTCGTCCGCCAGGCCTGGGAATCCACGGCGTCTTGAGGTGCTCCGCGACAGTCTGCCTGGTTGGCTCCTTGTCGAGCGGGCCCTGGATCTACTGGCACGATCTCGAGGCCGCCTGTGCTGACGCATCCTCGATCGGGCTCGACGGGATCGAGCTCTTCACCGAGTCCGCGGACCAGGTTCCGGCCGACGAGCTGCGCACCTTGCTGGACCGGCACCAGCTCGAACTGGCCGCTGTCGGGACGGGAGCGGGAAAGGTCTTCCACGGTCTGAGCCTCACCGATCCGGACGCCGACCGCCGGGCCCAGGCGGTGGAGTTCATCCGGGGGATGATCAGCTTCGGTGCGTCGTTCGGCGCGCCTGCGATCATCGGGTCCATGCAGGGTGGCGTGCCGAGGGGCGGTGACCGGGAGGAGGTCCTGGCGTGGCTGGGCGAGGGATTGGAGGCGTGTGGACGCACGGCAGCAGATCTGGGGGTCACGCTCATCTACGAACCGCTCAATCGGTACGAGAGCAACCTGCTCAACACACAGGCCGACGCCTGCGCGTTCCTGGAAACGTGCGCCGCTCCGGCCGTGCGGACGCTCGCGGATCTCTTCCACATGAATATCGAGGAGGTGTCCTTGCCGGATGCCTTGCGCGACCACGCGTCACACATCGGGCACGTCCACTTCGCGGACTCGAACCGGCGCCCCCCCGGGGATGGACACACCAACTTCGGCGCCATCGGTGAGGCCCTGCGGGAGGTGGGCTACGACGGTTGGGTCTCGGCCGAGGCATTCCCCTGGCCGGACCCCGCAGCAGCGGCGCGACGCACCTACGAGACCTTTCGGGAGTGGATCGCGGAGCGGTGACTCCGCGCCCCACCCGCGCTCCTACACCGACGCCGATGCGGGCAGCGCTGCGGCACCGGCGTGCCGGCGATGGCGGCGACGCCAGGCCTGCGGCGTGACCCCGTAGCGACGCTTGAAGCGACGATTGAAGTAGGAGAGGTTCTGGTAGCCCGCATCGAGCGCGATCTCGAGGATCAATCGCTCCGTGGCGACGATCTCGTGGGCCGCGTGATGCAAGCGCGTTTCGTTGAGGTGCTCGGTGAATGTGAGTCCGGTGTGTCGCTTGAGGAAACGGCACAGCGACTCCGGCCGCATCCCCGCCTCCGTCGCCGCGTCCGAGAGCGAGATCGCCTCGTGATGCCGGTTGTTGACGAAGTTCAGGATGCGGTTCAATAGCTCGCGGTCCGAGGCCGAACGTGCATCGCCGGTCTCCTTCACGAGCGTCCTCGGTTGCATGTGCGAGAGCACCGCCAGCGCACGATAGAGAAGCGCGCGCGATACGAGGGCGTCGGACGGATCCTCATCGAGGGTGGTCGTGTCGCAAGCCTCCTTGAACAAGGGAGCGAGCTGATCGACCTCGGCACCGTCGAAGATGGCGCACGCGGCCCCGTTGGCTCGCGTTGGCGAAACGGTTCCGACGTCCAGCGTCCCGAGCGCGTGCTCGTGGAACTGAAGGACCATCGAGCGACCGTCTCCAGTGCCCGGGGTGGTGACGAACGTGTGGGAAACCTCCTCGTCCAGCACGACCACGTCACCTGGGGCGAACGGAATCGTGGACCGGCCGAGGTGGACATCGCCGCGGCCTTCGAGGATGAGCACGATCTCATGCTCGGGATGGAAGTGGAGGTCGTAGTTGAAGCCGTCCGGCCCGGCATGGAATGCGCGAACACGCGATTTGCGGGGGAGCGGCAGTGTCTTCCGATAAGGTTTCATAGCAGAGGGGAGGCATTCTTCTGACAGTGGCGATCAGTGGGTGACGAGTCTCAGTCAAGATCGTACCGGACTCTCGCAAGTGAATGCAAGAGAGGTTGCGGGGTGCTTCCCAGGCCTCGAAATCACACGCGATGCCGAACGTAAGTCCATGGGGCGGTAGACTGAACGGCGGATAGAGATGCCGATGGGGAGCCCGACGCTGACTGTCTTCCTGCTGCTGTTCGGGCTCCTCGTGCCGCTGCGGTTGGCGGCCCAGGCGCCGCCCGCATTCGATGATGACGTGGCACCTTTCCTGGCCCAGCACTGCATTGCGTGCCACTCCGGCGAGCGGGCCAAGGGCGGTCTCGACCTGCGCGACCTCGACGGGGCGGCCGATTCGGCAGCGAATCTCCTCTTGGTGCTCCATCTGCGCCGCCGGGTCGAGGCCGGCGACATGCCGCCCCCCGAACGGCCGCGACCAGACCCGAAGAAGGCGGCCCGAGTCGTTGCGTGGGCGCGCACGGCGGTGCGCAGGAACGTCGGCCGCGTCCCCAAGGACCCCGGGCAGGTAACCGTCCGGCGCTTGTCGCGCTCCGAGTACGACAACACCATCCGCGAGTTGTTCGGTGTCGACGTCGAGACGTCGAACGTGTTCCCCGCCGACGATCTGGGATACGGATTCGACAACATCGGTGACGCGCTCTCGGTCTCCGTCCTCCACGTCGAGAAGTACGCGGCCGCCGCCGAAGAGATCGCGGCGAAGGTCATCTCCACGGACGACCCCGACCATCCGCCGAAACGCCGCTTCCAGGCTGAGTTCCTCAGCAACTCACTGGGAGATCGCGCCAGCGGCAGCGACGCCACCAACCTCTTTACCAACGCGACGATCACCCACACCCTGACCGCGCCGCGGGATGGCGTGTACCGCATCCGGGTCCGAGCGTGGGCGACCCAGGCCGGCAACGATGTGGCCAAGATGGACCTCGATGTCGACGCGAAGCGAATGGAACGATTCGAGGTTCGCGCGTCTCGCGACAAGCCGGAGACGTACCTGGCGAAGCAGTTCCTCAAGAAGGGTCGCCGGATGGTCGAGGTGTCGTTCATCAACGACTACTACGACCCGAAGCACAAGGATCGTCGGAAGCGGGACCGCAACCTCATCGTCGACTGGATCGAGTTCGAAGGGCCGATCGACCGCGTCGGTCCAACGAAGGGTCAAGAGTGGATCTTCGCGGAGGATCCGAAGCGCGGGACGCCCGCAGTCCGCGCGCGACCCATCGTCCGCGAGCTGCTGAGCCGGGTCTGGCGTCGACCGGCGACGAGCATGGAGGTCAAGCGTCGCTCGACATTCGTGCAGGATGCGGTCAAGACAGGAAAGACGTTCAAGGAAGCGATCCGGCTCGTGCTGACGGCGTCGCTCGTCTCACCACACTTCCTCTTTCGGATGGAACCGGGCGGCCACCGGGGCGTGGCCGGCGAGATCCGTCACCTCGACCCCTGGCACCTCGCGTCGCGACTCTCGTACTTCCTGTGGTCCGGGCCACCGGATGCGACGCTCGCCGATGTCGCACGAAAGAAGCAGCTGGCCGACCCCGACGCGCTCGTTCGGCAAGTACGCCGGATGCTCGAAGACCCCCGCGCCGACGCGCTGGCCACCGGGTTCGCCGCGCAGTGGCTCGAGCTCCGCAACCTGGATGACATCCAACCCGATCCGGACCGCTTCCCGCTATCGTCGGCGCTGAAGGACGATCTTCGTCGGGAGACGGAGCTCTTCTTCCTCGAGATCCTGAAGAAGAGGCGTCCCGTGTCCGAGCTCCTGGCCGCGGACTTCACCTATCTCAACGCTCGGCTTGCCGCGCACTACGGGGTGAAGGGCGTCGAGGGCGACGAACTGCGGAGGGTGAAGCTCTCGAACCCGCGCCGCGGTGGGCTGGTGACTCACGGGAGCATCCACGCCGTGACCTCCAACCCGTCGCGCACGTCGCCGGTAAAGCGTGGCAAGTGGATCCTCGAAAACCTGCTCGACGCGCCGCCGCCGCCACCACCGCCGGGGGTCGAGAGCCTGAAGGATGACGACGAGATAAAGGACGCGGCCACCCTGCGGGAGGCGATGGAGAAGCACCGCTCACAGCGCATGTGCGCCGGGTGCCACGTCCGGATGGACGCGCTCGGACTCGCGCTCGAGAACTACGACCCCATCGGCCGATGGCGGAGCCGCGACGGTGGCCGCCCCATCGACGCCTCGGGGGAGCTGCCGGGCGGCATCCGGGTCGCGGGGCCGGAACAGCTGAAACGGCTTCTCGTCAAGGACGACAGCTTCGTCCGATGCGTGCTGAAGAAACTGTTTGTCTACGCAGTCGGCCGGGACGTCAACGGCGCGGATGAGCTCGCGTTGGAGAGCCTGGTGCTCTCGCTCGACCTCAGGACCGCCACCCTCGAAGACCTCATCGTCGGAGTCGTCCGGCTTGATGCGTTTCGAAAGCGGCGGATCGGAAGGTAGGATAGCCACGTCATGGCCGTACCCATTCGACGGATCAGCTTGTCCCGACGCACATTCCTCAGGGGGACCGGAGCGGCGATCGCCCTTCCGTGGCTCTCGGCGATGACGCCGGCGTTGACCCGCGAAGCCGCCGACCCCGTGCGCACGTGCTTCATCTTCGCACCCAACGGCCAGGACATGGACGGGTGGACCCCGCGGGGCGCGGGCTCGGCGTTCAGCCTGAGCAAGACCCTTCTGCCGCTCGAAGAGCTCCAGAAGCAAGTGCTCGTCATCAGCGGCCTCGGCATCGATGCCGGTCGTGCCCACGGCGACGGCCCCGGCGACCACGCGCGCGCCGCCTCCACCTACCTGACCTGCATGCACCCGAAGAAGACGGGCGCTGCCGACATCCGCGTCGGCATCTCGGCCGATCAGGTCATCGCGCAGAAGATCGGCGCGGCGACCCGGTTCCCGTCGCTCGAGCTCGGCATGGAACGCGGACGTCGCGCCGGGGTTTGCGACTCCGGGTATTCCTGCGCCTACTCGAACAACATCTCTTGGAGATCGGAGACCACGCCGGTCGCGAAGGAGACCCGGCCCCGCGAGGTCTACGCGCGCCTCTTCGGTGATCCCGCCGACATCGCGAGCAAGCAGGATCGGCAGCGCCGACTGAGCGACCGCCGCAGCGTGCTCGACCTCGCGCTCGAGGACACGAGACGCTTGCGTCGGCAGCTCGGTGGCAACGACCGCGCGAAGCTCGACCAGTACCTGGAGTCCATCCGCAGCTTCGAACGCCGGCTACGCCAGTCGGAGACCGAGCGCCCCGTCGCCGAAGTCCCGGCCGGCGTGCTCGACCCGCATCGCCTCGGCACGTTCGCGAGCCGATTGGATCTGATGTACGACCTCATCGTGCTCGCCTTCCGAGCGGACCTCACGCGTACAGTGACGTTCATGCTCGGTAACGCGGGCAGCAACCGAAGCTACCGCGCCATCGGGGTCACCGACGGTCATCACGACCTCTCACACCACGGCAAGAAGCCGCACAAGCTCGAGCGCATCCGCAGGATCAATCTCTGGCACGCGGAGCGCTTCGCCCGCTTCCTCCGGAGGCTGGACGAGGCCGAGGAAGGCTCGTCGGACCTGCTCGAGCAATCGATGGTGCTCTACGGCTCGGGCCTCGGCGACGGCAACCGGCACGACCACCTGCGCCTGCCCGTCGTCTTGGCCGGTCGCGGCGGCGGAGCGGTGCGATCCGGGCGGCACCTCGTGGTCAAACCGCGTACGCCGATGGCCAACCTCCACCTCGCCGTGATGGCGAAGGCAGGCGTGCACCTGAAGTCGTTCGCCGATTCGAACCGCGTGCTCGCGATCTGACCGCGGCTACTTGCCGCCGGGTCGCGCCCCGAGCGACGCCTCGAAGGCAGCGAGGTGTTTCTTCATCCTGGCCGTCACCGCCGGCTCGGCAGCGGCGAGGTCCTTGCGTTCCGACGGGTCCGCCGGGATGTCGTAGAGCGCGAACGGCTGGTTGCGCCCGATACGGACGAGCTTCCAGCGATCTCCGATCAAGGCCCGGGCTTGCCGATGCACGAATGGGATGGGCCGTGCCCGCACCTCGGCGCGGCCGTCGATGACGGGAAGCAAGCTCACGCCATCGAACCCCGCGGCTTCCGACTTGTAGTCGATCCCCAACGCGTCGATGACGGTCGGCAGGTAGTCCAGCGTCGAACCAGGCGTGGCGACGGCCCGCGGCTTGGACACGCGCGCCGGCCATTCGAGCAGGCCCGGAACGCGAACACCACCCTCGAGCAGGCTGCGCTTGCGCCCGCGAAGCGGGGCAGCCCGGCCCGGCGCCCGAGCGGTGCGGCCTTCGGGGCCGTTATCGCTGCAGAACCAGAGCATGGTGTCGCGCGCGATGCCGTGGGTTCGGAGCGCCGCACGGAGCCGACCCAGCTGGTCGTCGAGCGCCGAGATGCAACCGTGGTAGTGGCGGGTGTGGACGTCACCGTCGGGGTATAGGTCCAGGTGCTTCTTGCCGGCGACGACCGGGAGATGTGGTGCGTGGAACCACACCACGCAGAAGAAGGGCTTCTTCGCACCGACCGACCCCGCGATGAATGTGAGGGCGCGGTCCATGATCAGCTTGCTGTCGTCGCCGTTCAGCCCCTCGGTGACCTTACGGCCGGCGCCGGTCCAGTAGAACGTGCCGTACGGCGTTCCCGGCTTCTGGTTCTTGCCCACGCCACCGTGCACCGCGGCCGGCGTCACCATCGGGTCGTAGGTCGGGACCTTGGCCTCGGTCGAGAAGCAGATGTCGAAGCCACGATCCCACGGCGGGGCGTAATGGTCCGCGCCTTTCGGTCGGCCGCCGCGGTTGCTGTCGCGCTCGGTGCGAGTCAGCGTTCCCAAATGCCACTTGCCGAAGTGGCCGGTGCGATACCCGGCGCCCCGGAGCACGATCGCGAGGTTGGGCTCGTCTTTCGGGAGATGCCCCTGGTTGGCGCCGCGGATGCCGTAGCGAGCCGGGTGGCGTCCGGTGAGACAGCTTCCGCGCGTCGGCGAGCATACCGGAGCACCCGCGTACCAGCGATCGAAGCGCAGCCCGGCCGTCGCCATGGCGTCGAGGTGGGGTGTCTTCAACGTCGGGTGGCCCCGGTAGCCGACGTCGGCCCATCCCTGATCGTCGCTCATCACGAGGATGACGTTCGTGGACTGGGCCGGGACGACGGCAACGAAGAGGAGCGGGGCGAGGACGGCCAGGGCCAGAACGACTTTACGCATCAGCGCATGGTAGCGATTCTGCCTCGATACGCGGGACCGTCGAATCCCGCTGACCGCCCGGCGCTGGAAGAGGTCTGTGTCGGCCAGAGCCGGGATGATCCCGTCCAGGTCGTGTGTGATGCCCCAGTTCGGCGGCGTGAGCCCCGACCGAATGGTCCTCGAACCCGTCGACGACGATCGCCACACGCTCGACATGCTCGTCACCCCGGCTCCGGGCGACGAGTTGCTCCACTACGAGTACGAGCGCGCCTGATTCGTCAGCCGGGTGTGCGGACCTGGAGTGATGCAATCTCCTCTTCCCGGGCTAGGCCAGGGCCTCGTTGACCACGCGTCCGTGAACGTCGGTCAACCGGAAGTCGCGGCCTTGATACCGGTGCACCAGACGCTCGTGGTCGATGCCGAGGAGGTGCATCATCGTCGCGTTCATGTCGTGGACGTGGACCGGATCCTCGACGATGTTGTAGGAGAAGTCGTCGGTGGCCCCGATCTGGGTGCCGCCTTTGACCCCGCCGCCGGCCATCCACGCGGTGAAGCAACGCGGGTGGTGGTCGCGACCGTAGTTCTTGCGGCTGAGGCGACCCTGGCAGTACGTCGTGCGTCCGAACTCGGTAGTCCAGACGACGAGTGTGTCGTCGAGCATACCGCGTTGCTTGAGGTCGTTGATCAGAGCGGCGCAGGGTTGGTCCACGTCGCGGCACTGTTTGGGAAGGTCGCCGGTGAGGTTGCCGTGTTGGTCCCAACCCCGGTGCCAGATCTGGACGAAGCGAACATCGCGCTCGGCGAGCCGCCGCGCGAGCAGGCACGAAGCGGCGAAGGTCCCCTTCTTCTTCACGTCCGGACCGTACGACTCCAGGATGTGCTCCGGCTCGCCGGAGATGTCCATGAGATCCGGGACGGACTTCTGCATTCGGAAAGCCATCTCGTACTGGGCCGTCCGCGCGTCGATCTCGGGGTCGCCCGTGGTGTTGCGGAGGTGCTGATTGAGCTTGGAGACGCTGTCGAGCATGCGGCGCCGCGTCGGGCGGTCGATGCCAGGCGGGTTCTCGAGATACAGGACCGCGTCGCCTTTCGCACGGAGCGCGACCCCCTGGTACTCGGACGAGAGGAACCCCGTACCCCACAACCGCGAGAACAACGCCTGCGCGTCCCGGCGGCCGGTCCACGTCGCCGTCATGGACACGTAGGCCGGCAGGTCGTCGTTGAGGCTGCCGAGGCCGTAGGAGATCCACGATCCGAACGACGGCCGCCCCGGTTGCTCGTGGCCAGTCTGCACGAACGTCATCGCCGGGTCGTGGTTGATGGCGTCGGTCCACAGGCTGCGGATGACGCAGAGGTCGTCCACGACGCCGGCGGTGTGGGGGAGGAGCTCCGAGATCCGCATGCCGCAATCGCCGGCGGACCGGAACTTGTAGATGGACGGGGCGATCGGGAACCGCTTCTGGCCCGACGTCATCGTAGTGAAGCGCTGCTTCTTTGGCGGCGCGCCCGGCCGAGGCGGCGCACCGACCACTGACTCCGGCAGGTCTTTGTCGTAGAGCTTCTCGAGCTCCGGCTTCTCGTCCCAGAGGTCGATCTGAGACGGAGCGCCGGACATGAAGAGGTGGATGATGCGCTTCGCTCGCGGCGGATGGTGCGGGACGCCAACGAGCCCGCTGCGATTCTGAGGCGCAGGCGTCTCGCCCATCATCGCGGCCAGTGCGGCGGCGCCGACGCCTCCCGCGCACCGTCCGAGCAGCGCGCGGCGCGTCATGAGCTGGCGGTATTCTTCGAGCGGGTTCATCGGGGGGCTACCTCTTGTTCGTCGCTTCGTGGAGGTTCAAGATCATGTTCGCGACGGCGGTGAGCGCGGCATGGTCGATGGGGTCGAGGGCGGGATCAGCCTTGGACTCGCCGACCCCCAGTAGCGCCTTCGCATCGTCTGGATGATCGGTGTAGTGCGCGCGGTGACGGGCAAGGTCGTCGCGCAGAACGCTTCGTTCGAACGCGTCGGGCCGTCGGGTCATCGCCCATCGCCACAGGTATTGGAGACGATCGTCCCAGCTCCCGCCGCCCTCGCGGAGAGCACGCTCGGCGAATGCTCGCGCCGCTTCCACATACTGGACGTCGTTCATCAGCGCCAGCGCTTGCAGCGGTGTGTTCGTACGCGGTCGCGACACCGAGCAGGCCTCGCGCGACGGAGCGTCGAAGATCTGCATGGTCGGCGGCGGTGCCGTGCGCTTCCAGAACGTGTACATACTGCGCCGCCACAACGCGTCACCAGTGTCTCGCTTGAAGCGGGCCGTGTTGCTGCTCGTGTACCCCACTGCGAACCAGACCCCGGGCGGCTGGTAAGGCTTCACGCTCGGCCCGCCGACCTTCTCGATGAGCAACCCGCTCATCAGCAGGGCGGCGTCCCGGATCTGCTCCGCATCCAGCCGGTGCTGCGGCCCCCGGGCGTACAGGACGTTCTCCGGATCTCGCGCGATCGCCTCCGGGGTCGCCCCCGATGACTGCCGGTACGTCGCGGAGCTCACCATGAGCCGCAGCATGTGTTGGATGTCCCAACCGCACGCGACGAACTCGCAGGCCAGCCAGTCCAGCAACTCCCGGTGAGTCGGGTAGCGGCCCTGCGACCCGAAGTCCTCGGGCGTCGCGACGAGTCCGCGGCCGAACACCATCATCCAGAGACGGTTGACGAAGACGCGCGCGGTCAGAGGGTGTCCGGGATCGACGAGCCACCGGGCCAGCTCCAGCCGCGACGGAGCGTCGCTCGATGGCAGCGGTGGAAAGACCGCGGGCGTACCCGGGGTCACGGCCGCGCCCGGCTGGTCGTACTGGCCGCGGATGAGCACGTGGGCAGGGCGGCGCTTCGGCAACTCCTCCATGACCATCGTCTGCGGGTAGTTCTTGCGGATCCCGGCGAGCTCGGTGGTCAGCTTGGTGCGCTCGGCGTCGAGCTGCTTCCATTCGGGCGAGAAGTTCCGCCGGTAGTGCGCCTGCAACGTCGCGAGGTCGGGCGCCGTCCGACCCGTCGGCGGCGTGGTGAGGATGCGGGCGATGGACGTCGAGACACCATCCACGTTCTCGCCGACCGGTCGGAAGTAGAAGCCGAATCCTCCTCCGCCGTTCACGATCTTCATCAGCAGGCGGTTCTCGCCCTGCCGAAGCTGGACCGTGACCCGGTTCTGATCGACGGCGACCGCGCGCCGCGCGTTGAGGACGAACGCTTCTTCGCCGTTGATCCACACCTTGATCGCGTCGTCGCTGCCGACGAAGAAGGTGTAGGGGCGCGCTCCCGGCGACGTGATCCGTCGCTGGAAGTAGTGAGCCCGATTCCCGCCCTTCAGCGTGTGGATCCTGCCATCGACATACTGCGGACTCTCGACCCAGGCGACCTTCCCCTTGCGGTAGGTCTTCGCGATGTCGGGATCCTTCTCCGGGCCGAATGCCCGTTTGAACACCTGCTCGACGTTGCCGCCGCTGAACGGGCCGGCCTCGAACCAAGGTCCCCTGGTCGATGGTGCCTTGTCCGGGCGGTCGGAGACGGAGAGGCGGAACCGGCTGATCGTATGCTGCGGATGCGACGACTCGAACTTCATTCGGATCCTGAGTCGCGTGCCGCCGACGAACGAGATCGGCGCCTCGAGCTGGAAGACGGCGGTTCGGTCCTCCTTGCCTCCGTCGACCGCCCAGCCGGTGGCCGGCTTGTCGTCGAGGGCGGATGCGATGGTGTAGTCGCGCTGCGCGTAGTCCGCGCACGCGGTCACGACGGGCAGGGGTTCGGGTGCATCCGCCTGGTCGGCGGGCGCCGCGGCGAGCTCGAAATCGGTCAACACGATGTTCGAGTGGCTCGCGCGCCCCACGCCCGCTCCCGGCTGATCCCCGTTGACCAATGCCTCGAGCCGGATGAGGCGAATGTCGCGCAGATGGGTGCCGGTCTCGAATGTGTAGACATCGTGATCCGGGGAGACGCCGGAGACCGTAACGATGCGGTCTTCGCCGACCTTCATGGTCGCACCCTTGGCCGAGGTGACCGATCGCGGACGCAAGACCACCCAGCCGCCCTGCAGACGTTTGGTGGTCTGCTCGGCCCACTCGCGTTGCGCGGCGTCCACCTCGGGGAGGGGGGCGGCCAGCTTCGCTTTCAACCCTTGGAGCGATTCGGCGATCTCGGCTTCGCGCTTCACCAACGCTTCGGTAGGAACGCGAACGAACGGCGGCGCGATCAGCTTGTTTCCGTCGGACGCCTTCTCGGAGATCGAGTTGAAGAAGGCGAAGAGCCGGTAGTACTCCTCCTGGGACACCGGATCGAACTTGTGGTCGTGGCACTTGGCGCACGCGACCGTCATCCCGAGCCACACCGTCGACGTGGTGTCGACGCGGTCCATCGCGTACTTCGCGAGGTACTCGGCGGCGATGAGTCCGCCCTCGGCGGTCGTGACATTGCACCGGTTGAAGCCCGTCGCCACCCGCTGAGCGAGCGTGGGCGAGGGAAGCAGGTCGCCCGCGAGCTGCTCGATCGTGAATTGGTCGAACCGCACGTTGTGATTGAAAGCGTCGATGACCCAGTCGCGGTACGGCCACATGCTGCGGCGATTGTCGAGATGGAGGCCGTGCGTGTCCCCGTAGCGCGCGGCGTCGAGCCAGTGCCGGGCCATGTGCTCGCCGTAGCGAGGCGAGGCGAACATGCGATCGGTGAATTCGTCGAGGTAACCCGATGGCGGACCAGACGGGTCCTTGCCGAGCACGCGGTCTATTTCCCCTGGACTCGGCGGCGCACCGTTGAGGTCGTAGGCGAGGCGCCGCAACAGGGTCTGCGGATCGGCCTCCGGAGAAGGACGCGCGCCTTTGCGCTCCTGGTGCGATCGGATGAACGCGTCGATCGGGTTGCGGACCCATGCGGCGTCGGCGACGGACGGCACGGCGGGCCGCCGCGGCGCAACGAAGGCCCAGTGCGAAGCGTACGGGGCCCCCTCCTCGACCCATCGGTGCAGCGTGGCGATTTCGGTGTCCAGGAGCGTCTTCTTGGCCGCACGGGGGGGCATGCGCTCGAGGACGTCCGGGTGCCGGATGCGCGTGAGCAGCGCGCTCGCGCCGGGATCACCGGGCACGATGGCTCGCCGTCCGGAAGGGAGTGTTGCCACCGCACCATCACGAGTGTCCAGTCGCAGCCCGGCCCGGCGATGTGCAGCATCGGGACCGTGGCACTGATAGCAGCGGTCCGACAGGATCGGCCGGACGTCTCTCTGGAAGTCGACGGGACCGGTGTGGTCGGTGAGCGACCTCGCCGGCTCGCCGGCGGTAGGCAGACCGAGCACGAGGGTCGAAGCAACACCGAGAATGAGGAGGAGTATGCGGCTCATGGCGCGCCGATTGTAGCAGTGCGCAGCGGCGTCCCATCAGAACGTCTCGCTCGCGGCCTGGGCATCCAGACTCAGGCTGCGGCTCCCGGTCCAAGCATGGTCAAAAAAAGTCGACCATGGTCGGAGACGGCGCCGCAAACGCACGGGTTGCGTCGGCAAGATCCTCGGCCGGTCCTTGCAGCTGCCCGGCCAGTGCGAGGGTCTCCGCGGTGGCGTGTCCCGAGTAGAGCGGGGCCAGCGCTCGGACACCGATACGAATCGCGCCCGATCCGCCTGCGGTGACCTCGACGTTTCCGTCCTCGACCGTGATGCACCAGCGCCCCGCGTTCTCGACCACGACCGGGTCTTCGACGTCGAGATTCACTTCCGCGCGCACGCCAGGAGGCCATCCGCGGGCGTTGAGCGCGGCGGGGACGTCGTTCAGGCGGAGCATCCAGCACTCGCGGAGCTGGACCGCGGCGCCGCGCTCGGGCAGGTGCGCGAGTAGCGGATCACCGGGCAGACAGGGGATGCGGAGGTTCGCACCCATGGACGCCTCATTCGCGAGCACCGACACGACGTCACGCACCGCGCCCGGAGACGTCGCGCACCAGTCCATGACTTGCACGTCGAGCCAATCCTCGCTGCGGTCGCGCATGAACATGACGTAGCCCGATGGCGTCCCTTGGTCGTCGGTCACGACCAGGACCTCGCACTGCGTCGCGAGCGGGCTCCGGATGCGCTCCCAGACGTAGTGCCCGCGATCGGTCCATCCGTGGTGGCGACAGGCGCGAGCGCGGTAGATCGCTTCGATGGCGTCGCGGTCGTCCGCCGTCTCGAGCCGGGCTCTCGGAGGACGGGACGGCCGCGGCAGCAGGCGGAGCGGGAGCCGCGCCTCGAACAGTGAGCCGGCGTGCTCCCACCCGGCGCGGCGATAGAGCGGGAAGGTGCTCGCGTACAGCACCGATATCGGAAACCCGCCGGCCCGCATCGCACGAACGCACTGCCCCATCATGGCGGTCCCGGCCCCGCCGCCTCGGTGCTCGGGCACGATCGCGACGCCGGCGACTCCGCACATCGGGACGCGTTTCCCGAGGAAGAACTGCCCCATCGGGATCTCCATCAAGCCGCCGACGACCTGTCCATCGCGTTCGAGCACCCGGATGTTCTCCCGACCCGCTCGTGCGAACCAGGACGGGATCAGCTCACGGTCGCCGCCGAAAGACCGAACCGCTGCGTCGGCGAACTGTCGTTCGTCGTCATCACTGGCGAGGGGGCGAAGGAGAGGGTCCGGGGCGCTCATGATGCAGAGTGTAGCGAGGAGACTGCGCTGTAGAAGATCAGGAGACCAGAGGTGCCAAGGAGAACCCAGGAGTCAGATCAGATCTGGCTCTTCTCCTGGGTCCCTGGGTTCTCCTTGGCGCTCCTGGTCTTCTACCGCCCGAGCTCCGGCCGGATTGGATCACCCCCGAAGGACCTCGAGTCGCCGCATGCACCAGACCCCGAAGACCGGGCCGAGTGCGAGCATCGGGAACGCCCATCGCCAGCTGGCCGCCCCTTCGATCAAGGGCACGGTCTGGATCGTCACCATGGTGAGCAGGAACCCGATCGATGTCTGCAGCGTCAGCGCCGTTCCGACGGCGTGCTTCGGCGCGACCTCCGTGACGAGGGTCGAGAACTGTGCCGAGTCCGCGACGACGAAGAACCCCCACACTCCGATCAACAACGCCAGCAACCAGGGTGAGGCACCGAACACCGTGCCGGCGAGGAGACAGCACGCGCCGCTCGCCACCAACGCGCGGTTGACAGCCCGTTCCCGGCCGATGCGATCGGCAAGCCGCCCGCACCACAAGCTGCCGACTCCGCCGGCGGCGATCGCGAGAAAGGCGAGAGCGTTCTTCGTCCACTCCGGGACATCGTGTCCGTCTGCACGCCAGGCAGCGAGGCTGGCCGCGATGAACGGCGGCACCCAGATCCACATGGCGTACAGCTCCCACATGTGACCCAAGTAACCTCCAATCGCCAGTCGCGTCGGCCGATCGCGGGTCACCGATCCGACGAGGGCCCACGAGAATGGACGTCGTGGGAACCCGTGAGGGCCGTCTCGGTAGAACGCGAAGACCAGGCCTGCAGCGGTCACCGCGAACATCGAGCAACAGAGCACCACCATCTCCCATCGGTCGCCCGCGACCTCTCGCGCGGCGTACGGAAACGCCTTTCCCAGTACGAGAGCGCCGATGAGGATGCCGATGGCGAAGCCGCGGCCGCGGAAGAACCACGTCGCAGCCATCTTCATGGCTGGAGGATAGACGCCGGCGAGACAGGCCCCGGTAGCGAACCGGAGCCCGAATGCGGACGCGTAGTCGTCGACCATCACGAGTGCGCCGTTGACACCAGCGCCCGCGAGCGCGCAGAAAGCAAACAGTCGTCGCGCCGGCACCACGTCAGCGACGTTGAGCAACGCAAAGACCGCCGTACCCGCGACGAAACCGAGCTGCGTTGCCGTGGTCAGCCACCCCGTCGAGGACGCATCGAGATTCCACGCGATCCGCAAGTGCGGGGTCACGGCAGTCATCCCCATCCACAGGGACATCCCTAGAAACTGGGTGATGGACAGAAGCGCGAGCATCGCGAAGCGCCTCGGGCTTTCATTGGCGGGAGGAATGGGCGGCACTCTAACCGCCACGGGTCGGTCACGATTGGTATGAACCGCACCGGAAGCGCCGCCGATTGATGGGTGGAAGCATGCGCTATCTCCCGCCCGTCTCTACGCCGATCCTGCGCGCCACGATGACGCCGCTGGTGGACCTCGGCCTGATGCTGATGCTGGCTCTGACGATATGCGCCACCGACGACATCAACGGTCCCGACGTGTTGCTGCCGGGTCCATACCGGCTCCCGACGGCTTGCGCCGACTGGGAGGAGATCATCGTCACGGTCATCGATCTCACGGATCCGCGGTGGGCACCGCATCTGCGGGCCGGGACCCTCGACCTCGACCGGCCGCCGATCCTGACCGGGAGAAACCAGGTGGAAAGCTACGCTGCACTCCGCCGATGGCTGCGAGAGCGGGCAGACGGCAGCCGCTATCCGGATCCCTGGACGACCGAGACCCGCGAGGGTCTCAGGCCGTCAAGGCGTCCGCTCCTCATCCGGTGCGACGCACGACAGGACTTTGGCGTCGTCCAGGAGATCATCCGGCAATGCTGGATCCTGCCGGAGGAGTCGCTCGACGTCGCGGCGAAGCGGAGTCCTCAGATCAACAAGATCCACTTCGCCGTGTGCGTCGAAGAATGACGAGTCAATAGTCCGTTTTCTTGGCAAACGGCGTCACGAACGGCGTGCTGAGCACGTGCGGGCCGAAGCGGATGTGCAGCTTGCCCTTGCCGGCGCTAGGGCTCTTCTCCATGAAGTGGATCTTGAGCTGCTTCGCGTTCTTGTCCGACTTCGCCATCTCCATGGGGACCTCGATGCCGCCCTTGGTGAGGTGGGCGACGAAAGCATCGAGCTTCTTCTGGCGGATCTTGGACGGGTCGTTGAACGCGAGGATGAAGCGGCCGTCGTCCTTCTTCTCGAGGGTGAGGTAGAAGTAGCCGGCGGGGATCTTCTGGCCGCCGATCTTCATCGGCATGCTCGTGTCGAGGGTGGTCCAGAAGTTGGAGCCGAGACGCCAACGCCGGTTGACGAATTTGGGCGACTCGATCTGCTTCGAGTAGGCGTCCTTCCACGAGACAGGGCCGTAGCTGACGGCGACCTGTCCGGCGGACGTCGAGTTGTTCCAGTACGAGAGGCGGCAGTCCTGGCGGGCGTTGTTGCCGACGTATCCGGTGGCGGTGGGCGCCTTGAGACCACCGAGAATCTCCTTGAAACGCGGGTCGGCGCGGAGGGTGTCCATGTCGCCGTCCTGGGCGAGATGGGCCTTGTTGTTGAAACCGGCCTTCACGGCCTTGCCGAGCCACTCGATGGCGTCGTCCTTCTTGCCCGTGAGCGCGTAGACGCAGGCGACGTTGTAGGTCGCGGTCGCGCCGACGCCCGGGAACTCGGCAGCGCGCTTGTGCACGGGCAGGGCTTCTTCCAGCTTGCCGAGCGCGTGCAGGGCGTAGCCGAAGCGATGCCACGCCTGGCCATCCTTGGCCGCTACCTCGGTGAGCTTTCCGTATGCGGCGGCGGCTTCGGTCCAGTTCTTGGTCTTCCACGCCACTTCCGCCTTTTCGCGAAGGTCGGACTCCGTTTGCGCAGTCAAGGTCGGGACGGCGGCGGCCAGGAACAGGGCGCAGAGCGCCCCGGCGAGCATTCGGTGCATGTCGTTCTCCTCGGTGTTGAACCAAGGTCTCGCAGTCTCGTCCGAGGCGCATTGTAATCCCATCCAGACCGGCGAGGAGGACTTTGCGGCCCGCGACCCGTTCGGTAGCCTGGGTCCGTTCGGTTCCTCCATCTCTCTCCGGAGTCGTCTGTGTCCACCCGTGCGCGGATTGTCACGGCTGTGCGCGACGCCCGGCTCGGCGCCTGAAGGCGCTCGATCCTGGGCTAGCCCGGCCTCTCCATCGCTGACCACGATCGACCACGGAAGGTCCGTCGGTCGGTCCCAGCACGCCCCAAGTCCGTTCGGCCGCCAGGCCGGACCGTGGAGACGATCCGTTGACGAATCGTGACAAGGACTCCATCCGCCGCCGCGCCCTGCGCGGCATCGACAAAGAGAAGACCCACGACGAGAAGCGCCGGCTGAAGGACCTGCAACGGCGCCGGCGCGCCGAGCATCCGACGCGCGAACCACGCCGCAAGGAATGGGACGGGGTCGCGGACGACGACGAGGCCGAGGGGTTCGAGCGTATCCGCCGGCGCCGAGACCTCGATGCAGCCGCCCCCGCGCCCGAATCGCCCGAGATCGTGATCCCGGACTCGGAAGGCCGCGAAGCGCTCGTGGTTGGACTCACCACGGGACGCGCACGCGTGCTGATCGATGACGCGGAGCGCGACGTGCAACTGAGCGGCGAGATCGCACGGACGCAGCGAAGTTCGATCGCGGTTGGCGATCAGGCGATGCTCGACCCGGCGGAGCTGCGAGTGGTGCGGATCCTGCCCCGAAGCTCACGCCTCTCACGACCCGATCCGTCGACACCGGGACGGGAACGCTTGCTCGCGGCCAACGTCGACGTCGCGGTGGTGACGCTCGACGCGAGCCGGCCGCGGGCCCGACTGGTCGATCGCATCGTCTGCGCGCTCGAGGCCGGTGACGTCGCGGCGGTGATCTGCGTGAACAAGGCGGACCTCGCGGACGATCGCGCCCGCGCCGAGACGGAGTCGCAACTCGCTCCGTGGCGCGATGCCGGCATACCTGTCGTCTGGACGTCCGCGAAGGCGGCGACCGGCCTCACTCAGCTGCGTGAGCTCGTCACCGGACGCACGACGGTCCTCGTCGGCCAGAGCGGCGTTGGCAAGTCGTCGCTCCTCAACGCCCTGGACCCGGACGGAAGCCGGCTCACGGGCGACGTGCGCGGAGACGACGGACGTGGCCGACACACGACGACCGGGTCCAGTCTGCGCGTCCTCGGCGACGGCACCCGCGTCATCGACACGCCCGGCATCCGCGAGTTCGGACTCTGGAAGCTCGAGCTCGCCACGCTGCGCCGCGTGTTCCCGGAGTTCGACGCCGCGGAGTGCCGGTTCCGGGACTGCCGCCACGCCGCCGAACCCGGTTGCGGGGTGAAGGCGGCGGTGGCAAACGGATCGATCACAGCACATCGCTACGAGAGCTTCTTGCGGTTGCTCGGGGAACTTGCGGGCCCCAGTCTGACCTAGGTCGCGACGAGGGACCCAGATGCACGGTCCACCCGCCACGCCGCGTCGCCGCCCTTGAGGAGGACGCCGCCGTACCACCGCTCGATGCCGCCGAGCTTCACCGCGTCGGCCCGGCCCTGGAGCACGGCCTCCCCGTCCTTGGTGAGGGACAGGATGCCATCGTCGGCGTCCGGCCAGCGGACCAGCGGCCGGGGGGCCTCCATCAGCGCGTGTACTCGGAGAAAGAACGTGGAGTCGCCGAGGAACGGGAACGGCTCCTCGATCTGGCTGGCTTGGTAGGCCGATCCGGCCGTCGCGCCGCCGTCAGCGATGATGTGGAGCGCCCGATGCTCGGTCTGTCCGAGCCCGTCCGTGGTCGAAGGCCACTCGAGGAGCCAGCGCTGCACGGCCGGCACGACCCAGGGCAGTGAAGGGTCGGGTTCGTCATGCGAGAGCGTTACGAGGGCATCCGGATCGGCGGCGCGGATCGCGTCGAACGCATCGCGGGCGTAGCGAAGGGCTTCGGGTCCGAGCCGTCCGGGTGACGGATCAGCGACGGTAGCCTTGGCCAGGTCCGACAGGGCGACGAAACCGCTGAGGTTGTTCCCCGCGATGACGAGCCGCGTGGACTCGCACGCGCCGTCCGGAAGACGCGAGAGGATCTGGAGCAACTGGAGCTGGTCGCAGAGGTCCTTCTCGAACCAGAGCGTCAGCGGGCCCTCGATGGCATCGGCCAGCCGAGCGTCCCGCTGGTGGAAGTCCCCGGCCGCCTTCCGGGCCTCGACTGCGACGGGAAACGGCTGCGCCCCGAGCCAGCGCGCGCGGAGCGCC
Source organism: Planctomycetota bacterium (assembly GCA_002687715.1). GTDB lineage: Bacteria > Planctomycetota. The sequence goes on along the minus strand of NZBC01000258.1, from coordinate 27,332 downwards.
GCCAGCGCGGCAGGCCCGACACCCGCGGGGAGGGGGCCCTCGTGGAGGATGTCCCGCCATGGGACCACCTCGCCGCGAACACCATGAGCCGCGAGATGTTCGGCGGCCACGTCGCCGCTCGTGATGTGGAGGCCGGTCCCTGGTGCGTCTCCGGCAGAACGCAACGGAGGCGGCGTCCGAGCGGACGCGGGGAGGGGGGGCGGAGTCGAACCGACGGGGCCAGCCTGGTCCTGGGACGAGGTCGGGAACGCCTCGACGAAGTCGTCCGCCTCGTCGGCGGGTGCCGTTCTCGCCCGGACCGCGGTGACCCGGCGTCCGAGGACCGCCGCGGTCTCCCCGGCGCTGCCGGCCGGGGCGTCGTCGATGAACAGGTCCAGCGCCGTCGCCAGATCGCCCGCGTACGCATAGCGGTCCTCGGGATCGCGGCTCGTGGCGCGGCGGACGATCGACACCAGGTGCGGCGGCAGTCCCGGCCGGCGCGTGTCGAGATCGGGGAAGTCACCATGGCGCGCCCGTACCATCACCTCACCGGGGGGGGCGCCAGAGACCGCGACCTCACCGCTGAGCATGTAGTCGAGGGTCGCGCCAAGGGAGTACACGTCGCCGGTCGGCCCGACTTTGGAGAGGCTCTCGAACTGCTCGGGGGGCATGTACGGAAACGATCCCAGCACGACGCCGCTCGCCGTTGCGAACGAGTCGAGCCCGCCTCGAGTCGCCTTCGCGAGGCCGAGGTCCGCGACCTTCACCCGGCCGTGCAGGTCGATGAGCAGGTTGTCGGGCTTCAGGTCCCGGTGGACGACATCCCGCGAGTGCGCGAGTGCGACTGCGTCTGCTGCGTCCCGTGCGACCATCGCTGCCTCACCCGGAGTCAGCGCTCCGCCGCGTCGCACCACCCGGCCGAGCGGGACACCGTCGACGAACTCCATCACCAGATAGTGGATGTCGTGTTCGCAACCGCTGGCCAGCACCTCGACCAGATGCGGGTGCTTGAGCTCGCCCGCGATGCGCGCCTCGCGGCGGAAGCGTTGGACGTAAGTGTCGTCCTGCTGCGCCCACGACGAGAAGAGACACTTGATCGCCACCTCGCGATCCAACTCGGAGTGCCGCCCCCGGTAGACCACCCCCATGCCGCCCTGGCCGATCCGATCGACGATGACGCACGGCCCCAGCCGCTTGCCTCCGGGTTCGGAGGGGAGCGCGGCAATGAGATGGTCGCGGCGAAGGTCGTAGGGCACGACGCGAGGATAAGGCCTTGGGGCAGAATCCAGAACCGCCGGGCGAATCCGACCCGCGAGGAGAAAGGGAGCGGTGCGCCGAGCGTAGACCAAGCTGAGGGGTCCTCGGACTTCCCTCCAGGAGACACCATGTTCAACCGAGCGATCCTCATCGGCCTCGCTGTCTTGCTGGCGTGCGTGGTTGCCCCGGCCCAATTCCGGCGGGGTGGTGGCAACGCCCCCAAGGAGGGGGCGGACGCGCCTGACTTCAACCTCAAGGTCCTGAAGACGAAGAAGAAGAAGATCAAGCTCTCGAGCTACGAGGGCAAGAAGCCCGTCGCCTTGATCTTCGGTTCCTACACGTGACCGCCCTTCCGTCGCGAGGCAGGTCGTCTCGAAAAGCTCTACCAGACCTACGGCAAGAAGGTGCAGTTCCTGCTCGTCTACATCCGTGAAGCCCACCCGTCAGACGAAAGACGGGGCCGGGGCCGCGGACGGGGGCGCGGACCTGAGGTCAAGCAACCAAAGACCTTCGAAGAGCGCACCGAGGTGGCATCCGAGTGCGTGGAGAACCTCAAGCTCTCCATGCCCGCCGTCATCGACAACATGAAGAACACCGCCGGGACCGCGTACGCGGGCTTCCCCGACCGGCTCTTCCTCGTCGACAAGAAGGGCAAGATCGCCTACGCCGGCGCGCGGGGCCCTCGCGGCTTCTCGCCCGAGAAGCTCGAGGACTCCATCAAGGCCGTGCTGAAGAACAAGGGCGTAGCGCCAAGGAAGTCCACGAAGAACAAGAAGAGTCAAGGCCGAGGAAACTAGCGGGCGGAAAGCGCCCCCTACGGGGGGGTGCAGCCTCCTGCGGCGGCGCGCGCCCTCGGTATGATCTTGCCACCATGCCGAGGGCCGCCGCATTCCTGTTCCTGTTCACCGTCGTCGTCGTGGGCGCCTCGCGCGGCCAGGCGGCACCTGTCGTTCCCGGAGTCACCCACGCGGCCAACACCGTCGACGCGGGCCGCCTCCTCCTTGGAGGGTTGTCCTGCACGGCGTGCCACGAGCCCGGTGACGCCGCTTCGCACGTGGTCGCGACGACCGCGCCCGACCTGAGGGAGGTCGCACGGCGCGCGGATCCTCGGTGGCTCGCCAGGTTCATCGCAGCGCCGTCAACGGTGAAGCCTGGCACCACCATGCCCGATGTCCTGGCCCCGCGCCATGGCGACGTGGCCGGCGAAGTGGCGTTGGACATCGTGCATTGGCTGCGGTCACTGACCCGGCGACCGATGCAGCGGACCGTGCCCGACCTCGGCGCGGCGCTCCGCGGCGAGGCGTCCTATCATCAGGTCGGATGTGTCGCCTGCCACGAGCCGACCCGGGTCGAGGGCGACTCGCCGAGGGGCAGCGTCCCGCTCACCGCCTTCGTCGGTGAGAAGTACGGGTTCGACGGGCTGTGGCGGTTCCTTCGAGACCCCACCCGCATACGTCCGGCAGGGCGCATGCCGAACCTCTCACTGAGCGACCGTGAAGCTCGCGACATCGCTCACTTCCTCCTGCGCAAGACCGTGCTGCCCGGGACGCTCTCGTATGCGATGTATCGCAAGAAGTACGAGACTCTCGATGCGTTCGAGAAGGAGGCGCCGGACCCCGAGCGAACGGGCCTGTGTGACGCGTTCGATCCCAAGCTGGCGCGGCGGGGCAACGACTTCGTCCTTCGTTTCGATGGATTCTTGAAGGTGCCGCACGACGGGACCTACACGTTCCACGTCAACTCCGACGACGGGAGCCGGCTCTGGATCGACAGTCGGCTCGTGGTCGACAACGACGGCCATCGTCGCAACCAGAAGGCGATCTCGAAGTCAGGACGAGTCGAGTTGAAGGCGGGATGGCGCGCTTTGCGCGTCACGTACTTCCAGCGCGTCCGCAACACGGTGCTCGAGGTGGCGTGGGCCGGGCCCGGGCTGGCGAAGCGCCCCATCGGTCGCGACGACCTGCGCAGCACCCGCAACGCCGTGAGCGAACCGGAACCGTTCCGGGCAGATCCGACTCGCGTCGTCCGAGGGCGCGAAGCGTTCGCGAGCGAGGGCTGCGGGTCGTGCCATCAGGCCGATGCGAAGGCGCAGCGCCCGTCCGACACACACGGTCTCGTGGGTCTCGATCCGGATGGGGGCTGCCTGTCGGAAGCACCGCCGGCTCGCGCCGTCCGCTATCCACTCGACCCAGGTCAGCGCAACGCGCTGCGGGCGGCGCTGCGGAGCCTGCCGACTCGTGTCTCGACCCCGCCACACGCGCAGCGGATCACCGATCGCCTGCTCGCCCTCAATTGCTACGCCTGTCACGAACGCGACGGCGCCGGAGGTCCCGCCGAGTCGCGAGATCCGTATTTCACGTCGGGCGGGATCAACCAAGGGGTCGAGGGACGGATCCCTCCGCGCCTCACGGGCGTCGGTGACAAGCTCAAGCAACCGTGGCTGAAGCGCGTGCTGACCGAAGGGGCGGCCGTTCGTCCGTTGTTTCACACCCGCATGCCGCGATACGGTGCGACCCCGACGATGGGGCTCGCCGAGGACTTCGTGCGCGTCGATCGCAAACCGTCGACGCCGCCCCGCGTCAACGACGACCCGGTGGCGCAGAAGACCGCGGGAAGGCGACTCGTCGGCATGGAAGGCGGGTTCAACTGTGTCGCGTGCCACCACTTCAACGGACGCGTGGCCGCAACGATGCAGATGTCCGACCTCGTTGGCGTGACGGAGCGCATTCACGAGGACTGGTTCCAGAGGTGGATTCGCGATCCGGGCACCTACAACCCGGGAACACGCATGCCCACCTATCTCCCGCACGAGGAGGTGTTGGGGAAGAACCTCGACCGGCAGTTCGCGGCCATCTGGACGTATCTTTCGGACGGCCGGCGCGCACTCGCGCCACAGGGTGTGAGCCGACAAAGCCTCGAGCTGATCGTGGGCGGCGAGGCAGTGGTCTATCGCGGCAAGCTGCGCGACGCAGGCATGCGAGGGATCGCCGTGGGCCATCCCGAGCTCGTGCATTTCGCGTACGACGCCGAGGAGATGCGCCACGCCGTGCTCTGGAAGGGCCGGTTCCTGAACGTCGCGGGGCATTGGCGCAGCCAGGGCATGGGCCGGATCGGGGTGCACGGTCACGACCCGATCCGGTTCCCCAAAGGCTCCGAGTGGGCGAGGTTGCCCACGCCAGAATCACCGTGGCCGGCGCGGGAAGGGCGGGTGTCCGGACAGCGATTCCGCGGATACCGGCTCGACAAACTACGGCGACCGACGTTCCGACTTGCACTCGGAGACGTCTCGATCGAGGACTTCACTCGCGCGATCGGGCCGGGGCAGAATACGGGGCTCCTGCGGACCGTCACCCTGTCGTCCAAGTCTCCGCCCGACGATCTCTGGCTGAGGCTCGCGGGCGGGCCGAGAATCGCCGACGTCGAAGGCGGTCACTCCGTTGGTGACAAGCTCGTGATCAAGGTAAACGGCGCGGCGGCGCGCGCGGTCGGGGATGGTGCCGCGCGGACGCTGCGCGTTCCCCTGCGGTTCAGGAATGGCAAGGCGCGCATCGAGGTGGAATACCGATGGTAAGTATCATGCTCCGTTTGAGCGTCGTGCTCACTCTCGTTGCGTCGGCACCCGGCCAGGTGGAGGCGGCGAAGGTCACGCCGGTGGATCCGAATCTCGCGGCCCGTGAGCAGGTCTACTACCGAATGCAGACCCTGGTCGTCCCGTGGACGGTGACGCTGGAGGCTTCGAGTCTGGTCGAGCTGCCAGACGGTCGGGTGGCAATCGGAACTCGCCGCGGCGACGTCTTTCTTGCGACCGGTCTGGATGAGGATCCGCCCCGCCCGAAGTACCAACTCTTCGCGTCCGGACTCCACGAGGTCTTCGGACTCGCGGAGAAGAACGGGGCGCTTTATGCGACCCAGCAGTGCGAGGTGACCCGTCTCGTCGACGAGAACGGCGACGGTCGCGCCGATCTCTTCGAGACCGTGAGCGATGCGTGGGGATTCGGTGGTGAACACGAGTTCACCTACGGGTCGATCTTCGACCGTGACGGCAACCTCTGGGTCGCGCACTGCCTCACGGGTTCGTACACGTCGAAGCACCCGTTCCGAGGCTGGGCACAGCGGATCACCACGGACGGACGCAGCATTCCCACGTGCAGCGGACTTCGTTCGCCCGGGGGCGTCGGCATCAACGCTGCGGGTGACGTCTTCTACACCGAGAACCAGGGACCGTGGAACGGCGCCTGTGGGTTGAAGCACCTGAAGCCACAAGGGTTCATGGGGCACCCGATCTCGTTCCCCTGGTATGACCGTGCGCCAGGAATGGGTCCCCGTCCAGAGGTCCCGCGAGGCGGGCGCGACTACCGTCAACACGAGGAGGCGAAGCGCGTCCCTCAGCTCGTGCCGCCGGCGGTGGTCTTCCCGTACAAGAAGATGGGACAGTCGGCATCGGCGATCATGCTCGACGTATCGCAAGGGCGCTTCGGCCCGTTCGCGAATCAGCTCTTCGTTGGCGACTACACGTTGAGCCTGGTCATGCGGGTATGGCTCGAGAAGGTCGGGGAGGTCTATCAGGGCGCGTGTTTCCCGTTCCGCCAGGGCTTCGCGACCGGCGTCATCGGCCTGGCCGTGACGCGGCAGGGCCATCTGATCACGGGAGGCTGCAGTCGCGGCTGGCCTACGCGCGGCACCAAGCCCTACAGCCTCCAGCGTCTGAGTTGGACCGGCAAGGCGCCGCTCGAGGTCCAGGAGATGCGGATCATGCCCGACGGATTCCAGCTCCTCTTCACGCGAGCCGTCGACCGCAAGGTCGCGAGCGATCCAGCGTCCTACCGAATGACGACCTACACCTATCGGTACCAGAAGACGTACGGCAGCCCCGAGGTCGATCACTCGAAGCCAACCATCACATCCGCACGCCTCGCCGAAGACGGTCGGACGGTCCGGTTGTCGGTGGACGGCCTCCGCATCGGGCACGTTCACGAACTCCACCTGGACGGCGTGCGCAGCCCGGACGGCGAGCGACTGCTGCATCCGGTCGCGTACTACACCCTCAACGCCCTCCCTCGGTAGTCGCTGGCCTGCGCCGGGTACGATTCCGGCATGAGCGCATCCCATCGCCTGGCAACGCGGGTCGTGCACGCCGGACGTACGCCTGACCCTCGTACGGGAGCCGTCGTCACACCCGTGCATCTGTCCACGACGTTCGCTCGCGACGCAGCGGGCGATCTGCCGTCCGAGTACTCCTACGCCCGATATCAGAATCCGAATCGCGACGCCTGGGAGGCGTGCATCGCATCACTGGAAGACGGCGCTGAGGCCGCGGCGTTCGCTTCGGGTTCAGCCGCAGCGAACGCCGTGCTGCAGGCACTCGACCCGGGCAGTCGTGTGGTGTGCTCGCACGACCTCTATCACGGCACGCGCACGATGATGACCAAGGTCTGGTCGCGTGCGGGGTTTAGCTTCGTCGACGTCGATCTGCGTGACGACGATGCGGTCGAAACCGTGCTCGCCGACGGAGTCACAGTCGTGTGGTGCGAATCGCCGACCAATCCGCGACTCGAGGTCGTGGATCTTCCCGCACTCGCGGCGCGCTGCCGCAATGCCGGCACGCTCCTGCTCGTCGACAACACATTCGCGACGCCGCTCCTGCAACAGCCGCTCGCGCTCGGTGCCGACCTCGTGCTCCACGCGACGACGAAGTACCTGTCCGGGCACAGCGACGTCACGGGCGGCGTCCTCCTGCCCCGCGACCCGTCGTCGATGCTCTGGGAACGGATTCGTACCACTCAGCGAACGGCGGGTGCGGTCCCGTCGCCCTTCGACTGTTGGCTGGCGCTGCGCGGAGTATCGACGCTCTGGCTGCGACTCGAAGCCCACTGCACCAACGCAGCCGAGCTGGCCCGCCGGCTCGATGGGCACGCGGGGGTCGAGCGGGTCTACTACCCGGGATTGCCCGATCACCCGGATCACGCGCTCGCCAGCAGACAGATGGCGCGGTTCGGAGGGATGCTCTCGTTCCTCGTCGCAGGAGGGGAGATGGGCGCGCGCGCGTTCACCTCGAAGCTGTCGCTGCTGCATCGCGCGACCAGCCTCGGGGGCGTCCACACGCTGATCGAACATCGGATGCTCGTGGAGCCTCCGGACTCCCCAGTGCCGCGAAACCTGGTGCGCCTTTCCGCGGGTATCGAGGACGTGGAGGACCTCTGGGACGATCTCGACGCAGCGCTGTCCGAGGAAGCGTAAGTGTCAGGGAAAGGTCAGGGCGGGGTAAAAAGAGGGTCAGGCCACTGAACGGGGGTTGCCGACGGGTGTGGTGGCGAACGAGAACAGCGCTCGTCGGGCTGCTCCTCCTTCTGCTCCTCGTCCCCGTGGGCCTCCTCGCGTGGGAGGCAGCGGAGGCGACCCGCTCGCACGAGCGCGTCGCGCGCAACCTCCTCGGCGACTACGCGTCCGCTGCCGCCGACGCCTATCTCGCCGGACTCAAGCAAGGTTGGTACGAAGTCACTCTGACGCCCGTCTATCACATGCAACGGGCCTCGGAGGAGAAGGTCCCGCATCTGCCGATGCGAGCGGACATCCACCCGAAGAAATTCGACTACCTCGAATCGGCTTGGAAGCTGGTTCGTAGCTACCACCGGATCGACGGCAAGACCGGTGAACTCCGGACCAGCGAGCCCGGCTACGACGCCCAGGAGCGCGCCTGGCTCCAGGGGTTGCTGAAACGCGAGAAGGAGACACTCGCGGTCCCGGCCAAGCGACTGGTCGTCGAGCGTCGGGCGAAGCGGACCCACATCTACCTGCTCGCGAGCTTTCCCGGAAGCGAAGAGTGTCCGCAGCCGCTCTATGCGCTCGAGCTCGATACCCGAGAGTTCCACAACCTGCTCAAGGCGGTCTCGGTCCATCAGCTACTACTGCCGCCCGCGTTGGTGGACAAAAACGCCCAACGGGAGCTGCTCCGCATCGACGTGCGTTCCAACAAAGGCCGGGTGCTCTTCACCAGCGGGCGGGTGACGGGAGAGACGATCGCCTCGTCTCGCACCCTGGACGACGAGCTCGGCGGATTCACGGTGACGGCGACCCTTCCCCTCGCAGCGGCGGACCGGCTGGTGATCGGCGGACTTCCGGCATCCCGTCTGCCGGCGATCTTCGCGCTTCTGGGCCTCGTATTCGCGCTGGCCGGTGCTGCGTTCTGGGTGTTGCGTCAGGAAGCCTTGCTGGCCCGGCTGCGCGCGGACTTCATCGCGAGCGTGTCGCACGAACTGCGAACGCCGTTGGCCCAGATTCGAATGTTCGCCGAAACGCTGGTGCTCGGTCGGGTGCGGACGAAGGAGGAGGCACGACGATCCCTCCGTATCATCGATCAGGAGGCGCGACGGCTGACCCACCAGGTCGAGAACGTCTTGCAGTTCTCCCGCACGGAACGCCAGGAGCTGCGCCTGCAGCTGGAGCCGTGTTCGCCGCGGCCGCTCGTGCAGGAGGTCGTGGACGGGTTCCGACCGCTCGCGACCGCCAGACGGGTCGATCTCGACCCTCAGCTCGACGACGTCCCCGCAGTGGCGATCGACCGCGAGGGGTTCCGGCGGGTCGTCCTCAACCTGCTCGACAATGCGGTCAAGTACGGTCCCAAGGACCAGACGATCGTGATCGGGCTCGCGCAGCACCAGAGCGGCGTCCGGCTCCTCGTGCAGGACGAGGGCCCGGGCATCCCCAGCCGCGACCGCGATCGAATCTGGCAGAAGTACCGCCGGGGTCGAGACCCCGGTGCCATCGCCGGAACGGGGATCGGGCTGTTCCTGGTGCGGGAGCTCGTGACGTCGTTCGGAGGCACCGTGCGCGTGACCTGCCCGCCCGGAGGCGGATCACGTTTCGTGGTGGACCTTCCGATCGTCACCTCGGGAGCGACATCGTGACCCGGGTGCTCGTCGTCGAGGACAGCGAGGATCTCGCCTACGGCCTCGCCAACAACCTCGAGATCGAGGGTTACGAGGTCCGCGTCGAGATCGACGGCGAGTCCGGCCTCGCGGCGGCCCGCACGGGCAGCTTCGATCTTGTCGTCCTCGACCTCATGCTGCCGGGACTGGACGGGTTTCGAGTGCTCCGGTCGCTCCGCGACGACGGGGTCGACGTTCCGGTCCTGATCCTCAGCGCCCGCGGCGAGGAGGTGGACAAGGTGCGCGGATTCCGGCTCGGCGCCGACGACTACGTCACCAAACCGTTCGGTGTCCTCGAGCTGCTCGCCCGCGTCGAAGCGCTGCTGCGCCGCACGCGCCGACCCGATGCCAGTTTCGACGCCGCGGAGGAGTTCGCCTTCGGCGAGGTCGAAGTCGACGCCCATCGACGGCTCGTGCGTCGCTCTGGCGAAGAGGTGACGCTTGCACCCAAGGAATACGATCTTCTCCTGGCCTTGCTGCGTCACGAGGGCACGGTCGTGTCCCGCAACCAGCTTCTGCAAGAGGTCTGGGGCTACGCCGGCCAGATCCTCACGCGCACCATCGACACGCACATCGCGCAACTCCGCCGCAAGCTGGAACCAGACGCCGCTCGCCCGCAGCACATCCTGACCGTGCACAAAGTGGGGTATCGGTTCCGGTCGTAGACGCGGCGGGGGCCATGACGTTCCCCTGACATCCGGCCACGAGAATCTCACAACGAACTTGCGAGGGCTCCACCTTCGGCCCGGGTCGGTTTGAGAGATTGGGCGTACCTGCTCCGCATCGAACTCACCGAGGAGACCGGCATGCCGCTCAAGATGCTCGTGTTGGCCATTGCTGCCGTGGCCGCCACCCTGCCGGGTCCGGCGACGCCCGCGAACGACGTCGTCGACCTGACCAAGAGCTTCTCCAAGGCACTGGGGCTGAAGCTGACCGAGATCAAGACCCTGTCCGGCCCGACCCGTTCGGAACGGGAGCAGGTGGCTGAGCTCACCGGGACCAGCGCTCGCGACCTCGACCGAGCGGAATACTGGTCGAGCAGCATCCCGCATCCGCGCGACCAGAGCGCGATTGCCGTCACCCTCTGCCGGGTGCCGGTGAAGGTGGGGTCCGGACTCGTACTCTGCGTCGACTACTCGGGGGTCATGGTGAACGCCGCGATTCTCGGGCTGGAGGAAGAGGAAACCGCCAAGTACTGGGGCCAGTTCCTCTCGCAGTGTGTCGGCCGTAAGGTGCCGAACCCGAGCCGGGCCAAGTCGACGTCAGCGCTGGAGAAGATGTCCAAGAACGAAGGCCTGACGGGCGGTTTGGTCCGGGTCCGCAAGCTCATGTTGGGCAAGATCAACGCCATCCAGAAGATCGGGAGGATGCTCGAGCACGGCGAGAAGATCCCCAAGGAGTACTTCAAGAAGGCGCGCAAGGCCTCGGCCGAACTCGTTCGGCTCGATCAACCCTTGAAGAGCTTCCTTGGCGGCGCGGCTCCCGAGTTCGCAAGGACCGCGAAGGAGCTCGCCGAGGCACTGAAGGCCCTCGAGAAGCTCCCCCTCGGGAAGGACGACGCGCACGACGCCGCGAAGGACATCCTCGGGTCGATTTCGACGAGCTGCAAGAGCTGTCACGGCATCAAGCACGACGACTTCCACGGTCCGCTGCGCAAAGCACTCGCGGATCGACGCCATCGGGCCGGGTACGGCGACGGGTTCTTCCTCGTCGGCTACGACTACTACCCGGGCGGCGAGGATCACGGTCGCGACCAGATGGTTGCGTCGTCCCTGCGCCGCGCGTCATTGCTCGTCGCGCAGATCCAGAACTAGCATTCAGTCACGAGCGGGTGGACGTGGCGAGAGCCGGGAAACTGGCTCTCACATGACCTTATTGTGGTGCATCTCCTGTACTCCAGTGGCAAATGGCGAACGGCAACGGCCCGCCCACCCGCTCACGTTTTTCGGCGCACGCGAATGTCCTCCATCCCGTGGTAGGTCACGAGCAAGGTGCCTTCCGCCGAGATATGTTCGAACAGCCCGGAGACGACATCCTCTTCGCCGGGCCATGGATAGACGTAGACGACGTCGAAGTCGTCCGGCTCCAGCCCGAGTTCCGGATAGCCGCTCGGGCCGGTAGTCAGCCAGTTCGAATCCGGGATCGCGTCGGTCAACTCCTCGCAGTCCGTGGGGATGAAGCTGCCGCGCGCGAACACGGCAGGGCGCTCGTGGTCGGCTGAGAACGCCTCCGCAGCTTCCACCAGACCGTGGTCGATCTCGATGCCGTAGGCCTCGAAGTCGAGCCCCGTGGCCATCGCCGCCACGATCCCGAATCCGCTACCCCATTCGATCAGCGTCGGACCGGGCGCGAGGCGGTATTCATTGATGTGCCAGAGTGCCGCGTACACCCGCTCGAAATCGCTGGGGACGAAACCGAACGGCGAGTTCGCGGATTGATCGTGGATGTGGCGATCGATCCGCTCATCGGCATCGAGGAGCAGCGCCCGGACGTCGGCGGGAACGACGGACACGTCGATGGGAACAGAGAGCTCTTTGAGCGCCATGCGGTGGCCGGTTGCTCGTCCGCTCCCAGAGTGGTCAGAACCAAGTCCAGGTATGGCCGCCGCCCCGCTGGCGAAGCCGACCCGGTGGGTAACGGGTTGCCAGAGTACGCCTCGGACGAACCCATGTCGACGCTGCGCTCGGTTGGCTGCTTGATCCCCCGTCCGGACGTGGTCTGATGAGTGCCCATGCGCGACACTCTCGAGGTCCTGGTCATCGCAGCCGGCGTCGGACAGCTCATCCTCTGTGGGGCCAGTCTGGCCATTCCCCGGGTCCTCGGGTGGAGGCGTCAGGTCAAGGGGCTACGCCCCCTGACTCGCCAGGTGTTCTGGACCTATGCCGCCTACATCTGGGGGACGCACCTCGCGTTCGGTCTCCTCTCGACGTTCGGAGCCGACCTGCTCGTTGCGGGCTCCAGGCTCGCTGGCTGCGTCACCGGGTTCATCACCGTCTACTGGCTCGCGCGCATCGGAATCCAGTTCTTCTACTTTGATACGACGGGTCTGCCGACAGGCGCTGGCATCCGATTCGCCGAAGCCGGGCTCGTGCTCCTCTTCATCCTGCTGACCCTCGTGTACGGCTTCGCCACCGTGACCAATCTGGCCGGACCGTGATGGAGGCGTACGCGGCGCCCCCGGACCTGACGCTTGCGGTGTGCGGGCTCCTGGGCGGCATCATCATCATCGGGCTCGGACTGTCGCGATCGCGCCCGTCGGCAGCCATCCGAACCCTCGCCTGGTTGCTGGTGCCGGCCGCAATCGTAGTGGCGGACCGCATCAGCTCGGAGGCGCCCGCCGGGTTTCGCATGCTGGCCATCTGCGGTGCGACGCTGTTCTCCATGAAGGCCGTAGTGTCCGTGGAGTCATCGGCGGCGGGAGATCGCCCCCCACCCTGGTCCGCGTGGCTTCTGTGGTGTGTCCCGTGGTTCGGGATGCGCCCCGCGATCTTCGCACGCCGCGGGACCTCGCCGCTGCCCGGGGCGCGAACTCTGGCGCTCCGCGGGGCGACGCGTGGAGCGATAGGCCTGCTCTTCGTCGGGTGTGCGTGGTGGCTTGCGCCGCACACGTCGCTTGCCGTGGCGACGGTACCACTCCTCGTCGGCCTGAGCCTGTGCGTCCACTTCGGTGCGTTCAATCTCATCGCGGCCGCGTTGCGCAGCCGCGGCTACAACGTGAAGGCGCTGTTCCGTGCTCCACTGCTCTCGACGAGCCTGAGGGAGTTCTGGGGGAAGCGCTGGAACCTCGCCTTTTCGGAGATGGCGGCCATCGCCGTGTTCCGGCCGCTGAAGCGGCCCTTCGGCGCAACCCCGGCGACCGTGGTCGCGTTCCTCTTCTCGGGGCTGCTCCACGAGATCGCGATCAGCTTGCCGGTCCGCGGAGGGTATGGCTTGCCGCTCGTCTACTTCGTCCTCCACGGGATCCTCATGCAGGTCGAGACCGCCCTGGATCGGCGCGGCCGACCGATCGACGCGCGCCCGTGGGTGGGACGCCTGTGGACCGTGAGCTGGCTCGTGCTGCCGGCACCGATCCTCTTCCATCCTGCGTTCCTGGAAGGAGTGGCGTTTCCGCTGCTGAGCTGACAGCGGGGGCCGTAGAACGGCACCTCTTAGAGGCGCCGCCACTGAAAGGTGAGGGTGTGCTGCGGTTGCACGTCGATGATGTGCACGGCGAACAGCTGGTCGGTGCGGCTTCCGATACCGGGCTTGAAGCGCAGCAGGTAGGTGTGCCCGGGTTCGGGGTTGAAGTGCTTCATGCCGACCTGCGGGGTCGAGCGGAGGATCTGGCGCCCCTGGGTCGACCGGTGTTCCTTGCCCGGAGGCCCTCGAAAGACGACGTCCCGGTTGGACACGGCCAGGGTATGGATGATCGAAACGGCGACCTTGGGCGCCCGCGCCCGCGGGTCGCGAAGCGGGTTCACGTACGCCTCACCCATGTCCACGATGCTCGTCCCGAAGTTGCCCTGATGGAAGTCGAAGCTGGACCGGGTCTCGTCGCCGGCCCACAAGGTCACGTACCCACTCTTGAGGGGCGCCTCCTGTAACGTCGGCGGGGAGACCTCGTCGTCCCCGGCCGGTCGGCCGATCAAGAACCCGAGGGAAGCTGCGAGGGTCACGAGAGTAAGGCACCACTGTCCGGACATGGTCAAGGTCTCCTGTGAGGCGTCGCCTCCAGCTTATCCGCTTTGAACCGGATATCCGCTTGCACCAGACCGCTCCGGCGGAAAGACGATCGGCGGACTCCCGATCTTCCCGGTTGTCGGTTTGGACACCCAGACCGAGGTCGTACCGTGGGCGCGACATGACCGAGGGACTGACGACGACCTCGCCCGCGGTTCTGGGCGCCCTGCGCGAGCGATTCGGGCACGATGCCTTCCGCGGACGCCAGGCGGAAGCCATCGACGGCGTACTCGCGGGTCGTGACGTCCTTCTCACGATGCCGACGGGCTGGGGCAAGTCTCTGGCTTACCAGCTCCCCGCGATCGTCCTCGAGGGCACGACACTCGTCGTTTCTCCACTCATTGCGTTGATGAAGGACCAGGTGGACGCCCTGGAGTCCCGCGGCCTGGCGGCGACCTTCGTCAACTCCTCGATCTCGTCAGGGGAGCGGAAGCGCCGCCTCGCAGCGACGGCACGAGGCGACGTCGACCTGCTGTTCGTCACTCCAGAGCGGTTTCGATCGCCGACGTTCCTCGAGATCCTCCCGCAGCTTCCCATCCGGCGCATGGCCGTCGACGAAGCGCACTGCATCAGCCACTGGGGGCACGACTTTCGCCCCGACTACTCGCGACTCGGCCACTACCGGGCATTGCTGGGCGATCCGCCCGTGATCGCACTGACCGCGACGGCTACGCCAGACGTCGCGGACGACATCATCCGCCTCCTGCGTCAACGAGACCCACTGGTCATTCGCACCGGCATCGAGCGTCCGAACCTGTTCCTCGCTGCCCGCTCCGTTCACGACAAGGATGAGAAGCTCGACGCGATCGCTGAGCGAATACGTGCGATCGACGGCGCCGGCATCGTGTACGCGGCTCTCATCAAGGATCTGGAGGCCATGCACGCCGCGCTGCGCCACCGGGGAATCGAGTGCCTCGTCTACCACGGCAAGCTGTCGCCGGAGGAACGCCGCGACATGCAAGAGCGGTTCATGGCATCGGACCGCGACGTCGTCCTGGCGACCAATGCCTTCGGGATGGGTGTGGACAAGGCCGACATCCGGTTCGTTCTCCACGCGCAGGTGCCACGCACGCTCGAAGCGTGGATGCAGGAGGTGGGTCGAGCCGGGCGTGACGGCAAGCCGTCATTCTGCGAACTCCTCTATCTCGAAGAAGACGTCGCCATCCAGTCCAACTTCATCAAGTGGGCGAACCCCAGCCTCGAGTACCTCCTCGGAGTCTATGAAACGCTCCGGAGTTGGGGCGAGCGCATCCAGACCAAGGACGTCGACGACCTCCGCGCCGAACTCCTGCACAAGGAACGTCACGACAACCGTGTGCAGATCTGTCTGAACTGGCTCGAGGTCCTGCGCGTGACCGAAGGCTCATTTGAAACCCATGACCTGGCGCTTGTCGGCGACGTCCCGCTCGATCAGCTCCCGCCGTTTCTTCGCACGGGGGAGAAACGCCAGCACGACCTCGAGTCGCTGCTCCAGATGGTGCAGTTCGCCGGCGACCACGAGACCTGCCGCCGCGTCCACCTCGCGCGTCACTTCGCCATCGAGTCGGTCGAGCCATCCTGCGGGGCTTGCGACGCATGCACCCCCACCGATCCCTGGATCGCCGAACGGGCCGCCCTCCGCCGCCCGCCCGCGAAGTCCGATCCGGTCGCCGGTCCCGACCGTGCCCCCGCTCCGTTCCAGCGCGGCGACTGGGTCCGCATCGACGACCGCCACATGGGGTGCGTCGTGAAAGTGGAAGGTGAAGGCAAGCGCCTACGCATCGTCGTCGAGGATGCGCGCGACCTTCGGCAGCGGACGGTCGACCCGCGGCGGCGACGGGTGGAGAAGCTCTGACACGTGGAGAAAGAGCTCAAGGAGGACCCAGGATCAAGAGCTCGATTTCTGCTCTGAATCCTCGGGTGCCTGGGTTCTCCTTGGGAATCCGGCGTTTTCCTGTTTCTCCTTGGGTCACGAAAATCACGCCACGCATGCCAGTCACCAACGTATACGCGGCTGGCGAGAGAGTTCCTTCACAGTGCCACCGAGGGCCATTACACTGCCGCCGCTCCATGCTCTGTCCCGAGTGCCGAAATGCGCTGATCATCGTCGAATGCGACCGTGTCGAAGTCGACGCGTGTTGGAAGGGGCACGGACTCTGGTTCGATGCTGACGAGCTGCGCCAGCTGTTCGAAGTCGCTGGCGTTCCCGACTCGCTCCACGACCTGGAGCAGCGGTTGGGCGAGCTGCCCGAGGGCGGAACCGGGCGCAAGCGAAAGTGTCCTCGATGCCACGCGAAGATGCGGCACGTCAAGGCGCCGGGTGGCTCAGGCGACGTGATCCTGGACCGATGTCCGCACGGACATGGACTGTGGTTCGACGACGGCGAACTCGCGGAGGTGCTCTCGGCTGATCTGGCCGAGGGAACCGCCGCGTTCGACACGCTCCGGCAGTACCTGGGCGGGTTTGTGAAGCCGAAGCGAAAACGAGACGAGGAGACCTGAGATGACCGGACTGATGCTGTACGTGATGTCGACGGAGTGGCTGCTCATCGGCGGCGTGATCGCCGTCATCGTCGTGGGGATCTTCTGGTTCATCGGAATCTACAACGGGCTCGTACGCGCCCGGAACGAGAAGGACAACGGCTGGTCGCAGATCGACGTGCAGCTCAAACGCCGTCACGATCTGATCCCGAACCTCGTCGAGACGGCCAAGGGCTACATGACCCACGAGGCCGAGACGCTCGAGAAAGTCACCGCGGCGCGCAACATGGCCGCCGGCGCGCGCGGACCGGCGCAGGCCGGACAGATGGAAGGAGCGCTGGGCGCGGCCATCTCCGGCTTCTTCGCCGTCGCGGAGTCCTACCCGGATCTCAAGGCGAACTCGAACTTCCTCGCGCTTCAGGAGGAGCTGTCCTCCACGGAGAACAAGATCTCGTTCGCACGCCAGGCTTACAACGACTCGGCCACTCGCTACAACAACAAGCGCGAGACCTTCCCGGCCAACCTCGTCAGCGGCGGCTTCGAGAAAGCGGAACTGTTCGAGATCACCGCGCCCGAAGAGCGGAACGTCCCCAAGGTCGAGTTCTAGGTCAGGTAGGCACCCATGTGGGAGCAGATTCGCTCCAACCGTAGGCGCAGCGCTTTCGTCGTCGTCGCCATGGGCGTCCTGCTCGTGGTGACGGGACTCGCGCTCGGTGCGGCGTTCGGCGGCGGTGGTCTCGAAGCCGCGATCGTCGGCGGCGGCATCGCCCTCGCGGTGTGGTTCATCATGTGGCTGGTCTCGGTCTCACAAGGGGACCAGGTCATGCTGCGCATGGCGGGCGCGCGAGAGATCCAGAAACAGGATCACCCCCAATACTGGAACGTCGTCGAGGAGATGACCATCGCGTCCTCGCTCGGACGCATGCCCAAGGTCTACATCGTCGACGATCCCTCGCCGAATGCGTTCGCGACGGGACGCAAGCCGGAAAACGCAGCCGTCGCGGTGACTACGGGGTTGTTGCGGGCCCTGGACCGGGACGAACTGCAGGGCGTCGTGGCGCACGAGCTCGGGCACATCAAGAACCGCGACGTCGCGCTGATGGTCACCGCGGGAGTGATGATGGGCGCCATCGCACTGCTCGCCGAGGTCGGTATCCGGGCGATGTGGTTCGGCGGCATGGGGCGCCGCAGCTCGCGTTCGTCCAACAAGGGCGGCGCCGACGCGGCGATCATGATCATTGCGATCATCCTCCTGATCCTCGCCCCCATCTTCGCGCAGCTGATCTACTTCGCCTTGTCGCGGCGGCGGGAGTATCTCGCGGATGCGTCCGGCGCGATGTTCACGCGATACCCGGAGGGACTCGCATCCGCGCTGGAGAAGATCTCCGGCGTCGACCAGCCGCTGGCGGACAAGAGCCGCGTGACCGCACCCATGTACATCATCCAGCCGCTCCGCCAGGGCGCGACGATGAAGGCGCGGGGCTCCCTGTCGGCGACCCACCCTCCGATCGCGGATCGCGTGCGCATTCTCCGGTCCATGGGTGGGAACGCGGGCTACGACGCATACGAATCCGCGTATCGCAGCGTGCGCAGCCAGAATCTGATCGGCGCCAAGACGCTGGCCAGTGCCGGTGAGGTCCAGGCGCTCGCGGCGCCTGCCGCGCCCAAGGAAACCGAGCCTCCGGCGACGCCCGCTGATCGTGCACGTCTGGCCTCGAACGCCTTTCTCTCCGCATCCGGCTACCACCGACTGGTGTGCGGCGGCTGTGACGCGATCCTGAAGATCCCGGCTGAGGTGATCGGGATCGCGAAGGCCTGTCCGCGTTGCCAGACGTCCCTCGACCAGGCGTATCCCGCCACCTGATCCGGACTCCGACAAAGTCGGTTTTCCGTGTCACCAACGGGTGGGTGACACGTTCCATCGCACGAAGTCCCTCGCGAGCGCGGTTTCGACTTGCCTGACCGTGCTCCGTGCCGTTTACTCAGCCTTCGTTCGTTCCTGGACAGCGACGGTCCGTCCCCGATCGTCCGCGACTCCAGGAGATCATCTCTCGACTTGCGGGGAATCTCCATGTGCCTTTGGAAGGTCGCTCTTCTCTTGATGGTCGCGCTCGTCGCGACTCCGTGTAGCGCTCAGCTCGCCAGCTTCGAGTCCTCGGTCGCCGGTTCCCTCTCGCCGTCGGGCGGTGGAGAAGGGTGGTTCAGCTCCGGCGGGACTGCGACCGTCGTACCGTCCGGTGGGATCGGAGGGCCATCGTTCGGCGCTCCCACCCACGGCAACCAGTGGTGCATCGTCCACTCGGCGGGCTCTCTCGGGTCCCTGGCCAGTGCCGGTGGCGGTCCCGCTCCCTACCCCCTCGGCGGCGGAGCAACCGGCAACTTGTCGCTGACCATACTGCTCCCGACCACCGCGACCACGCTCTCGTTCGACTGGAACTGGGTTACCCCCGAGTGCGCAAACGATCCCCAGTGGAACGACTTCCTGACCGTCGATCTCACGCAAGGCGGCGTGAGCGTGCTCAACCTGCTGTACCGCGACACGTACTCATCGAGTCTCGCTCCACCGGCCGTCACACCCGACGAGAGCGGGTCGGTCCCCGTCGGTTACTGCAACCCCATCGGCCCGCTGGAAGAGACGGGGTTCGGAACCATGAAGGCCGTCTCGATGTCCATTCCGGCATCGCTGCTCGGCCAGGTGGTCACGTTCGAGGTGAACGTCGGCGACGGTGGGGATGCGGCGTACAACAACTACGCTTGGATCGACACGCTGGACTGCCCCGGCGCGACCATCGTCTCGTGCTCGAGCGGAAACCCCGAGTGGCAGGGGAATCAGGCTGGCTCCACGTTCATGATCGATGGCCAGCACGGAACGCCGACCAGCCCTGCCCAAGTCTCGGTCTGCGAAGGCGAGACGGCCACCATCGAGTTCCAGAGCAGCAACGTCGGTCTCCCGTGGGAACTGTTCCTGACCCAGGGGCCGGCTGTCTCCGCCTCGACCACCGGTCTCGTCACGCCGTGCGGGCAGGTAGTGAACCTCGACTTCACGGATCCGACGCTGTCCATGCTGTACGGCGGGACGTGGTCAGTCCCGTTCCAGAACCTCGGCCCCATCCTGTTCTCGAGCCCCGTACCGCTGAACCTCACTGGCCAGATGGTCGTCATCTCGCCCACCCACCCGGACGGCTTCGAGCTCTCCGGCGCGAGCATGCTCTCGGTCGGTTGCGAGATCGCCGAGACCTTCACGGGCACGCCGGACGAGTACTCACTGGCCGTACACACAGTCGACCTTCAGTGGACCCCCGACCCCACCACGCCGGATCTCGAGGACAACGTCGCGGACATCGATCCGTTCCACGACGCGACCCTCACTCTGGACTACGCGGACCCCTTCGGTGGCAGCCAACAGCTGACCGCCCAGGTGCAGATCGACACCGTCAACAAGGAGATCACCTACTTCGGCTTCCCGGTCACGACGCTCGAAGACGTGTTCGGCGTCATCGCGCCGGGACCGGGTGCGCAGTTCACGTTCGCATCGACCATCCCCATCCAGATCCAGATCGCGGGCATGGTCCTCGCGGCCGCCCCGCCGAAGTACATCACGGACCGGGCCGTGCCCCGAAAGGTCGTCAGTCTCTCTGACGGACGGCCGACCAAGCCCGACGTCACCCAGGTGCAGGCGAACGCCTGGCTGATGATGAAGATGCTGTCCGCCGGCACTACGCAGACGGGAGCCCCAGCCGACTCCTACGACTGCCACGGCTACACGTTCACCGGCGGCGTGAAGTGGATCAACGACAACCAGGTCCAGAAGATCCTCGACGACAACGGCTACATGGCCCGAGCCGCCGGAATGGTCATGGTGGGAGACCTCGTCGTCTACCGCAACGGCGGCGCGATCAAGCACTCGGGGGTGGTCAGGACCGTGAGCGCGATGGGCAACGCCACCGTCATCGAGAGCAAGTGGGGCGCGCTGGGTCGCTATCGCCACGCGCCGGCGTACGTCCCGGTCGGCTACGGAACGCCGACCTTCTACCACTCGGCGCGGGCGAACGGGCACATCCTGCAAACGCAGTAGGGGAAGAGGAGAAGAGTCTTCAAGGAGAACCCAGGAACCGCAGGATTCAGACCAGAATAGGAATCTGCTCTTCTCTGCTCATGGGTTCCTGGGTTCTCCTTCGACTCTCTCTTTGGCTGGTTCAGGAACCAGCCCAGCTGTACCCGCTACCGGCGGGGGTGAACTGCACGGCGTCGACGTTCGTGTAGAACGACGTGGCCAGTCCGCCGAAGCCGGTCCAGCTGAAGAAGTCGTACAGCATGGCGTTGCCAGGCATGGAGCCGGACCCGCCCGGACCGAACATGGTGGTGCCGAAGGACGCGGCGTTGCCGCCCGGGGACATCCCGAGGAACTGGTTCTGACCCGAGTAGAAGTTGAAGACCTGCGGGTTGGCCGGGACCGAGAGGAGGTTCTCGAGCCGCACCGAGTCATTGTTGCTGTCGAGCTCGATGCCGAAGGTCACCGGGGCGAACGGCTCGCCCCAGTACGGAACGCCGTTCCAGTCGATGCGGACCTTGCCCGGCGCAGGGCTGGTGATGGTGATGTTGCCACCGAGGGTCGGGTCGAGATCGGTCCAGAACCCGACGAACGGGTTGCCGGTAGCGGCGCCGGAAGGCGTGGCCAGGTAGGCGGTGTCGGGGCTCCCGAACACCACGCGGCCGTTGGAGCTCACGTGGAGCTGGGTGTAGACGGTGCCGTAGAACCGGATCGAGTAGTCGTAGCCTTGGCCGACCAGATCCACGGTCACGTTGTCGTCGTCACCGGTCGGGCCCTGCGGGAACGTCGGCGTGACGCCACCGCCCTGGCCGGCAGTCACGTCGAGCTGGCAGCCCTGGCTGAGTACGTAGCCGTCCGGGTTCGTCGGGTCGCCGACGATCTGCTGCAATGCCGCAGTGCCCTGGCTGGTCGGGAAGATCGGCGCGGTGAAGTTGCCGGGGAATCCGATGAATGCGGGGTTGGCGCCGCCGCCGTTGATCCAGAAGAACGTCGGGTCGGCGAGGCTCATGTTGACGATCTGACCGGTCGGAGTGACGTAGGCACCCTGGCCACGAGCCACCAGCGGCGACAGGGTGATGAACACCTCGAACGGAGCGCCGAAGAGGGCCGACGAGAGCTGAAGCGTGGTCTGACCACCCGCGGGCACCGTGGTGACGGCCGGCGTGGTGGTGGTGCCGTTGACGCCGTCGAGGTTCAGGCCGGAGCGGGCCTGGTTCACCTGGTAGCTGGCGGCCGGCGGCGGCGGGGGAGGCGCGGTGCCGCCACAGCCGGGTGACGAGAGCAGCGGCTCACGGAACCCCCCGGGCGCGAACAACGCCCGCATGCGGGCCTTCTGCCCCTGGGTGAACAGGTTCATGCAGGAGTCGTTCGAGTAGTCCATGTAGTTCTGGACCATGTCGACGGAGCCGCAGGAGACGCTGCCGGTCTGGCATCCATAGTTGGGCGCGTCCGACTCCGGGGTGTCGGTGACGAAGTCGTCCTGGCCGCAAGGTCCGTCGCCCCAGATGTGGCGAAGGTTGAGCCAGTGACCAATCTCGTGAGTGGTGGTGCGGCCACGGTCCGAGCCGGGCTGGAGCGTGCCGGTGCGGCCGAACGCGAACGAGGTGCACACGATGCCATCCGTGGCGGCGGCGCCTCCAGGGAACTGGGCATAGCCGAGAAGTGACTGCCCAAGCGGTGCCACCCAGATGTTCAGATACTGATCACGCGGCCACGCGTCCTTGCCACCCTGGTTGGTGAACTTGACGTTGTTGGTCTGGGAGCTGAACACCGTGACGCTGGACTGCGTCCGGGTGATCCCGATCGTGGCGCCTCCCTGCGGGTCCACCGACGCGAGGCAGAACTCGATCTCGGAGTCGGCCGCCACCGGCAAGAACGAAGCCGGGGTGTTGGCAGCGTCGACATTCAGACGCCGGAAGTCCTCGTTGAGGACGTCGATCTGAGATTGGATCTGAGCGGCGGAGAGATTCTGGGCGGGGGTGTTCCACACGATGTGGACGACGACCGGGATCGTGATGCAGTTCCCGCCTCCGCTGCGGCCTCCGGCGATCGCCGTCTGCGTATGAGATTCGATGGCCGCCATCCGGGAGGCGATCGCGGGGTTCCCCGCCATCAACGCGGATAGAGACGGCATGGTGCCGCAACGATCGGGTTGCTGCGCCGGAAGGAACGTGACCAAAGAGACGACGGCCAAGAGGACATAGACGAGGGAAAGGTGCTTCGATCGATACATCACGGACCTCCGGGTCAGAGAGGATGAGGGTCTTCCACGCTCCGTTGCGCGGCTCACCGATGGTCACGCGAATGAGCGCCTTCGCCCCTCACGCAAACCGGGGGTCTCGTGGATTCCCAATCCCGGACGTGACCGGACATACGGGAAAAGAAAGAGCCTGTAAGCGGCGGGCGCAGGACTCTATGGCCCCGCGCTCCAGCCGAGTCAACGTCCCGTGACGCGACGGAATCGATCGAGAATGGCGGCGCGGCGTTGGTGGGCGTCGAGGAGCCACTCCGGCGGCGAACGATCGTCCCCGGGCTTCAAGACCTCGAGCCTCGGGGCCGCCCGGCGCGCGGCGCTCGTGCCCACCGCGCGCTCGACCAGCACCATCGCGGCTTCGAGCCCCTCGCCGTGTACTGACATCAGCGCCGGCACCGTCAGGCGCAGGTCCCCCGGGATCACTATCGAGATGCCGGCCAGCCCCTCGAACGCACCCCGAGTGCCGATTCCGACGGCGCGATCTCCGGATCGGAGCAGTACCGGTAGCGCTCCCTCATCGATGGCCAGTGCGCCGTTGCGGTACGCGGCGGCCGGGTATCCCCAGCCGTACTCGCGAACGATCTGCGCGAGGACCGCCAACCCGACGCCCGAGGTCGCGGGGTCTGGGAAGGCGACGCGATCTCGGAGCTCGGGGCGAGTGAACGCCCGGAACCCCTCGCTTCCGATCGCGGCCGCAGCAGGGTGATCCGCCCGGACGGCGATCACGACCTCCCGGCGCGCCCAGATTCGCGCGGCCGGGTCGGTTTGCTGCGCGAGCACGCGGAACGGGTTCAGTCCGAGGAGCACTCCGTCCTCGTCCCCCTGAAGCCCGATCCATCGCGACTCTCCCCCGATTTCGCGCTTGAGGACGTCCACCAGTGGCGGGGGAACGTCCGTGCGCCCGACGAACCCGGCCGACGCCGTGGGGGCACGCTCCGCACACGCCGAAGCCGCGGTGAGAATCGCGATCGCGAGCAGGTCTCGAGCGCGCGCGACTCGTAGCGACAACCCTGGGTTCTCCATGAAAGCCACCCGGCCCAGACGTTCGCCCGGTTTCGAGCTAGCCTGAGCTGCGCCCGAACTGCTACTTCTTCTTGAACTCCTCGATCTTCGGGAGCCACTTGCCCGGCTCCTTCTTGAAGCTGGCCAGGCAGTTGCCGCAGCAGAATGCGATGAGCTGACCCTGATGTTCGACGCTGCACGTCCCATCGACGGCCTTGTTGGTAATCGGGCACGTGGCGTTGATCGGCTTGGGCATTGCCTTCGGTGCGTGCACCACCGGCTTGGCGTACTTGCCGACATCGATGGCGCAGTCGGGGAGGGCGGCCTGGAGTTTCTTGACGCCGGCATCCGTGACCTTGGTCTGCCAGAGGAAGACCTTCTCGAGCTCCTTCAGATCCTGAAGATGCTCGAGGCCGGCGTCGCCTACGGACGTGCCGTAGAGATTGAGATACCGGAGTCCCTTGAGGCTCTGGAGGTGTCCAAGACCAGCGTCGCCCACGCCAGTGCGGGCGAGGTGAAGCCGGCGCAGGTGGGTATGCGTGGCGACGCGTCCGAGGCCTCCGTCGCTGACCTTGGTCCGGGAGAGGTTCAGCCAGACCAGGCTCGTCTCGAGCCCCGAGAGGGCGGCCAGCGTGTCGTCGTTCACGTCCTTGCCGATGAGGCTGAGGTTCACATCGATCGCCGGAGTGTCGGCCGCGATGCGATTGGCGAGGCCGCCTGCTTTGCGCACGGCTGCGATGGCCTTCGCCTGCGCGGCCTTCTGGGGTTCGGTGAGTTCGGGGATCGCGAACTGGGAGCGCCACCGCGCCTCGCTTTCTGCGCCCGCCGCTTTACCCGCGGGCCACTTCGCGCCGCCGGCGATCCACTTCTGGAGGGTGGCCAGCTGGGACTTCGTCAGCGGCTCGCCGTCTTTCGGCATGAAGTCCGGGTCGTCTTCCTCCAGCGTGGCCCGCCGGAGTAGCTCGCTCTTCTCCGGCTTCCCGGGGACCAGCAGTGCATGGTCTCCCTTCGTGAACGCATCCGACCAGTGGTCGAGACGGAGCTTGCCGCGCTGCCGCTTGGCCCCGTGGCACTTGTAGCAGGACGCCTTGAGGATGGGCTTCACCTCCGTGTCGAAGTCCACGTCCTGGGCGTGAAGCGCCGGCACCGTCAGCACCGCCGCGACGATGACGAGAATGAGCTGAGCTTTCATGATTCGAATCGTACCAACATCGATTCAGGCCAGCCTGGTCCGGGATCGTGCGCCACCGGGGCTGATGGAAACAGCCGATCTTGACCGTTCGGGCCCAGATCGGTGCTCAGCGGACGAAGAACGTCCGCGCCCGGTTGCGGACCCGCAGGTCGGCGTCCCGTTCCAATGGCTTCAGCGCGTTGTAGAGCGCCGGACGGCGCGGGACGAGGGCGGCGATGACCTCGAACGCGGCGAGGCGGATCTTCGCATCGGGGCTCCGGAGGAGGTTCTTCGCGACGATCACCGCACGCTCGGAGATGGCGGAATCGCGGTCGATCGAGTTTCGACGGAGAACGGACTGGAAGGTGCGGGCCTGGTTACCGACGGCGCCCCGGGCGAGACCGAATCCCCTTCGATCGGAGCCGATACGCTCGAGCGCGCCCATCGCGGCGATCCGGACCAGACGGACGTCGCGAACCGCCGCGGTTCCGAGCCGTGACGTCGCCCCCGCCGATGCTGCCCCGAGTTCGCCCAAGACGTTGCAGACGCGAACGCGGACATGCCGATCGGGCGAGTCCAGACTCCGCGTCAGCGGCCGGATCGCGGCGGCCCCTCCGCGCTTCAGCAACTCGCGCGCGCGCGCATCGGCGCGGCCAAACCTCCCGTTGACGACGCCCTCGGAGATCTGGGTCGCCCACGTGGCCGGAGGCACGCGCAGTGAGTACAGGGCCTCCACCGTCTGGGTCCGGATCATGCCATCGGACGCCTGCAACAACCGGGACACGCCGCCCACCGCGGGACCGCCGGCGCGCGCAGCCGCGGCCAGGGAGTACGCGACCCGCCCGAGCAGCACGACATCGGACCGTTTCACGAGCGCCACGAGGTCGTTGACGACCTCGCGTCCGTTCCGCGCGTCGCGGGATCGCGCCCAATCGACGCCAGCGCGCGCCACCAGATCGTCGGTGTGGGTCAACAACGCCCGGACCGAAACGGCAACATCCGCGGCGTTGGCTCCCGGCCGGAGCCCGTCGACGACCGAGTCGCTGAACGACGACTGTTCGAGGGCATGCGTGAGCCATGCCGTGCGGCCGTGCTTGCCCAGGTGCACCGGGCGATCCGACGCCGGCACGATCCGCACGAGCATCGCGGACCGCACGCGCCCGGTGGCCACGCGTTTCAGCTTCGGATTGCCCGGGAAGTCGTCGTGCCAGTGGACGAGGATCTCGTCCGGTCGTTGCTCGAGCGCAAGAATCTCGATCCCCGGTCGAAGGCACGGGGGCTGGGAGAGGACGATTGCCATCTCACTCGGGACGACGAGCGGGCGCGGAGGCTTCAGCTTCCGCGATCGCCAAAGATCCGCCCATGCCTTGGCCGTCCGGTGAACCGTGAGCTGCGGGCGCGCGGGAGTCGCCGTGGGATCTTCGCTGGTCGCCGGCACCACGCAAGCCCATGCATCTCCGGTCACGAGGATGCGCAATCCGGCCTGCCTCGGAAAGAAACCTGGGCGGCCGGTCTCCAACGTCGACTGGGCCGTCAGCTGCGCGAGAGTCGCGACCAGGGCCAGGAGAGCGAGAAGGGAGCGTCCGGGCATCGCTCCATCATAGCGAGGCCCGAGCGTGCTGCGGGGATCAGAAGGCCAACAGGCGTGCGACCTCGTCCTGGGCTTCGCGACGCTCCTTCTTCGTGGACGCGACGAGCTTGATCACGTCGTCCCGGGTGCGCCCGCAGTCGGTGCAGACGATGCGTCCTTCCATCCGCCGGAGCAAGTAGTCGCAGCGCGCGAGCTGGCCGAGCTGGGTGTAAACGGCCGGCCAGACCTTGGAGAGCTTCTTCCCCTTCGAGCGCTTGTAGGCGACCTCCATGAGGTCGTACGCACGGCGGAGCTGCTTGCCGTACACCTCGCCGACCCGTGCACCCTGTACGTCGTACACGATCAGGTGGACCTCGGGCGGAGGTTTGGGGAACGTGCGCGCGTCGACTTTGTAGGTATTGAAGAGGCGGCTCGCTGCGAGGAATCGGGAGTCCCCATCCAGCTCGGCCAGCCGCTTCAAGTGGTCCTCGCTCCCGGGATCGTAGACGGCGATGAGGGACGGGGCCTTGCGACCGACCCAACCCCCCTGGGCAGCGGGCTTCGACAGCGCATGACCGAGGTCGAGCCCCGGGTCGTACCCCGGCTCCGCGCTGGGCGGGAACGCCGGTGTCCAGGTGACTCCGAGATCGCGAAGCCACAGTGTCTGCGACTGTCGGGACGGCCGGACCGGGGCACCGCTCGGACCGTGGGCAAGCGCGGAACTTGCGAGGGTGACCAGAACCAGGGCTACCAGAACGCGAGAGCTGGCCATGAAAGGTGCGCCTCCGATCAGTGAACCGTCCACCACTCCGTTGAGTAGGACGGCGAGCCGCGACTCAGGTTACACCATAGTCGATCGTCGATAGCCGACCGTTACGATGCCGCCGGTCTCCGACGTCGTCGTTGAACCCACTGCGTTCGCTTTTTCGGGCCTCCGGAGTAGC
>NZBC01000257.1 GCA_002687715.1 Planctomycetota bacterium | reverse complement strand
GCCGCGGGCGACTCGACGCGCGCAGCGTGCTGGCGGATGCAGTCCAGAACCTGGTGGGATGGGACACGGCACTCGTCCGGACTCTTCGCGGAATGGCTCGCGCGCCCGGAACGACGGCGGCGGAGTTCGTCGATGGCCGGCGTCGGCGGTACGTGAACCCCGCACGTTTCGCGCTCATCAGCCTGGCGCTGTGGTTCCTGCTCACGAAGCTCTTCGGGCTCGACGTCATGGACGTCTCCGGGATCAGGATCACGAACTCGTCGGGGAACGTGCAAGGGCTGGTGGACGAGATCAGGGGCTTCCTCGCACGCAACCTCCAGCTCTTGCTCTACCTGGCCCTCCCGTTGCGAGCGTTCATCCTTCGTTTCATGTTCAAGGGCTCTGGCCGTAACCTGGCCGAATGCCTCGTGCTCGTCCTGTTCGTCGCCGGGTTCACCTACCTGCTGCGCACCGTCACCACGCCATTGTTTGCATTCGGTTGTGACTGGATCGCCAAGGTGAACATGCTCATCGCCCTCGTCTGGTCGATCCTGGGAGCACACGGGTTCTTCGGCAGGTCGTGGTTCCAAACGATATGGCGGGTCCTGTGCGTCACCTTCCTCCACACCGTCGGGACGCTGATCTTCTTCGCCTGCGTTGCCGTCCCCTGGGCGCTTTGGCTCAACGGATAGCGGTCCACGGACGTGTGGTGGATAAGGCGATGGCCGTGGTGATGCACGCTTGGGCCAGCAGCACTCGGTCGGCCTGTATCATGGCTCGCCATGTCCGAGGTCTCGCCCGACAAGACGCCGCTCGAAGCGTTCCTGGAGCAGTACTGGAAGGACCGGGAGGCGGAGCACGTACGGAGCCTCGATGAGTACATCGCTCAGTTCCCAGGTGACGCCGCGGGAATCGCCCGCGAGTACTTCGTACTCGAATCCACCCTCACCGACGCCATCCCGGCAGCCGGCTCCACCCTCGCCCACTACCGCCTCATCGAGGAACTCGGCCGGGGCGGCTTCGGTGTGGTGTGGCGGGCGGAGGACACGCGGCTGGGTCGCGAGGTCGCGGTGAAGATCCTCAAGCACCTGGGATCGGCGTCCGGTGAGGTGTTCGAGAGGTTCAAGCGAGAGGCCGCCATCGCGGCGAACCTGAAGCACCCATCACTCTGCGCCGTGTTCGACGTCGGCCGCGATGGCGCGACCCCGTACATCGTCATGGAGTTGCTGGACGGTGAGACGATCCGCGACAAGATCACCACCGCGAAGGAGACGACGTCGGGCCGCAGCTCCACGGTGATGCTGGATTCGACTGACCTGAAGGGCGGCGAGGTGAAGGGGGCGGCTCCGGAAGCCACCGGAACGGTCCCCGAGGGTCGGACGGCGGTCGCGCGCATCTTGGAGACGTTCGAGGCGGCCGCCCGGGCGCTGCACGTAGCTCACGAAAGCGGGGGGATCCACCGGGACATCAAGCCCGCGAACATCATGGTCGTGTCGGACGGAAGGCCCGTGATCATGGACTTCGGGCTGGCCAGATCCGAAGACATGGATCTCGACACGCTGACGCAAAGCGGCGACTTCTTCGGTACTCCAGAGTACATGTCACCGGAGCAGCTCACGCGGCAGACCATCAAGCTCGACCGGCGTACCGACGTGTGGTCGTTGGGCGTAACTCTCTATGAGTCCCTGACGTTGCACCGACCATTCCAGAGCCCGACCCGACAGGCGCTCTACAAGGCCATCACGGGCCAAGACGTTCCTGATCCCCGCAGGGTCAATCGATCCATCTCCCGCGACTTGAAGGTGGTGCTGGAAACGGCGATGGAGAAGAGCCTCTTCCACCGCTACCAGACGGCGGAGGATCTGGCGGAAGAACTTCGGCGGGTGCGGGAGCACGAGCCGATCAAGGCACGACCAGCAAGCGTCTGGCTTCGGGTTCAGCGCTGGGTGCAGCGAAACCCGGCTCGTGCCGCAGCGATGCTCTCCCTCTTGCTCGGAGTGGTGGTGTCGACGTACTTCGCGATTCAGGCATCATCCAGATTGCAGGAATGGGAGCGTCTTGCGGAAGGGCGCCGCCTGGATGACCTGATCACCAGGTCAGACCTCTGGCCAGCGACCTCGCGGACGGCGGACGACATGCTGACGTGGCTGCACGACGCTCGGGTCCTCGCATCCCGCCTCGACGAGCACAGGGCAGCTCTCACAAGCCTCCGGGAGACGTCCCTCCCCTACTCTGACCAGGCGCGGGCGAAGGACCGCGTGACGCACGCGTCGCAGATAGCTCGCCTGGATGTGATCGCCACCGGGCGTAAGAAGCTCTCGCAACTCCCCTCGCAGCGCGCGGATCTGGAACGCCGCCGAGACGAGATGGAGGACTCGGACGACGCCAAGGTGCGGCGCAAGGCCCGGAGAATCGAGAAGGACCTCGACGCTCTGGATGCCAAGCTGACTGCGTTGGAGAAGGAGTCTGTCTCTTGGGACGCCGAGGAGGGCCCGCTGCGCCGGGAGATTGCCAGGCAGCTGACCTGGGAGTTCGTCGACGACGGGGACCAATGGCGCCACGACAAGCTTCGCGACCTGGTGACGGGCCTGGAGAGGCTGGTCGGCGAACCGAGCGCGGACGGCGTCACGATCCGCGAGATGGTGGAACGACATGAGCTGGCATCGACGCTGCGCCAACGGTCGATCGAGGCTCACCTTGCCGCGTGGGATCGCTGCTCGGCCGACGTGTCGCGCGCTCACTCCCGCTATGGTGGGCTGCGAGTCCCTCCGCAGGAGGGGTTGGTTCCGCTGGGGGTGGACCGGGACTCAGGGCTGTGGGAGTTCTGGCACGTTGCCAGCGGGGCGAGTCCGGTGCCGGCGTGGGATGGTGACGCTCACTGGTCGTCCAACAATGACGGAGACCCTCGCGGGCAACTTGACTCCGGGAAGCTCACCCCCGAGATGGGGATGGTGCTGGTCCTGATCCCCGGCTGGACGTTCAGCATGGGTGCGCAGGCCGACGACGAATCCGAGGCGGGAGACGATCCCGAGGCTCTCTCGTCGGAGAAGCCCGTCCACGACGTGACGCTCAGTCCGTTCTTCATCTCCAAGTACGAGATGACCCAGGCCCACTGGATGCGGTGGACGAAGGAGAACCCGAGCTTCCACCAACCGGGCATGGACTTGCAGGTCAAGGTCACCCTGATGCACCCGGTGGATCAGGTGAATTGGGTCGAGAGCACGGCGATCTTGAGGCGGTGCGACTTGCTGCTGCCCACCGAAGCCCAGTGGGAGTACGCCTGTCGCTCGGGATCGCGCACGGTCTACGCGAACGGCAACCTACCGAGCGATCTGGAAGACGGCGCCAACATCATGGACGAGGGGTCGTGGAAGGAGACCCAGCGGGGGTACGAGCCTGGATACTCCGATGGGTTTCGGTATGGCGCTCCCGTCGGCTCCCGGTCAGCCAACCACTGGGGACTTCATGACATGCCCGGGAATCTCTACGAGTGGTGCCAGGATCGTTTCCAGAGCTACCAGAATCCCACCAGAGCGGGCGACGGTCTCCGCCCTGGCCGCGCCGGCACGAGAGTGGTCCGTGGCGGCAGCTGGGGTCACGCCGCCCTGTACGCCCGGTCCAGCGCGCGCAGCAGCTATCCCGCGGGATTCCACGGCAGCACCGTCGGAGTTCGACCCGCGCGCCGCGTGGAGCTTCCGGAGAGGTAGCGTGAAATGACGGGCCGACAGCTCACGCGGGCCCGGAGCCCGACGCCTCTGACGCTTGACCAGGCGGTTCTCAGAGATCGATCACGTTGTTCGAACGAGTCTTCTCCGGGATGACCTTGCTCGCGTCGATCTCGACCTTGACGGGCTTGGCGGCCCCGGTCAGCGGAACCGTCACGGTCTTCTTGGTCGAGCGGGTCCAGACCACGACGGGAACGACTCCGTTGCGAGTCGAGCCGTCGTCGAAGGTGATCGCATACGGCACCGGGGCGACGCCGTCCCCGAGGCTCTCGAACGTAATGCGCAGCGAGCCGTCACGCACCACCGCCTTCGTCACGGCCAGATCGATGTGGTGCGTCTCGTAGATCCAGGAGCGCCAGAACCAGTCAAGGTCCATGCCGGCCGCGTCTTCCATGAGGCGGAAAAAATCGGCGGGCTGGGGCTGCTTGAAGGCCCAGGCGTTGATGTAGGCCCTGAACGCCCGGTCGAAGCGGTCGGGTCCGAGAACGGCCTCGCGCAGGACGATCATCATGCGAGCGGGCTTGAAGTACGCATTCACGCCGACGGCGCCGGGCGCGTGATCTGGCGGCGCCGACACGGGGACGTTACCGGCCATGCGCTGCATCATCTTCAGAACGCTCAGGCTGTACTGGCGATCGGGCTTCCCGAAGCGGTCGAGCATCGCGTAGTAGTTGATGAATGTGTTGAACCCTTCGTCCATCCACGGATGCCGACGTTCGTCCGTGTTCACGATCATGGGAAACCACTGGTGCCCGATCTCGTGCGCGATGAGGAAGTAGAGCCCGCGATTGCTGCGCTCGCGCCCGTTGAAGATGATCATCGGGAATTCCATCCCGCCGCCCTGCCCGAGAGCGTTGACGTTGTTGGCGGCAGGGTAGGGGTACTTGAACCAGCGCTTGTTGTAGCCGGCGACGCTCGAATGGAGCATCTCGGTCGCGTCTTTCCACAGCGGCAGGGCCGACGGAGGATAGAACGACTGCATGTGCGATCCGTCGAGCCCGGACGCGTCCCAGATGAACGCCTTGCTCGAGGCCCACGCGAAGGACCGGACGTCGTCGGCCTTGAAGGTCCAGGTAACCGGTCGGTCGCCCGCTGGTCGTCCGCCTCCGCTGCGAGCTTCTCCTTCCGATCGGATGATGACGGTGGTGTCGGACGTCCGTGACCGCTTCCAAGCCTCGAGTTGCTTCGCGGGCAGCACGTCTTCCGGATTCTGAAGCACGCCCGTGCCGGACACGATGTGGTCACGCGGAACCGTGAGGTCGACGTGGTAGCTGCCGAACGTCTGATAGAACTCGCCTGAACCGAGGTACGGCAGCGTGTTCCAGCCGTTCACGTCGTCGTAGACGGCGATGGCGGGGAACCAGTTCGAGAGCGCGAACACGTCACCCGTCGGATGCGACGTGACCCCCATCCGCATCCCCGGCTTGGGCACGATGAACGTCCACTCGATCTCGAGTTCAATCGTTCCGCCCGAGGCCTTCACCGGCTGCGGACACTCGATCCGGGCCATCGTGTCGTGAACCTGGTATTCGAGGTCCTGGCCGCCGCTCGTCATCGACTGGATCTTGAAGCCGAGGTCGTCCCCGAGTGCCCGCCGCGCGCGGCC
Organism: Planctomycetota bacterium; assembly: GCA_002687715.1. GTDB lineage: Bacteria > Planctomycetota. The sequence continues at coordinate 11,956 of NZBC01000257.1, read as the reverse complement.
GGACAGCCCCGCTGCCAGGCTGTCGCGCTTGAACAGGTTCTGGTCGAGGCTCATCCAGAGGTAGCTCAACGCGTGCTGAGCGTTGTTCGTGTACTTGATCGTCTCCTTGCCGCGGACGAGGCGCGTGGCCGGGTCGAGGTTGATCTTCATCCGGTAGTCCGCGCGCTGCTGCCAGTACGCGGCCCCGGGGTGGCCCGACCCGAGTCGCATCTCGTTCGAGCCGGGCAGCGGCAAGGGCTCGAACAGTTCCCGGTAGTTCTTTCGCTCGCTGCCCTGGGCCAGCAGCGATGAGGTGACGAGGGTGAACGCGATGAGTCGGTTGAGCATGAGTGGTCTCTGTCGTCAGGCAAGGTCCGCGGCGGAGTTCGTGATGCACGATCGCTCGCGGCGGAGTCGCGCGGATCGTAGCCGTCGATGGAGCGCCGGTCGAACACCTGGCCCCGCACTTCTCCTGCCACAAGAACGGATCCAGGTGGTCCCGTTCTTCCCTCGAAGGGCTCAGCGGCTCCAGGGAGTCGGAATCGAGCTCGTCCTTGGAAGAGAATCGGCCGACCTGCAAGGCGTTCGCAGGCCGGAGGCTTCCGGCTCCGCCACCCGGCAGGAAGCGCAGCGCGTGAGTTGCACCGATACTCGCCTTGAGTGAGTACAAGCCCCACCCCGCTCCCGTTGCGTGCAGAAACTCGGCCGACCTGCAAGACGTTCGCGGCCCGGCACTTCCGTCTACGCTGCTCGGCCATGAAAGCGCCGCACTCCCCCAGATCTTCCTCCTCTCCTGCCTCGCCGGATGGCTGAACCGGGAGCAGCAGAAGGTGCTCGACTACCTGCGCGAAGATAACCGGGTCCTGAGGGAGCAGTCGGTTCCCGCCGGCTCGGGCTCAACGATGATCAGCGCCCCCGGCTTGCGGCGAAGGGCAAGGAGATCGGCCGTCAGCCAGGTCCGGTGGTGATTGATCCTACCCTTCGGTGAGGGCCTCCGCGCAGAGCGCGATGATGTCGCCCAGTCGCCGCGCCACCTTATTCTGCGCGCACCGACCGACTCGATTCGCAGTCAACGTCCGTCTCCTTCTGACTGGACGCGGCGACACTGCAGGTCAACGTTCGACGATGCTCGACGATTCGAACGCGGACGGGGTCTTCGGGACCCACAGGGGGTGACGAGTACTCGTGACGAAGGTGCAGAATATCGTGAGAGATAGCACCGCAAACGATGGCGCCAGAAGAAGCCTGGCCGCCTGACCGTCAGCGCTTGCGAACGAGCCTCCGGATCTTCTTCTCGATCTCCTCGAACGAGGCGCGGCCGCGAAAGACCATGCTCCCGTCGCGGTCGAAGAGGATGCACGAGCCGTGGCGCTTCGTGGCCAGGATCTCGCCGCTGCTCGAATTCCAGCCCGGCGAGACGCACGGGGAGTTGCGGTCGACGGCGGGGTGAGCGACGTGGTGGAGGAAGCGGAGGTTCTTCCGGCCTTTCTCGAGACCGACCTTGGCGGTCACGGTCTTGACCTTGGGGTAGACGGAGGCGCTGAACGGGAAGGGGTTCGCGAAGATCATCTGAAAGCGCTTGCTTCCGAGGGCGTCTGCCAGACCGACAAACGGGCGCCAGCGGCGCACTCAGCCCGATCACAAGGAGAAGTTGCGCCAGAGGACGACCTTGCCGCGGAGGTGGGCGAGGTCGACCTTCGGGCCGACGATGCTCCCGCCGAGCTCCAGGTTGTCGAGGTGGAACCGACTGGCCCTTTCTTGGCGGAGCCCGGTCATGCGGCGATTGCCGGCAATGCGATCGAGCCTGGTCGTCGAGACGTCGAGTTCGAGCGCCAGGCGCCCCAGGGCGTCCAGGGCGGCGTCATCCTGGGCCGCGCGGAATCGCCTGGCGGTGGTGGCCACCTCGCCGAGCGTCGCGCTCCGGGCCTTGCTCTCCAGGCCGTGGAGCCGGTCGAGCTTCTTGGGGTAGGCCTTGGAGCTCCAGAAGGCCTTGGCCGCGTCCTTCTCGGTGCGGGCGACCGCTACGTATGCTGCGTAGAGGCGCTTCTTGACGGCCTCCAGATCGGCGAGGTCCGGGTGCCACTTCTTGGCCGTGAGCATCAAGCGCTCTGCGTCGACGAGCAGGCGATCTCCGATGGCCTGGCCGGCCAGGTCCGAGAGGCGCTGGGCGTGAGCCGCGCGCAGAGGGCGCAGGTCGGCGTCGCTTGCCGTCGCGGTCGCGGGCTTCGACTGACCGAAGGCGTCGCCCAGCAGGAGCGCTCCGGTGAAGACGAGGAAGGCGAGTCCTGGCAGTCGGTTCATGCGAAGCTCCTGGGAGAACGAGTCATGGGAGGGTCGAGTCTACCCGCTACTCCCTCGACATCGGAATGGACAGTTCCCGTCCGCGGGGATTCGCCGGCCGTCGGCCGTCCCGTGGCCGAGAACTCGCACGGGAAACGGCCGAATGTCGTGAGTTGCTTGCGCCAACCAATCCGTTGGCGAGGATTCGTTCGGAACTGCCGAGGCACCTGGACCGATATAGTCTCCGGAGCCCACGGGTTGCCCTGCACAGCTCTGTGTCGATCAGAGAAGACGATTGAAGAGAAGACGAAACTCCATGGCGCCGGACCCATCGCAAGTCCCATCAGATGACAAACGGATGGGTGGCCAGAGCAGGAAGCTCGGCCTCGCGCGCAAGCTCCTGATCTCGTTCACCGTGGTCTCGGTGATCCTGTCACACCTGCAGTTCAGGTTCGGCGGCCGCAACCCAAACTGGATGCAGACCGTTGTTCCCGGCGTCGCCATCCTCGTAATGTACTCCCTCATCGTCATGGCTCGAAACGTGTCGCCGCCCGCAAAAGGCACAGATTCCAGACGGCCGAGTGCGAAGGCCTCCAGTGCGTAGAAGGCGCCCGACCGCGGTCGTGCGCGAGAAGTCAACCGATCCGATCGCCGCGAAGTTGTGATCGAACCTGGTCGTCCGCCGATCTGCCGCAACCTCATGGCGCTGATCCAGCGACACTGCCCTTAGAACTCTATCTGGGGCTCACCCCACATCGAAGAGGAGCTATCGCTGCTCGGTCATGTCGTTGCTCACGTTCGCGACGGCGAAGAACAGGTCGGATTCGGATTCACCCAAGGAGAAGCGCGCGCCGGATTCGCAGTGCAGCCCGATCCCGACAAGCATGGCGAGCGGAGCGTCGTGCCACGACGTCGCGCCCTCGAACGGGTCCCACTCGTCGCCGACGAGCCTCCCTTCGCCCCGAAAGCTGAACGGGTAGTCGGCGTGCTCAGAGGGCGAAAAGCCCGTGTTCGGAGTGCGAAGGCCACTGCCGACCGAAGCCCACCAACGGAGGGTGTCGCCTTGCTCGGAAAGTTGAACGGCCTTGGATTCTCCCGGACCGATGCGCCATCGATGACCGAGTAGTCCACGCCCAGGATGTCGGATGTGCCGAAGTCGTTCTCTCGCGCCAGCGGAATCGAGAACTGGCCCACGCGGAGATTCAGCCCGCAATCGAACGCGCAACGGAGGCCGGGGAAGCCGGAGTCCGTCCCCATCAGGAGCCGAGAGGTTCGCGAGACGGGGGCATTTCATGCGTCCTGATTGCCATGCACCACCGCCCGTCGTCGCTGGCCGCTCTCCTGACACGGAGATCTCAGAGGAGCTGTGCGCGGCGGATCTTCGCCTCCCAGCTACGGCTGATCCCCGACCAGCGCTGCTGCAGGCCGAAGATCTGTTTCTCGATGGCGCGGATCGTGTTGTCCGTGCTCTTGATCAAGTACCGATGGCTCGGCTTGAGGACTCGCTGCTGCCAGTAGCGCTTGGTCTTCAGCTTGTCGACCGCGAGACGGGCCTTGAAGATCGCGTCGTCGTACGTGCTGCGCGACGCCGCGAGATCACGCCGGAAGATGGTGATGCCCTGGTTCCGCAGGTTGCCCTTCTTGACGATGAACCGGTAGTAGACCGAGTTCCACTTGCCGGTCAGGCCGTTCGAGGAATAGCCGGCCTGGCGGTTGGCCGTGAGGTAGATCTGGTACTGCCGGGCGGCCTTGTCGTTCGCGGCCCGCAGGGAGGCCGAAGGGGTCTGCCCGGCGACGTCGGCCGAGGCGACGACGATGGTCATCATCAGGATCAAGGCGGTCGTCAAAGTCTTCATGGGATCTCTCCGGTTGAAGGTCCGATTGGTTCGCTCCGCCCGTGAATCCCCCTCCCCCGTGGCGACCGGCCAGGGAAACCGGGTTTTTTTGACCTCGCTCCCGTACCGAGCAGCGACAGCGCCGGCTGACCGCGAGTGTCACCCCAGTGCCCGGTCAAACCTGCGGGGTATTCGGCCCCCAAACGACGACCTCGTCGCCCCGCCGGCCGCACCACCCTTCGCCAGCCCGGGGATTGGATATCGGCGGGACAAGACGGGACGCGGCGGACTGTGACCCATGTCCCCGGACAGAGCCGTGACCCATGTGCCGGGTTGCACCGGCGGCTGACGACAGTCATGCGCGCCATCACCCGCCGCACGACTACGACCGAGTGGGAGTGGCTACGATGGCCATTCGCTGGGCTTGGCCATGAGGACTCTCTGGCTGGGGAGCCCGTTGTCCACCGCGGCGCCGGCTTGTGCGTTGACGCCGGACCGAGTTACGGCCGCATCTACCGGAGATCACAAATGAAACGTGCCATGCTGGCCCTGCTCTCTGGCCTCGCACTCATCGGCGTGCAGGCGACCGCCCAGGAGAGGGAGGATGCTCCCAAGACGAAGGAGGCGACCAAGGCCGTCTACGTCGTCGGCGTGACGGGGATGACGTGAGGAGGTTGCGCGTCGGGGGTCCGTGAGGCCCTCTCCAAGATCGCGAACGTAGATAGCGCCGAGATCGACCTCAAGGCGAAGACTGCGACCGTCACCATGCAGAAGGGATCACTCGGTCGTGAGGTGGTCACCAAGGCATTCGAGGGGAAGAAGTACAAGGTCAGCTCCTTCGAGCAGGTCCACGGAATCTACGTGCTCGGCGTCTCAGGCATGCGGTGAGTGCGCATGTGCGCCACGAAGGTCCGTGAGACCCTCGCCAAGATGGACGGTGTGCACAGTGTCGACGTGGACTTCCCGAACAAGACCGTGAAGGTCGAGATGAAGAAGGGCCACAGGGTTCCCCTGCGTCGCAAGACGGTCGAGAAGCTCCTGAAGGGCAACGGCGACTTCAAGGTCACCAGCTTTGGCCCGCGGGTTGAGACTGCTCCCAAGAAGAAGTCATGATTGCCTCGGAGCTGCCAGCCACGACATTCTGCAGTCTCTCGTACGAGCTCTCGTCACGGGTGGGCGTTTCTTCCGGTGCTCACGTCCACCGCCGACCGGGGCCCCGCCGTCGCCAATGATGGAGAGATGCCCCGTCCTCAGAAGACCTACGACCACCGGCTCCGTGAATTGGTGCGGCGCACGCGGGACGTGACCGTCGCGACGAGCTTCGGCGTTCCGCGATCTACAGCCAACGGCTGGCTGGGTGAGTCACCTCGGGCAACCCCATGGCCGATGCGCCGTCCATGGACCAGCAGGAGCTTCAGCCGAAGTGCTGCGCCTCCGCCGTCGGCTCAGAAGCTCCGGGCCGTCGCCCGCATCCTCGTGGCCGTCATGCGAGCCCGGTCATGAGGGTTGGCGGGCTGGCGAGGTCCGCCGACGGGGGAAGCGCAAACGTGAACGGCAAGGTCGACGAGCTGACCAACTCCGGGCTTCTGAAGCGCGTGTTCGCCATGACCGATATCCGATTCTCCAACTCAATGATCGAAGCATGGTGGCGAGCGCTGAAGCGCCCGTGGCTGCTCCTCCACACGCTCGACCGCGTCGACCAGACCCGCAAGCTCGTCGCGTTCTAGGTCGAGGAGCACAACCCCCGTCTCCCCCACTCAGCCTCCCGCGGGCAGACGCCGGATGAGATGTACTTCGGTAGCGGTGACGACGTACCCGCCCAATCCGACGACGAGAAAGCGGCAGCTCGGAAGAGACGACTCGACGTCAGCCACGCTCTCGCGTGTCGCGTCTGTGAGTCAGCGGTCGCGGGGCTCGAGGTGGCAGATGAGAACCCGGGTCAGACAACGAGAGTCCCCCGCCGTCCTCGGTTTGCCTCGCCTCGCCTCGCGTCGTCGCCACCGAATCGGAGCCAGTCTCCCGCGCGACGGCGGTGACGAGTACTGGTCCGGAGAAGTCAGAATGTCGCGAGAGTTGGCTCCGTCGAGGAGCGCGGCGGTTTCACTGCCTTGCCCGGGAGGAGGGTGCACAATCCAGAGGCGGGGCGTTAGGCTCAGTCTAGACGTTTGTTTCATCCGCTTGGAGCCTTGAGCCTGCTCTCGTAGGAAGAAGGGTTGGCGATGAATCCCCCCATTGAGCCCCCCTCACCCGAACGAGTTACCCAGATCCTGAAGCAGGCAGGGAAGGGCGATCAGGAAGCCCTTCGACAGATCTTTCCCCTTGTCTACGGCGAGCTTCGCCGACTCGCCGGCCGCTACCTCGCAGGGGAGTCCGAGGGCCACACATTGCAGCCGACGGCTCTCGTTCACGAAGCTTATCTCAGGCTTCTGAAGCGGGACGAGTTTCACGCGGAGGACACGGCTCAGTTTCTTGGTATCGCGGCTCAGGCGATGCGGAGGATCCTCGTCGACCACGCTCGGACTCGGGGGCGTGCCAAGCGCGGTGGCCACGCGGCGCGGGTGATCCTCGACGACACGGCCGAGCTCTTCGAGAGCAGCGCGATCGACTTGCTCGCACTCGAGGATGCGCTGGACGAACTCGCGCGTGTTGACGAGCGCAAGGTACGCCTGGTTGAGCTCCGCTTCTACGCCGGGCTTGGCATCAAGGAGGTCGCCGCAGCCCTCGGGATTGCACCGCGCACGGCGGAGCTTGATTGGACGATGGCCCGCGCCTTCTTGCGTTCACATACCGAGGGATCGACTTGACCGCGCTACCACCCGACCGTTGGCGGCGCGTGGAGCAGGTCTTTCATCGTGCCCGTGACCTGGATCCGAGCGAGCGCAGCGAATTCATCGGGCGAGAGTGCTCCGATGACGACCAGTTGCGCGACGCGGTGGAGGCCTACCTCGCCGCCGATGAGCGAAACGCCGATGGATTCCTGACCGCGCCATCGCCGGGCGGGAAGCCTCTCGAGCCCGGCGATCGGGTTGGGGCGTTTCGAATTGACCGCGCTCTCGCCTCCGGGGGTATGGGCATCGTGTACGTTGCGGAGCAGGAGAACCCGCGGCGAGCAGTTGCGCTCAAGGTCCTGCGACCAGGCCTGCTCTCAGGTTCGGCGGTGCGTCGTTTCCAATTCGAATCCGAGGTCCTTGCGCGGCTGCGCCACCCGGATATTGCTCAGGTTTACGAAGCTGGCACCCACGATCTCGGACGCGTGACCGTTCCCTGGTTTGCGATGGAGCTGGTGGAGCACGCGCTCTCTATCGACACCTTCGCCCGAGCCAACAACCTGGACCTTCGCGACCGCGCGGCGCTCCTTGCCCGCGTCTGCGACGCGGTTCACCACGGCCACCTGAAAGGCGTCGTGCACCGCGACCTCAAGCCCAGCAACATCCTCGTCGACGCCGACGGCAACCCCAAGGTCATCGACTTCGGTGTCGCGCGCTCAACTGACGCGGATATCGCGATGACGACTCAGGCCACCGCGGTGGGGGAGATTGTGGGCACGCTGGCGACGATGAGCCCGGAGCAATGTGCGGGCGTCCCCGAGGACATCGACGCGCGGACCGACGTGTATTCGCTGGGTGTCATGCTCTTCGAGCTCGTCTGCGATCGGCTGCCGATAGAGGTTGAGGGGCGATCGTTGCCCGCAGCGCTCCGAGCGATCCAAGAGGACGCACCGCGCCGCGCCAAGGAACTCTCGGGCGATCTCGAGACGATCGCGCGCACGTGCCTCGAGAAGGATCGCGAGCGTCGCTATGCATCGGCGGCGGAGGTGGCGGCGGATCTGCGGCGGTGGCTTCGTTCCGAGCCAATCCAGGCGCAGCGTCCAAGCGTGACGCGGCAACTTCGGCTCTTTGCGCGCCGCCACCGAGCCTTCGTGGTTGCGGCGGCGGTTGTCTTTGTCGTGCTTGTGGCGGCGACGATCACCAGCGCACGTTACGCACAACTCGCTATTGACCGCGCGGAGCGCGAGGAGACTCAGCGCATCCTGGCTGAGATCTCAGCAGAGTATCTCGAGGAGATCCTCCTCGCCGCCGGCCCCATCGGCGGCGGGAATCGGATGACTCTCCACGACGTCATCGACCGTGCTGCGGAAACGGTAGGCGCCGCCCTCGCCGGCCACCCAGCGGCAGAGGCGCGGATGCGCACGCTGATTGGCGACGCCTATAGGCAGCTCTCGCGGTTCAAGCAAGCGGAAGAACAGCTCGAACGAGCTCTCGCCCTGGCCCGCAAGCAAGAAGACAAGAAGCTCGAGGCCTCGGCGCTGGCCAAACTCGGCGCTGTCTACGTGCAAGCCGGACGGCCGACGGAGGCTGTCGGACCCCTCGAGGACGCCCTGGCGTGCATCGAGGGCACCGTCGGCGACGAGGCTGTGCGGCTTGAGCTCTGGAACTTGCTCGGTGTTGCGCGTTTCTATCTGGGCGAGCTGGACGCTGCGATTGCCTGGCACAAGCGCGCGCTTGCACGTCGGCGGGAGCTCGGTGAGTTCACCGCCGTTGGTGAGAGTCTGGTGAACCTCGGAAACGCTGAGCTTCAACTCGGCCGCACGGAGAGAGCTTGCGAGGTCTGGACGGAGGCTCGCGCGCTCTTTCGCGAGCACTCGCCAGATCACGCCTACCTCGGGACTGCCCTGTCGAACCTCGGCTGGATCCGGCAACGGAAGGGGGACTTTTCCGGCGCCGAGGAGCTCTTTCAGGAGGCGCTTGAAGTCCTCAAGCGCAGCTACGATGAAGAAAGTCCGGCTCTGGCCGGCACGCTGCGCAAGCTCGCGTTGCTCGCCGTGCGAACGAGTGACTTCGAAACTGCGGATGCACGTTTCCTGCGGACCGCGGAGCTACTCACCCGGGAGGGTGACCGGCTGGATCTGGCGGGAACTCTCGCGGACCATGCCTATGCGTATACCCGCCGCGAGCGCTGGAGCGAAGCCCGCCCTCTGATAGAGCGCTCACTGGCGACCTACGCGGAGGTGGTCCCTGAAACCCACGCGATGGTCGCGGGGCCACTCTACCTCTCGGGGCTGTGCGACTTGCGTGACGGCGATGCGCAGAGTGCTCTCCGAAACCTCGAGCGCTCCCGCGCCATCCGAGCCAAGACCCTCGGGGAGCAGCATTGGCAGACCGCGAACAGCGCCAGCCTCCTCGGGGAATGCCTCCTGACCCTCGGCCGGACGGAGGAGGCCGCGCCGTGGATCGAGAAGAGCCTTCCGATCTTGCGGGCGGCCCTGGGGGAGGGCAATCCGAACGTACGCGCGGCGGAAACTCGCCTCGCCGCGCTCAAGGGGCAGCGGGGCCACTGATTCGGTTCGCTCCTGCGCACCTCGCACCAAGGCCGCGCGGGTTTCTCACTCTTTTCTTTGCGGGTCTCACCGTGGCGTGTCGCTGCCGTGACAGGAGGCAGTCCTATGAGACCCATGACCATCATCGCCACGGCCCTTTGGGGCCTGGTTTCGCTCACCACGGCGCTGCACGCTCAGGGCAACCCTCCCTGGGGGGAAGACCTCGTCGATCTCGAGCTCTATGGCCCGGGTGGCTCCACAGCTGGATTCGGCCGAGATGTCGGGATTAGCGGTGACTACTTCGCCGTGGGAGTCGGCGCGGACTCGAGCGGTGGCCCCGCCACGGGGGCCGTTCGGATCTATGAGCGCAACCTCGGTGGTCCCGGCGCCTGGGGCGCCGGCCCGATTCTGATCGGATCTTCGTCCAATGGGGGCGACAGGCTGGGAGACGCGGTCGCCATCAGCGGCACCCTGGTGGCCGCCGGAGCGACCTTCGCAGACAGTGCGGGCGCACAGCTTGGCGAGGTCTATCTCTTCGACGCCAGCACCGGCTTGGAAATCGCGCAGATCCTCGCGCCGACCATCTTGAACGGCTTCGTCCAGCAGTTTGGTCGTGCCGTGGATACCGACGGGACCTACGTCATTGCGGGCGGCGCGTATGACTCCTCCATCGTCCCGGGGCTCAACGATTTCGGGTTCGCAAGTCTCTATGACGCGACGGGAGCAGCCCTCTCCAGTTTGACTCCGAGCGGGACTGACAACTCCTTTGGAAGAGCCGTCGCCGTGGGCGGCGCCTATTGCGCGGTCAGCGCACCGGCCAAGGATGTCGGGGGAGCCCCTTTCGGCACCGGTGCCGTTCACGTCTTCGATTCGGCAACCGGCGCGGAGCTCTATGTTCTCTCGCAGCCTGGGGCCACCGGGTCTGCGCAATTCGGGAAAAGCCTCGATATCCAGGGGACACGCCTGCTCGTCGGAAGCAACATGTCGACGATGTGGTGCTACGACCTGCCCACGGCCACTGAGCTCTGGTCCTGGAACGCCGAAGGTCTCTACTTCGGGATCGCCAAGGACGTCGCTCTCACGGATCAATACGCCTATGCCACCATGGGCACCATCGGCTCGGGGTCATCCATCGGCCGCATCGGCCAGGTTTGCGTGGATACCGGCAGGACCGTGACCTGGTTCACGCACGATTCAACCGGCGCGGTGTTGCCCCCCATCCTCGGACAGGACTCTCTCGCGGCCGACGGGGACACGATCGTCTCCGGCTCCGAGATCGCTGGCGTTGCTGGCTCCTTCGAGGGTGCGGTCCACATCATGACCCGCTCGCTTCTTGGCACCGGTATCAACCGGCAGACGGCCTTTGCGTTGTGGGACACGATCGACCTCACGGTGCGTGGAGGCTCCCCCGGCCAGGTTGCCGGCTTCGCCTTCACCGAGATCAACGGTGTGCCCGTGTTCATCATCTACAGCCTCGGCGTCTTCGACGCGAATGGCGAGTACAGCCTCTTCTCCATCCCACTCACTGGGGCGGGAGGGAACTCCCTGAGAATGGCGGGGGGCGGCATCGCCAAGAATGGAACGGCCGTGCTAGCCACTTCGCGGCCACTCCAGATTCTCTGACTTGTTGATCAACGACTTCAGCCCCGGTCAACATCTGGTTTGTGCTCTCTCTTGAGGTTGAAGCCGAGCTCGGGTTGTGCGGAGGCCCGGGTGGTGCCGAGACTCGGCCGACCTGCAAGGCGTTGGCGGGCCGCCGCTCGTCTCAAGCGGCTTGAGAGCAACCGGACTCTTGCGTGTCAGGTTTGCGAGCCGGAAGAGGAGCCTGAGGTCCGGAGGGATCGGGAAGCCATATAGCCGCTCGACGAGTCGGACTTCCTCGTTCGTCAAGCCATCCTCGAGCACGACTCCGCGTGATCGCATGGTCGCGATGGCGATCGCGAGGTAGGTCTCAGTGAGGGCGTTCGGGGTCATTCTGTGCGCGCCTTCAAGTCGCCGACACACCGAAGGCCGCAGGACACTCGACCCGGTGCCCCGAACCGCGGCTGTCGGTCGGCACAACGGCGCCGACGCGCGGCGTTCCAGATGCGTGGCCTCCCCCCAGACTAGGGACCGAGGGCTCAGTGCCATAGTGCCCGCACTCGCCTGGAGCGAGTGCTAAACGAGTACGAGCCCCACTCCACTCCCCCACCCAAAGCAGAGACTCGACACAGCTCTTGGTCGTGTCGGGCCTGACAAAGTCAGGGCGCCGAGATTCGAACTCGGGGCTCGAGGCCACGGAATGCCGTGGGTCGGCCTACTTGTGGTCGGCGCCGGCCATTCGTTGCCGCATGCGCTCGAAGGCCATTGCCTGGAACATGGCTCCCGGATCGCGGCGGCGTGAACCGAAGTGCGTAGACGCCTTGGCCTCTGCTTCGGCGAGGGTCGTCTTGTTCTCCACCACGTCGGACGCAGCGGCCATGAGATGCTCCTGGAAGGAATCGGTCTTGTCGTTGGCGATCGCGTACGCCCAGTTGTTCTTGGCGTCCTCAACGAGGCGACGGAG
>NZBC01000256.1 GCA_002687715.1 Planctomycetota bacterium | reverse complement strand
GTAGAGCGCGCCGAGCTGCAACGCAACGTCGAATGCGGGCGCCGTCTTCTGCTTGAAGATCTTGAGGACGTCCACCGAGCTCAGGGGCCTGGGATCGCGCACCCACGACAGCTCTCGACCCTGACCGCGGCTCAGCGTGACGTGGCCTGCCGCCGCGATGCGCAGCATCTCGACCTTCACGTCGGCCGGAGCGTCCAGCTCAGCGATGAGCCGATACCCCTCGCCGACGAGAAAATCGCCGACGTTGATCGCGACGGCCTCGCCGTGCTCGACGTGCAGCGTCGGACGACCGTAGCGGATCGCATCGCCGTCCTCGATATCGTCGTGGATCAAGGACGCCTTGTGGAAGCACTCGATCGCGACGGCGAGCTTTCGCATTTCGTCGTCGCGACCCGGCTCTTCATCCGAGCCGTTGAACCGAAGGGCGATGTTCACGCACGAGGCGAGATAGGGTCGCCACCGGTTGCCGGATCGCGCCATCCACTCGCGCGCGATGTCGGCAGTCGGGTCGGCGTCCACCTCCCCCATCACCGCGTCGAGCGACGCGGGCCCGAACCAGCTCTGGACGTCGTCCTTGAGCGCCTCGAGATCGAGCCGATACGTCTGGTCCTCTCCCGTCAGGTGGATGACGTCCCAGACCCAGTCGAGGTCGACGGTGCAGTCGATGCAGTCGTCCTGAAGAAGCGGGATCGCGACGGCGGGGACCGCCGCTGCCTCCATGTGCGGAAAGCTCTTCTCGAGGACGTTCAGGCAGCTCACACCGACGACGGCCTCGACGCGTCCGGTCTCGATCATCGACCGCACGATCGCCGATCCCTCCGCCACGAGGACCGCGTAGCCGAGGCGCTCCGCCTCGACCGTGAATTCCTGGATCGAGCAGAGGCCACACTCCTTGCAGAGCAGGCCGAAATCGTCGAACGGCGCCGGGCAGCGCTCCTCCACTCGGAGGCACTTGGGGATCAGCAACAACCGCCGTTCGTACGGGACCTGGGCAAGCGTCTCCCGCCACGACGCGTTGCTGAGCAGGACGGCGATGTAGTCCTCGAAGATCGCGTCGACATCGGCCTCCTCGCGAAGGGCGGCCGCGCGCTCGCGCAGCTCGGCCATCGGCACGGGAGGGACGACGTCGTCCCGGTCGACGTGCTCCGCCGCCAGGAGCTTCAAACGATCGCGCACCGCCCGATCGTTCGGGACGTTCGACTGGGCCGGGCGGCAAGCCTGCGGAATGGCCTTCTGCGGCAGCACGAACGCGGGCGCCGGTGCGTCGCTGGATTCGGGCGTGGGGGCGGGACTCACGTCGCTCATGTGTACGCTCCGAAGCCAAAGAACCAGTGCTTCTTCGCGAATCTGTACATCCAGTGCTTCTCGGGGACTTCCTTCCCCGGCTGATGCTGGCTGCACCTCGATTCCATCAAGTCGAGCTCCGCCATCGCGGAGCCGCGAGCAGTCGTGTCCTTCGCGCCGTTCCGCGTGACCACGTCCTTCAACAGGTCCGGACGCTCCAGGACGATGCAGCCGCGAGTTGCGCCTGACGCCGACTTGCGGAAGTCCTCGAGCAGCGTCGACTCGGTCATCGTCTTGAAGATGTCGCCGTCGTTGTCGCGGATGTTCTCGCTCGCGAATTGGATGATCGGACACGGCTCGACGTCGCCCCACGGCGAGACGTGGTGGCTGATGCCGATGGCTGCAGGGCACAGCGCACGCCCCTCGTGGTCCCAATACGCATCGATGAACGCGATCGGTTTCTCGTTGCGGATGCGTACGACAAACCGCCTCGTGTGGACCACCTGCTCGGGCGTGAGCGCGAGATCGGCGTTCGCTTTCGGCCCCACGGCCCGGTAGGTGTGGAACCACGCATAGTGAACGCCCATGTCGATCAGCCGGTCGACCCACGAATCCTGGACCAGGTCTTCGAAGTTGGTACGGCAGACGCTGCTCGCGACACCGGTGATGAGACGGTTGCGAATGCACGCCTCGATCCCCGCCACCGACTTCTCGAGCACCCGCTTTCCGCCGCGACGTTCGTCGCTGACGATCTCGCTGCCCTCGATGCTGATCAGCGGAGTCGCATTCCCTGCCTTGCGCAGCTGCTTGCAGACGTCGTCGGTGAGGAAGTGTCCGTTGGTGAAGATCTGGAAGTAGCAGTCGCTGTGCACCTCCAGGATGCGCATCAGATCCGGGTGCAGGAACGGCTCGCCACCGAGGATGCCAAAGAAGTAGTTCCCATACTTCTTGGCGTTGGAGATGAGCTTGTCGAGGTCCTCGAACGAGATGTCCGATGGTGGATGCGCCACATCGACCCAGCACCCCTGACAGCGCAGGTTGCACTTGTTGGTGATCGAGATGTAGAGGAACGGCGGGAACACCTGCCCCTTCTTCAGGCGCTTCTTGAACCGCTGGACGGACCGCATGCCCTTCCAGCCCAGGTTCCAGGCGATCTTCCACAGGAGGCGTTTGTCGGTGGAGCGCAGCATGCGTCTGGCCATTGCAACGCTCATCAGATCCCCCAGTCGTCTTCGGTGGGACGACGGTCCTTCATGGTCTGCGAACGGTCTTGGCGGCGCTCGGCCTTCTCGCGGGCCCGGCGAGCCCGGTCCTGGATGTCGCCGACGGACGGCAACGTCATCAGGACTTCGTCCGGGATGTCGAGGTTCTTCTTGAGCTTCGCCAGGCAGCGCTTGCGCTCGAGCAGTGCCTTCGACTCGTCACGCTCCGTCGAGAACCTCTGGCGCGCTTCGGACTGCCGCGTCCGGAGCGCCGAGTAGATATCGCCGCCGAGGAGCGCAGAGATGTCGACCTTCATCGACTCGTTCTGCAGATCCTCCTCGCGCACGACGTCACCGTTGATCGGACCCTTCTTGTACTTGGGGAACATGATCGCGGCTTCGGGGCACACCCTCGAGCACGCGGGGCAATCGGTCTTGCACTTGTCTTCGTGCTGGACGTCGATCTGTTGCTGCCCGTCGACCCCGTACACGTCGAACAGACAGAACGTCAGGCACTGCATGCAATTCGTACAGCGGTCGTAGTCGATGACCGGGAACCAGGGCTTCCACCCCCCCGGCTGGTCGGCGCCGACGTCGCTCACCCGCGCCTTGACCCCCTCGAGAACACCGGCCGGATCGAGATCGCTGATGTCGAACGACTGGAACCCGGCGTCGTTCACAGCCGACGCATCGTCGAACCGCCCGAGTACGAGATGCTGCGAATCGTCGGCCGCCGCCACCGCAGTGCCCGCCGCCGGACGCGTGACCTGGTGGCCGTCCTCGAGCAGGGCGACGAGCGTTTCGAACCGGGCCTCGTCGGCCAGCGGGGCCGCCCCCGGCCCCTCGTAGAGCACGACGCGCAGCCGATCCTTGTCGAGCCGACCCTTGCCGCTCATGACCTGGCCTCGCTCGTCCTGCCTTCGGACAATCCCGCCACGACGTCTGCGGGCGCCTCGTCGCGCATGTTGAACACGTCGACGCCGGTCTCCGGAAGCGGAGCGTCCGCAGCGTGGAACAGCCACTGGACCGCCCGCGGAAAACACGCCGCGATGCGGACGGCACCCGATCCGGCCAGGCGCTTCAACGCCGGGTCCTTGCGTGCCGACATCTCGCAGAGATCCGCCACGGCATCGAACGCGACCCCCGAGGCGCTCAGCTCCGCGAGCACCGCACGCCGAGTCTCGTCGGGAATGACCTTCGCGTACACGCAGTGGCAGTAGAGGATGCGGGTGTCGTTGCTCATGGAGTCTCCACCGACACGCGGTGGGTGGGCACGGGGCGGGCCGGCCGGAACCATTCTTCGTGTTCGACGGCCAGCACGAGTCCGTCTTGATTCTCTAGCCTGAGCGCGTCCACGACCAGGGTCCAGAGAGTCTCAGGGTTCATTTCCGCCCGCAGATTCAGGATCAGGGACCCGCCCGGGATCTCGCCGAGAAGCGATTCGCGAAGATCCGGCTCGGACTCGTTGTTCACCAGGCTCACCACCGAGAGCTGCCCGATGGGGCCGCTCCCGTCGAGAGTCATCTTGAGGTGGGCGATCTCCCCGCCCGCGTCGGTGATGCGATTCCGCAGCCCCTCGGCCAGGCGCGCCAGCAGCGCGTTGCCGTCGAACGCCTCGGGCGACGTCACCCCGATGGTCGCGTTGAGCCACCCGAGCTGCGCCTCGCCCTCGGCGTACGCATCGTAGTCGACGTCCATGGTCGCGCGCGGGATCGTCTCGGTATCGAGGACCCGCTCAAACCACGCATCCAGACCCTCGCCGTTCCTGGCGGAGACCAAGAGCACGTCCGCGTCCGGGAAGCGCTTCTCGAGCGCCGCGACCAGCGCGGCACGCTCGCCGTCGTCGAGCAGGTCGATCTTGTTCACGACGATGACGTCTGCCTCTTCGAGCTGCTTCTCGTAGACGTAGATCACCTTCTCGGAGAACGAGCGGCCCTCGGCGATCCCGAGGATGCGCGCCGCGCGCTTCGGGTCGACCATGACGCTCAGGGCCGCGATCCGGAACCGGTCCCCATAGATGCGACGGAGCGGGTAGGTCACCGTCGCTAGCAGATCAGTGCAGCTCCCGACGGGCTCCGCGAGGAACACCTCGGGACGCACCTCATCGATGAGTCGATCGGCGGCGTCCTTGAGGGACGGGAACCGGCAGCAGAAGCAACCGCCCGCGATCTCCTCGACGGCGAACCCCCGCGACCTCAACAGGGCGGTGTCGACGAGCCCCGAACTCTGATCGTTCGTGATGAGTCCGACCCGAACCCCGCGCTCGGTCAGCTCACGGGCGAGCCGGTCGACGGCCGTCGTCTTCCCGGCGCCGAGAAAGCCGCCGATCATGACGTACCGGGCCACACTTGCGGGCGTGGTCACGAGCCGCGCCCCGACATGCGATCGATGGTCTGGTCGAGAAAGGCCGCGTACCCCTCGGCGTCCATCGCATCCTCCGGAGGAGTCCCGGTGACCCGATACAGCCAGCCGCGGTCGTACGGCGACCGATGAACCTCTCCGACCACCGCGTCCAGCTCCGGGTTGGGTCCCGCGAACTGGCCGGCGAGCGGCGTGTAGAGGTCCGTCACGGCCTTGAAGCCCTCGAACCAGCCGATGGCCTGACCCACTTCGATTTCGTCTCCGGGTTTCACCTCGAACTCAAACTCAACGATTTCTCCGAGCATTCTCGTCGCGAAACGCGTGAATCCGACGCGATATCCCGCCTGGGCGTCCCGGGCCATCCAGAAATGGCTCTGCGTGAACTGCCGGTCGGCCGGAAGCCGGGTCCGGAACTTGGACCGGGCGTAGGCGAGATACGAGTCACCCATGGGATCTCGGGTCCACGGCGGCGGGACGCAGGGCGGCAGGTCCGAACGCTCGTGGGGAACCCAGATCGTAACCGCGGGCGAATAGGAGCGGTACGACGACGCGTTCTTGAAGGGGCCGGACTCCGGTTCGTTCGAACGACGAGCGGAGCTCCGGGGACCCGGATACCGGGCGCCGCCCGTCTCGCGAGCCCAGCTCGGGTGACGTATGGTGGTGCGCCGCATCGTCACCCCGATCTGCCGCTCGAGTCGCCACCCTGATCCCAGCGCACTGTCGTCACCGGACCCCTGTCGTGCCAGGACGGAAGCCATGCCGAAGCTGAAGGTCCTCTTGCTCCTCACTCTCGCCGTTCTTTGGAACGCCTCGCCACTGCTGGCCCAGACCGGCAAGTCCGCCGGCATCCGGGGCTGGCTGAGCTGGCGCGGCCCGAATCAGAACGGGACGTCGCCTGAAACCGGTCTCCCCGACACCATCGCCGCGGATTCCCCCGCCTGGACCTACACCGTACGCGGGCGGGCGACCCCCGTCATCGCGAACGGACGCGTCTACGCGATGGGCTACGAGGGCGAGGGCAAGTCGCTCGAGGAGCTGATCGTCTGCCTCGACGAGGCGACGGGAAAGAAGATCTGGGAGCATCGCTGGGCCGATTTCCTCAGCGACATCGTCTACTACCGCTTCGCGATCACGAGTCCCTGCGTCGATCCGGAGACCGGCGACGTCACCTGCCTGAGCACGGCCGGCCTGCTGACCTGCTTCTCCCGCGACGGACGCATGCTGTGGCAGCGATCGATGATGGAAGAGTACGGCCGCCTCACGTTCCCGAACGGGCGCACGGTCGCCCCCGTGATCGACGGCGACCTCTGCATCATCCACGTGGCGACGTCGGGCTGGGGCCCGCACGCGCCGGCGCGGGATCGGTTCTTCGCGTTCAACAAGAAGACCGGGACCAACGTCTGGAGCTGCACTCCCGGAGGCCCACCGAAGGATGCGTCGTTCTCGTATCCCGTCGTCGCTACCGAGGATGGCCGGCGGGTGTTGTACGCAGGACTCGCGGGCGGCCACGTCGTCTGCGTCGACGTTCGGACCGGTGATCCGCTCTGGAAGTTCCAGATGTCGATCGGGGGGATGAGCTCGAGCCCCGTCCTCTACAAGGACTCGATCATCGCCGCCCATGGCAAGGAGAACCTCGACACTTCGACGATCGGCCGCATGATCGCGTTGAAGCGCGGGGGCCAGCCGACGGCGGGGAGCGCGCAGGTGAAGCTCGGCAAGGACTCCGAGATCTGGCGCAACGACCTCGTTGCGTTCACGAGTTCCATGGTCCTGGTCGACAACCGCGTCTACCAGACGGTGATGACCGGTGAGCTCTACTGCATCGACGCCGACACCGGCAAGAAGATCTGGCACGAGAAGCTCGCGCCCGACCAGATCCACGCCTCGCCCGCGTACGCCGACGGCAAGCTCTACGTGCCGATGAACAACGGCACGCTCCACGTCATCAAACCGTCGGACGACGGACCGGAAGTGCTCAGCAAGACGCAGCTCTCGGGGAACTGCCTCGGCGCCCCGGCGATCTGCAACGGCCGGGTCTACGTCCACACGACGGAGACGCTCTACTGCTTCGGCAAGAGCACCGGCAGCGCGCCCGCGCCGCGCATCGCGCCCCCGCCGCCCGCTCCGGGCAAGGCGGTGCGACTGCGGATCGTCCCGGGCGATTTCGTGATCCGTCAGCGGGACAGCGTCCAGCTCAAGGTGCAGAGCCTCGACGCCAACGGCGTGGTCGTCGACGCCAACATCACGGGTGCGAAGTCCGGCTGGAAGGGAACACCGATCCTCGGCCTCGGCCTCAGCCCGACCTGGGTCATGCAGGCGAACAACGTGACGAAGCCCGGATCCGCGTTCCTTACGGCGACGGTCGGCGACCTCACGGCGACCGCGCGGGTCCGCGCGATTCCAGGCGGTGCGTTCTCCACGGACTTCGAGGCGACCAAGCTCCGCGCGCACCCCAAGGAGGAGGGCGTCAACTTCTCGACGCCGCCATCGTGGTGGGTCAGCGCGATGAAGAAGTGGGAGATCCGGGAGGACGGCGAGGGGGGGAAGATCCTGGCCAAGACCCTCGACATGCCGCTCTTCCAGCGCAACATCGCGATGCTCGGAGATCCCGACATGTCGGGGTACACGGTGCAGGTCGACATCAAGACCGACGGCAACCGTCGCACCATGTCGTCCGGGGGCGTCGTCAACCAAC
The DNA here is from genome assembly GCA_002687715.1 of Planctomycetota bacterium. Lineage (GTDB taxonomy): Bacteria > Planctomycetota. The sequence goes on along the minus strand of NZBC01000256.1, from coordinate 9,089 downwards.
GCTACCTCATCGTGCTGAAGGGCAATCACCAGGAGGTGGAGATCAGCTCCAACATGGAGCTGCTCCGCGAGACCGCCAAGTACCGGTGGAAGGCCAGGAAGTGGCATCGCCTGAAGACGCGGGTCGATATGCAGAAGAACGGCTCCGCGGTCATTCGCGCCAAGGTCTGGCCGCGAGACAGCCAGGAACCGAAGGAGTGGCTCCTCGAGGTCGTCGACCCGAATGGACACACGCACGGCGCACCCGGCATCTACGGGTTCACTCCGCAGAGCCGCTTCTGCGTCTACCTCGACAACTACCAGGTGACGATCAATGAATGACCAGAAGAAGCTGTTGACCCTACTCGTCGCCCTGTTCGTCTCGTCGGCAGCATTCGCCCAAAAGCCCGGCGACTGGCCGCAATGGGGTCGGGACGAGACCCGCAACATGGTCTCGAAGACGGCCAAGGGCATCCCCGAGTCGTTCGTCGCGGGCCAGTTCATCGGCGCGACCGACGAGATCGACATCAAGACGACCAAGAACGTCAAGTGGATCGCGAAGCTCGGGGCGCAGTCCTATGGCAATCCCACCGTCGCGAACGGTCGGGTCTTCGTCGGCACGAACAACGACTGCCCGCGCGATCCCCGGTTCAAGGGTGATCGTAGCTGCGTCTATTGCTTCGATGAGGGGACCGGGAAGCTCATCTGGGAGCTCAACATCCCCAAGCTCGGCACCGGCAAGGTGTCGGACTGGGAGTTCCTCGGCGTCTGCTCCTCCCCCGCCGTCGATGGCGACCGCGTGTACATCGCCACCAACAAGTGCGAGATCATGTGCCTCGACGTCCACGGGATGAAGAACGGCAATGACGGCCCCTACAAGACCGAGGGGCTGTACATGAACTGGCCGAAGAAGACCCCGATGGAGGTCAAGGACACCGACGCCGACATCATCTGGGTCACCAACATGATCGACGAGTGCGGCGTCTTCCCGCACAACATCACCTGCTGCTCGGTGCTCGTCGTCGGCGACAAGCTCTTCACGTCGACCTCGAACGGCGTCGACTACGGCCACGTGCAGACGCCCGCGCCGAACGCGCCGAGTCTGATCATGCTCGACAAGAAGACGGGCAAGGTGATCGGCGAGGAGTCGTCGGGCATGAGCTCGCGCATCTTCCACTCCAACTGGACGTCGCCCGCCTATCTGAAGACGAAGGACAAGGACCTCTGCATCTACGGTGGCCCGGACGGCTGGGTGTACGCGTTCAAGCCCGAGACCAAGAAGGACGCGGACGGCTTCGACATTCTTCAGGAGGCGTGGCGCTTCGACGCGAACCCGCCGCACTACCGCAAGAAGAACGGCAAGCCGATCAAGTACGCCACTCGGTACGGTCCGAGCGAGGTGCTCGGCACTCCGGTCGTGTATGACGGCCACGTCTACGCCGTCATCGGGCAAGACCCCGAGCACGGCGAGGGCATCGGCAACATGGTGTGCCTCGACGCCAACGGCAAGGTGGTGTGGCAGTACGACAAGATCCACCGCTCACTGTCGACGCTGTCGATCTACAACGGGATGGTGTTCGCAGCCGACTACTCCGGCTACGTACACTGCGTCGACGCCAAGACCGGCAAGGCGAATTGGGTCCACAACACGAACGGTCACGTCTGGGGCTCGACGCTCGTCGCTGACGGACGTGTGTTCGTCGGGTCGGAAGACGGCTTCCTGAGCGTCATCCCCGCGACGAAGGAGTACCAGAAGTCGAAGGTGAAGGAGATCGACATGACGTCGCCGATCTTCTCATCTCCGATCGCCGCCAACGGCGTGCTCTACGTCGCGACCGGAACCCACCTGTTCGCGATCGCCCCCACCGAGTCCGGCAAGTAGTCGTGGGCGCGTCGACTCAATCCAAACTGGCCTGGGGGTTCGTTGCCGTCGTGGCGATCCTCCACTTCGACTTCTGGCTGTGGACCGACAAGAGCCTGCTCTTCGGGTTCCTCCCGGTCGGGCTCGGGTTCCAGATGCTGATCTCGATCCTCGCCGGCATCGCCTGGGCGCTCGTGATCAAGTACGCCTGGCCGGGCTGGATCGAGAAGTGGGCCGAGAGCGGCGAGGATTCCTGACCTGATGGATCTGCCCCTGCTCCCCTACCTCGCCCAGGCCAGGAGCGCGTCGCCGCTCTGGGTCGTCGCCGGTTACCTCGGTCTGTTGCTCGTGTTCTCGGTGTTCTCGGGTCGGGTCCTGCGCCGGACGAGCAGCGACTACTTCGTCGCGAGCCGATCCATCGGCCCGTTCCTGCTGCTCATGAGCGTCTTCGGGACGACGATGACCGCGGTCGCGCTGGTGGGCTCCACCGGCAAAGCCTACGACCGGGGCATCGGGGTCTACGGGCTGCTGGCGTCGACGTCGGGCATCGTCCACTCGCTGGTGTTCTTCCTCGTCGGCATCAAGCTGTGGGCCATCGGCAAGCGCCACGGGTTCGTCACGCAGATCCAGTACTTCCGGAGCCGGTTCGATTCGAACGGCATCGGGTACCTGCTGTTCCCGATCCTGGTCGGACTCGTGATCCCGTATCTGCTGATCGGGATCGTCGGCGCGGGCGCGGTCATCAAGGGTGTGACCCGCGGCATGTTCCCGGACACGTTCGATGCCGGCGCGATCCCGCCCTCGATCACGGGCGCCGTGGTCTGCGGTGTCGTGCTGTGCTACGTGCTGGTTGGCGGTGTCCGCGCGGCGGCGTGGGCGAACGCGGCGCAGACGATCGTGTTCATGATCGTCGGCGTGATCGCGTTCATCCTCATCTCCGACAAGCTCGGCGGGATGAAGGCCGCGTCCGAGGCGGTCGCCAATAACGAGAGCACGTCCGAGCTGCTCGCGCGAGAACCTATCGGCAAGCTGCAGTTCCTGACCTACCTGTTCATCCCGCTATCGGTGGGCATGTTCCCACATCTCTTCCAGCACTGGCTCACGGCCAGGTCGGCGAAGACCTTCCGCGTGACGGTCATCGCGCACCCGATCTTCATCATGGTCGTGTGGGCGCCGTGCGTGCTCATCGGTATATGGGCGGCGGGTCACGGCATCACCGCCCCCGGTGGAAACTCGAACGCGATCCTGGCCAAGATGGTGGGGACACTGCTGCAGAGCCCGTTCCTGACCGGTCTGCTCACGGCCGGCATCCTCGCGGCGATCATGTCGTCGCTGGACTCGCAGTTCGTCTGCCTCGGTACGATGTTCACGCACGACATCGTCGTCCACGCGGCGGGCAAGGACCGGTTCAACGACGGACAGAAGGTCCTGCTCGGGCGCGGTTTCATCCTGCTCGTCGTCCTGATCACGTACCTCCTGTCGCTGCTGGATCCCGCCAACATCTTCGACCTTGCCGTCTGGTGCTTCAGCGGTTTCGCGAGCCTCTTCCCCCTCGTGTTCGCGTCGCTCTACTGGCGACGCGTCACCCGCGAAGGCGCCATCGCCTGCGTCCTCGTGACCGCGATCACGTGGGCGATCCTGTTCTGGATCGGGCTCCTCGGCCCCGCGATCGCCGGCGAGAGATCGAGCGAGGACTTCCTCCCCGGCGGCGTCATGCCGGTCACGATCATGTTCGCGGCTTCGACGATCGCCCTGGTCGGAGTGAGCTTGCTCACGAAGCCGATGTCGCCGAAGATCATCGAGAAGTTCTTCGTCGTCCAGGACTGAACCGACATGTCGCAAGCCACACCCGACGCCGTCGCCGAAGCGGCGGCCGCGCTCGATGCCCACGTCCACCAGGTCATTCGCTGGCACTTCTCCGCCGAGACGGGCACGCCGTACTGGCTCGACTACGCCGGGAAGGCTGACTGGAATCCGCTCGAGGACGTGACGTCGTTCCAGGACCTCATGCGGTTCCCGAACTTCGACGGCGAGGCGCTGCGCAAGGAGCCCCACGCCCGCTGGGTCCCGAAGGGGTTCGCTGGCCGCCCATTCACCATCTTCGAGACCGGCGGCACCACCGGCATGCCGAAGCAGCGCATCGGCTGGGACGACTACAAGCACGACTATGAGGAGTTCTCCGACTCCCTCGACGAGGACGCATTCCCCCGCAACGGCTACTGGCTGATGATCGGCCCCACCGGCCCGCGTCGCCTTCGCCTCGCCATCGAGCACCTGGCCAACCACCGCGGGTCGTCGTGCTACTTCGTCGACCTCGACCCCCGGTGGGTCAAGAAGCTCATCCGCGCTCGCGAGTTCGACCAGGCCAAGGCCTACATGGCCCACGTGATGGACCAGGCCGTCTCGATCCTCGAGAACCGGTCCGTCGACGTCCTCTTCACCACGCCCAAGCTGCTGGAGGAGCTCAGCGAACGCCTGTCCATCCCCGACGCCGGCATCAAGGGCGTCTTCTGCGGCGGCACCACCATGACCCCGCAGAACACCCGCTTCCTCGTCGAGGAGGTACTGGAAGGCCGCGTCGGTTTCGTCCCCACCTACGGCAACACGCTCATGGGCCTCGCCGCCCACAAGCCCACCCTGAAGGACGACGGCTACTCGATCACCTACCACGCCCCCCAGCCCCGGGCGGCGTTGCGGGTCACCGACCCGGACGACTCCACGAAGACCGTCGACTACGACGCCTTCGGCCGCGTCGAGCTCACGACCCTCACGAAGGAGTTCTTCATGCCGCGCTTCCTCGAGCGCGACGAGGGAGTCCGCCGCCGCCCCTGCTCCTGGTACCCCTGGGACGGCGTGGGCGAGGTGCGTCCGTTCGGCGCGCAGAAGGCCACGATCGTCGAAGGGGTCTATTGAACGGCTCTTATTGAACGGTGAAGTCCACGATGGCCGAGGTGTCGACGATGGCGCCGCCGGCCACGCGGATCGCAAGCGCCTCGATCGTCTGGGGTGGAAGTCCGTACTGACCCAGATTCGAGGTCGTCCCGGTCGCCAGGTAGTGAAACGGAAACGTCCCGACCGGGGTGAGGACCTGCGCCGCGAGCAGGGCCGGGTTGGTCGTGCAGAGCCCGAGGAAACCTGCCGGGCCGCTCCCCGGAGCACCGGGGCACGGGGTCGAATAGACGTTGAAGATCTCGTCGCCGAAGTTGAGGTGGTGATTCTGGACCCGTACTGGGCCACCCGCTCCCCCGGGCTGGTCGACGACCAGGCGAAGGAACGCCTCGTCGAACCCGATGTCCGGAGGACCGACGCGCGCATCGCCGTCGAAGTCGGCAACGGGAACCGTCATCAGGGCCGTCCCCCCATCGATGCAGGGCGATAGCGGGAGCACGTGGAAGTCATCGTTCACCGGATCGGCGAACAGGGGGTCGGTCAACCCCGGGACATTCCCTCCCTGGGTGATGCTCGTGACCATGAAGAGGGGGCCCGTGACCGCCGTCGACACGGGAAGGGTGTTCCCCCACAGAACGCAGTTGGTCAGGACGCCCGAACTCTGAATCGCGCCGGCCCCTTGCACCCCGCCCGCACCGGCCCCGCCCACGTTGTTGGCGAACGTGCAGTTGATGAAGTTCGATGTGCCCCCAAGAGCGGCCCCCGGCCCGGGGATCATGCCTCCGCCCCCGGTGTTGTTCGCGAACAACGTGTTCCGGCAGTAGGCGTCGCCCCGAACCCCACCGGTGTTTCCGTCCCCGCCCTGGTTTCCACGGACGATGCAGTTGTTCAGCAGAGGAGCGGTGCCGTAGGCCCCCCCCACTGCGCCGCCGATGCCTCCGGCGCCGCCGACGGCTCCGACGTTGCCCTCGATGATGCAGCCATACAGGTTGGCGGTCACTCCGTCGGGAGCGTGAACTCCCCCCGAACGGCTCGCGAGAGTCCCCTGCCCGTTGGTGATGGTCAGGCCCGTGAGATTGCAGGTGCCACTACCCATCCCGAAGACCCCGGTGGTGACCCGGAACACTGGCCCTACTCCGCCTCCATCCACGATCGTCCGGCTCGCGCCGGCGGAGCCGAAAACGGTCACGCCGAAGGCGCTCGGCCCGGGCACCACGACGTTCTCGAAGTACCGCCCGGGTGAGACCACCACCGTCCCGAAGGCAGCTGACGCGGCAGCGTTCACCCCCCCCTGGACGGTGGGAAACGGGTTGATCTGCGTACCGGTCCCCGGCCCCGGGGCGTTGACGTCGACATAGAACGTCGGCAGCTGGGCCTGCACCCCGGCCGCCGCCAACACCATGACCACGCCCACCGCCAATGCCCTCCTCATCTGGCTCATCTTCACATCGTCTCACATCCCGGACTTGAGGCTCCAGGGCGCGATCCGCACAATCCCTCACCATGACCACCCCCGTCCACATCCCGGTCCTGCGCGCCGGCGAGGAATACACGAGCCTCGATCTGGTCGACGTCGTGTCCCACCGGGACGGCGCCGTGCTCGCGAAGGTGAGCCAGGCCAATGCAGGGATCGTGAAGCGGGACCTGCGACGGATCGGGGACCGCGCCGCGGCGCTGCGGGCGATCCCGATGGCGCGGATGCTGGAGATCTGCAAGGAGGCCGGGCAGCTGTTCCTCGAGGGCACGCTGTCCATCAACGGCGAGGGGGCGACCCAGTCGCCCGAGGACTACGTTCGCGCATTGAGCGCCACGTCGGGGCTGCCCCACACCCTCTGCCGCAAGAACATGCAGAAGGTGTTCACCGTCTTCGACGAGATGGAGAGCGTGCTGCGCGGGCTGACCCGCGGGATGGACCCCTCGGTCGTGGACACCCTGTTCGGTGACCACGACGGTATCCCGGTGTGCTACGCCCCCGCCGGGACGTCCCTCGGGGTCGTCCTGCCGAGCAACTCGCCGGGCGTGAACTCGATCTGGATGCCGGCCATCGCACTGAAGGTGCCCGTCGTGCTGAAGCCCGGGCGTGAGGAGCCGTGGACGCCATTGCGCATCGTGGCCGCGTTCGTCGCCGCGGGGTGCCCCAAGGAGGCGTTCTCCCTCTACCCGACCGACCACGAGGGCGCGGCCACGATCCTGGAGCGCTGCGGACGCGGGTTGATCTTCGGCGACGCGGCGACGACGAAGGTCTACGCTTCGAATCCAGCGATCCAGCTCCACGGCCCGGGTTGGTCGAAGGTCGTGATCGGCGAGGACGCGATCGACTCGTGGGAGGACCACCTCGACGTCCTCGTCGCGTCGGTGGCAGACAACGGCGGCCGGAGCTGCATCAACGCGTCGGCGATCTTCGTGCCGCGCCACGGCGACGCGATCGCAGCGGGAATCGCGCGGCGGATCGCCGGTATCGCACCCAGGTCCGACGATGATCCGGACGCGCGACTATCGGCGTTCGCGAACCCGAAGTTCGCCGAGTACATCGACGCCGCGATCGAAAGCGGGCTCGCCCAAGGCGGCGCCGAGGACGTCACAGCCCGCTTCCGGGAGGGACCTCGAGCGCGGGTGCACGACGGCGGCCACTACCTGATGCCGACGATCGTCCGCTGCGACCGCGCCGACCACCCGTTGGCGAACACCGAGTACCTGTTCCCGTATGCGAGCGTCGTCGAGGTCCCGCCAGCGAAGCTGGTCGAGACCATGGGCAAGAGTCTCGTCGTCAGCGCCATCACGCGCGACCCCGCATTGATCGACGCGCTCGTCCGCTCCCCCGACGTCGACCGCCTGAACCTCGGCCCACTCCCGACGTCGCGCGTCGAGTGGAACCAGCCGCACGAAGGCAACCTCTTCGAGTTCCTCTACACCCGGCGTGCGATCCAAGAGGCGCCGGAGTGGCAGGAGGGCGCCTGAACGCGCCGGGCATGGAAGAGCTCCCGCTCCCGTCCCGTACTCGCGTCGTGTTCGGTGAGAACACCGTCGATGGGCTCGGTGACCTCGTGCGGGACCTCGCCGCCGGCGCCGGGCGGGTCCTGCTCGTGACCGACCCCGGTCTCGTCGCCATCGGTCACGTCGCCCGCGCCGAAGCCGCTCTGCGCGCTGCGGGTCTCGACGTTCATCGCCACGACGCCGTCCGCCAGAACCCGGACACGACCGACGTCGACGCCTGCCGCGATGCGATCACCGCGACCAACCCCGACGTCCTCGTCGGCTTCGGCGGGGGCAGCACCATCGATGCCGCCAAGGGCGCCAACTTCGTCTTCGCCGGTGGCGGCCGCATGGAGGACTACTGGGGCAAGAACAAGGCCAAGGGCACGCTCCTGCCGCTGGTCGCCGTCCCCACCACCGCGGGCACCGGCACCGAGCTCCAGTCCTTCGCGCTCATCCAGCAGGCCAGCACCCACCAGAAGATGGCCTGCGGCGACCCCCAGGCGCTCCCTCGCCTCGCCGTCCTCGACCCGACGCTGACGGTCACCCTCCCCCGCGACATCACCGCCTGCACGGCCCTCGACACCCTCGGCCACGCGATCGAGACCGCAGTCACACGCGCTCGCACCGATACCTCTGCCCCGCTGTCGGGCGAAGCGTTCCGCCTCGTCCACGCCCACCTGCCAGAGGTCCTGGCCGACCCGGGGGATCTCGCGTCCCGCGGCGCCCTGCTGCGTGCCGCCGCCCTCGGCGGGTGCGCCATCGAACACTCCATGCTCGGCGCCGCCCACGCGATGGCCAACCCCCTCACCGCCCACCGCCGCATCCCCCACGGCCACGCCGTCGCCCTCGCGCTGCCCCACGTGATCCGCTTCAACGCCGAAGACCCCGCGGTCGCGACGATCTACGCCGGGCTCGCCCGCGACGTCGATCTCGCGAGCGCCTCGACGATCGACCGCGACGCCGCCCACTCGCTCGCCGATCGCGTAGGCTCCCTCTGCGACCTCGCGGGCCTCACCCGCGTGCTGACCGCCTTCGACGTCGAAGAAGCCGACCTCGACGCCCTCGCCACGGAAGCAGCCCGGCAATGGACGGCGCAGTTCAACCCCCGCGACGTCGACGCGGGCACCTTCCGGTCCCTGTTCCGCGCCGCCCTGACCCCTCGGTGATCCCTCCCAAGAGAGCCCGTTCTTCACGGGATCCTGCTCACTCGGCAGGGCAGATCAGAACTTGCGACCGATTCGCGTTGCGTGAAGTACAGCGCACCAGGGCGCGTGAAGCAATCAGCTCTGATGGGAGCGCGGACCTCCAGGTCCGCTCTCGGCTCTGTCGGGAGCGCGGACCTCCAGGTCCTCTCTCGGCTCTGTCGGGAGCGCGGACCTCCAGGT
>NZBC01000255.1 GCA_002687715.1 Planctomycetota bacterium | reverse complement strand
GAAGAGACGCTGAAACGGTACAGGAGAGGCTGTGAATCAATCGCAATCCGGGCTGCGCTCGGCCCAGAGCGACGCTGGACTCACAGCCTCTGGAGGTCCGCGCTCCCGGTACGTCTAGGTAGCCTCCTCGGCGCGGCCGAGCAGGGCCGTTGCCAGGGACGCGAACGCCGAAGTACCGATGGCGCCAAGCCACACCCAGTAGCCGACCTGCAGGTGGGGTGCGATCTCGCTTTTGAGGATCCAGTGCGCCGCGGCGTAGGTCCCGGCCGCCCCGAACAAGGTCGACGTCCACCACCGTCGGCGCAGCGCCATGGCCAGCCCGGCCAGGTAGAGCGGGTTCGCGAGGTTGAACCAGAGTAGCTGGCCGAGGTCTTGGAAATCGTCCAGCACGCCGTGCTCACGGACCTGCGTGACCAGGGTCTCTCCGACCATTCTCGCCGCCTCGTACCCGACGATGACGTCGCCGCGTCGGGGCTTCGGCAGGTCCCCGTAGATCACGTCGTGAGGGCTGATGACCGGCAGCAGGAACGAGATGCCGAACACGAGCAGGATGGCAAACTGGTAACCCATGGAAAGGGGATCAATACGCGGTGCTTGCGGTCTATTTGGAGCGGGTTCGTGCGATCGCGGCGTCCCAGCCGAGAAGTAGCCGCCGGCGGACGTCGGCATCGAGCCCGGGGTCGAAACGGGTGCGGCCTTCCTCCAGCGCCCGGGCCTCTCGTGGATCTGAGATGAGTCCCGCACCCACGGCCGCGAGGAGCGCGGCGCCGCGGCAGGTCGTCTCCAGATCGCTCGACGGAGCGACCGGAGTCCCCAGGATCCCGGCCTGGAACTCCATGAGCCAGCGGTTGCGGGTGGCGCCGCCGTCGACCCGAAGCTCGTCGATGCCGTGCCCGCAGGCCTCGCGCAACAGCTTGAAGAGATCGTGGGTCTGGTACGCGATGGACTCCAGCGCCGCTCGCACCACCTGCGCGCGGCCGGTGCCGCGAGTGAGGCCGCAGAGGACGCCTCGCGCGTCCGGGTCCCACCACGGGGCGCCGAGGCCGGTGAACGCAGGAACCAGGTAGACGCCGTCCGTGTCGTCGATCGATCTCGCGAGCGCTTCCGACTCGGAGACATCGCCGACGAGTCCGAGCTCGTCGCGCAGCCACTGGATCGCGGCGCCGGCGATGAACACGCTGCCCTCCAGCGCATAGGTCGCCTCGCCGCTGCGACCGCAGGCGACGGTGGTGAGGATCCCGTCGGGCGCGACCGGACGCGCGTCGCCCGCGTTCACGAGCAGGAAGCACCCGGTGCCGTAGGTGTTCTTCGCGGTGCCACCGTCGAAGCAGCCCTGGCCGAACAACGCCGACTGTTGATCACCCGCGACGCCGGCGATCGGCGCTTCGAACCCGACGACGGTCGGATCGGTCGTCCCGAAGTCGCCCGCCGACGGCCGGACCTCGGGCAGCGACGCCGCTTCGACACCGAGTATGCCGAGCAGCTCCGGGTCCCACGTACGCGCGTCGATGTCGTAGACGAGGGTGCGCGACGCGTTGGTCGGGTCCGTGGCAACGACGCGCCCCCCCGTCAACGCATGAACCAGGAAGGCATCGATCGTACAGAACCGTAGTCGCCCCTCCCCCGCCGCCCGCGCGACGTCCGGGTTCTCGTCGAGGAGCCAGCGCATCTTCGTTCCCGAGAAGTACGGGTCGAGCAACAGCCCGGTCTTCTTGCGGACCACGCCCTCGTGGCCTGCCGCCTTCAGCTCGGCACACCGCTCCGTCGTCCGCCGGCACTGCCACACGATGGCGCGGCCGAGCGGTTTCCCCGATGCGACGTCGAGCGGTACGACCGTCTCGCGTTGGTTGGTGATGCCGACCGCCGCCACCTTTGCCGCCGCTTCCCGCACCACCTCTCTCACGAGCCGGATCGTGACGTCGCGGATCTCGTCTGCGTCGTGCTCCACCCACCCCGGGTGCGGGTAGTGCTGCGCGAACTCGGAATACGCCCGCTTCACCGGGTGCAGGTCCGGGTCGTAGAGGATGACGGTCACACCGGTGGTGCCGGCGTCGATGCCGAGAATCAGAGATCGAGCTCGATCCATCGATCAGGTTCGACGCATGAAGGCCTCGATCCCATCGAAGGCATCGCTGAGCTGGTCACGGTCGGGCAGGAGCACGATGCGGAAGTGCTGGGTCCCCTCGCGCTGACCGAATCCGGATCCCGGCACCACCACCACGCCGGTCTCGCGCATGAGGTCCTGGCACCAGATCTGATCGTCGGCCTCGACCTCGATCCGCGGGAACGCATAGAACGCACCCTGCGGCGCCACGCAGGAGATGCCGGAGATCGCGTTGAGGCGATCGACGGCCAGGTCACGGCGCGCCGACAGCTCGTCGATCATCGCCGCGAGATGCGACTGATCGCCGTCGAGCGCGGGGGCGATGGCGTGCTGCTCCGGGTGATTCGCGGACAGGCGCGCGCGGCCGAGCTGCTGGATGGCCTCGACGTAGTCGGCCAGCCGATCCGCGTCACCACCGAGGACGCCCCACCCGATCCTGAACCCGGGCACCACCCAGTTCTTGGACAGTCCGCCAAGCGTCAGCACGGTCGCGTCGTCGCGCAGGCTGCCGAGGGCGACGTGCTCCTTGCCGTCAAACAGCAGCCGATCGTAGATCTCATCGGCGAAGACGACGAGGTCGTGCTCCGCGGCGAGATCGACGATCGCCCGCAACGCGGATTCCGACGCGACGGATCCCGTCGGGTTGTTGGGATTGATGACGACGATGGCGCGCGTCTTCTCATCGATCTGACGTGCGATGTCATCGACGTCGGGCAGCCAGCCCCGGTCCTCGTCGAGGTGGTAGGGACGGTTCTGCGCTTCGAGCTTCGCCAGGAGCGCCGTATAGAGCGGGTATCCGGGAGAAGGTGTGAGCACGTTCTCGCCCGGGTTGACGAGCGCAGTCAGCGCCATGTCGATGACCTCGCTCGCCCCGTTGCCGATCCAGGTGTGGACCGGCGACCGCACGCCCTTGCGCTCGGCCTCGCGTGCGATGGCCGCGATGGCCGCGTCGATGCCATCCGACGGCGCGTACCCGTTGTGGTTCGCGTCCATCGCGACCTTCACCGCGTCCAGCATCGCCTCCGGCGGTCGGAAGCCGCACGGGTTCGGGTCGCCGATGTTGAGGTACAGCATGCGCTGACCTTGATCCGCGAGTTGCTGCGCCAGCACGACCACGTCGCGCACGGCGTACTTCACGTCGCGGACCCGACGTGCGGGTGCAATGGGCTTTCCGGCCAAGTTGAGATCCTCCACGTAGGCATTCGATCGTACGCACTTTGCCGGGAATCTGGAGGGACGGGTCATCCTCCCGTTTGCGGCGAGACGCCGTGAGGATAGGGTCCGCCATGCCCTTCCAGTCCCAGGCCATCCTCATCGACGCCGGCCAGACGCTCCTCGACCCGACGGTGCCGGTGATGGAAGCGTACTTGCGGGAGGCGCGGGCAGTCGGAGCCGCCCCGGACCCTGAGTCCTTCCGGTCCCACATGACGGCGTGCTGGCAGCACTTGCGCGAGAATCCCTCTGCCGATCTGGGCGCGTCGGACGCTGGCGAGGCCGCGCAGTGGCATCGGTTCACAGTGGACGTGGCGGCGCCGTTCGAAGACCTCGCGAGCCGGCACACGGCCTGGCTCGAGCAGCTCGTCTCCTGGTTCGACTCGACCGACGCCTGGCAGGTCGCCGATGGCGGTATCGAGCTGCTGGATCGCCTGCGCGCCGACGGACGTCCGGTGGGAATCGTCTCCAACTGGCACTCCGCGCTCGAAGGAGTGCTCGACCGCCTGGAGCTCACCCCGAAGCTCGACTTCGTGCTGATCTCCGCGGTATTCGGCCGCAAGAAGCCCGATCCGTCGATCTTCACCGAGGCCCTCCGTCTCGCGGGTGGGGTCGCAGCGCACGAAGCTCTTCATATCGGCGACTCGATCCGCGACGACGTCGAGGGCGCCCTGAACGCGGGCATCCGACCGATTCTCATCGCCAGGGATGCGCCAGCCTCGCTGCCCGAGAGAGTGAGGTGCGTATCCGGGCTCGATGCGCTGCTGTAAGCGCGCGCGGACGCGCCCGGGAGATGAGAAGGAGAGCCCGGAAACCCAGGAATCAGATCAGAGCCGGTTCTGAGTCCTGGGTTCCTGGGTCCTCCTTCCATCCCTCTGGATCCAGCTCCTCGTGCTCTTGGGCGCTCCGCCCAAGAAAAGAAGCCCCTCGGGCGGTCCGCCGCGCCATCGCGCACGGAACCCCGAGGGGCTCATCAACCGAAGGTTCGCCGTTTCCTCGTCGTTTCGCTCGTCCCGACGATCGTTCCGTTCACAGCGGAAGACCGCGAGATGTTGAAGCGCCGATGTTGACCGACCCGATTCGTTCGCGCCGCGCCCATGGAGGTCTCCCTCCGTCGGCATCGTGCGTGAACGGGACTCGAGTCAGACAAGATCGACGTGCGCCGGTCCGCGTGGGGAAGCAGGACATTCATCCCTCCGCAATGTGGCCTTCGTCGCCTCCCAAGAGGCAAGAGGCCCCACGACCAACCGGTGCTTGCACCTCGTTACCGCACCTGGTGCCGATGGCGGCCGGCCCCCGCGCCTCTCGTGCGTCACCCATCTGACGCGCGGGAAGAACGTGACCGAACGTCTCGACCGCAGGACGAGCGAGTCCGACCAGGACTGATGATTCCATTCGATTTAGGGTGCCAGGAAACGCAGCTGCCTCGCGGGGTGCGGGGCAGACAACAGCACGGTCGAGGAGACCGCGCGCTCTCGGGAACTCCGGTCGGGGGGGCGGGCCTGCCTCACACCGACCGTTGTCCTTCCGACAACGTAGGCATCATCGCCCAACCGTGAACGAATTGCAACGATGTTGTGGAAAACTCACTCCCCAGGGGGGCCCGACAGCCCCAATGCGGGGGTTTTTTCGGTTATGAATCGCCTCCCGGCCCCATTCTCGTCGATCGGGGAAGGTGGCATCATGAGCCCGTTCCTCCCCGTGCGTGGAGCCCGCATTCATGACGGACGCCCCGAAAGGCCCGCTTTCCCACACTGCCCTGGGCAAGGAAGTCGGCCTGCTTGCGCACGAGCTCCACAACGTCCTGACCGTGCTGTTCGGCGTGGCGGACGCGCTGCGGAGGGACCCCCCGGACGCCGCGCACCACAATGCGTCCCTGCTGGCGGCCGGGGTCGAAAAGACCGAGGGGATTGCCAAGAAGCTGTTCGCGCTCCGCCAGCGAACCCTCGAGGTACAGACGGCCGACGCCGCGGCCCTGACGGCGGCGCTCCTCCCCTGGGTCCCCGGGCTGGCGGCAATGACCGAGGCGATCGGGCAGTCACCGCGCTGGCAGGCGGATGATCTGGAGGTCGCGTACTTGCTGATGGCCCTCGGCGTCGCGACGGAGCGCGCGGGGGGCATCACGAACGTCGCCTCCGTGGACCCGGTACGCCGCCGTTCGCGTCAATGGGCCATCAATGTCGCAGCCCCCGGCGCCGTCGATGACGCGGTGGCATTCCTCGAGCAGCCGGCGGAAGCGGCTGGCGCCACGGTGCGCCGCACCGACGAAGCCATCGTGCTCGAGGTGGCACTGGCCCCCGACTCGCCGGACTGACCGCCGCGGCGGCAAACGAGAACAGCCCCGTCACGGATGACGAGGCTGATCGGCCGATGAAAGACGCTTCGGCTCTAGGCGCGCACGCCCTGGCGGTGCGAAAGGGCCCGCTCCACCGCTTCGCGAAGGCCCGCGCCCTTGACGGGCTTGCGCAGCACTTCCGCGGCGCCGGTGTCACGTTTGATGGTGTCGGGATCGAGATCGGCGTACCCGGTCACGAAGATGACCTGGACGTCGCGAAGCGCCGGGTTGTCCCGGATCTTGCGGCACACCTCGAGACCGTCCATCCCCGGCATGAGGATGTCCAGCAGCACGACGTGCGGCTTGCGGTTGCCGATGTGGATCAGAGCGGACACGCCGTCCTGGATCGCGATGACGTCGTAGTTGGGGTTGTCGCCCAGGAGATATCCCTTGAGCGTCTGAGCAACCAGCGGGTCGTCCTCGACGATGAGAATGCGCACGTCTTCGGAGAGCTCCTCGGGAACGGGGATGCTCTTCTCGTGGAGGAACTTGCGCAACGAATTCGGCGAAACTCGCCGGTGACCGCCCGGCGTCCGGAACGCATCGAGGTGGCCTCGATCGATCCAGTTGGCCACCGTGCGCTCGCTCACTCCGAGCAAGCCGGCGATCTGGTGAGTGGTGAGAAAACGAGCCACGTCATCTACTCGCGGTACAGGGGATGACGACGGTCGGGCTAGGGGAGGAAGTCTCCCGGGGGCGTCGCCGGTGGGCTTTTTCGTCTTTTTCAGATTACTTCGTCGGCCTTGCCAGCGTCAATCCGAAAGCTCGGATGGATCCGAAAAGCCGGAACGGGTAATCGACAGGAAGCCTACCCCGAGTCCGAAAGGCCAAGGACTGATCTTTCGGCTTTTTTGGCCTTTAGCTGCAGGCGAGTACAGAATTACCGGAGATCCCGTTTAGCGCGGCGCCGAAAGCGGTATGTCCAGAACGTCACGCAACGCCATGCGGCCGGATTCGGATAGCGCCATGAGCGTGCGGCGGAGGGATCCTCCGGCACCGAAGTCGAGCATCCCCGCGTCCACGTAGCAGCTGATGACGAAGCGGCGTTCCCCCGCGTGAACGACGATCATGCGCTCGGGGCCGGTCGTCGGATGCCCCTGGATGGACGAGAGCCCGTACGTCGCGGGGTCCTTCAGGAACGACAACCACCAGTCCATCCCGGGGCGCTCCAGCGGGCCCGAGATCCCCACGATCCGGGCCGTTCCGAGCCTGCGGCGGATGGTCGTGGGGCCGGTCGCCATTGCGCCCTTGCGTTCGATCCGACGAGTCTCGACGACCTCGAGCACGTCGGCCTGGTCCAGCGCCTCGCGGTACCAGAGCAGCCGGAGCGCCAGACGCTCATCGGCAGTCCGCGGCGTCGCGGGAATGGCCCCCTCCATCGGTTCGCCGCACGCGGACACGGCGAGGGCGACGAGGAGCAGGGTCGGGAACGCGTGTCGGAGCATTGGCGTCATTCTACCGGCCGCAATAAACATGAGGGCTGGGGCCGTCCCCCAACGGCCCCAACCCTCAACATCGGTGCCCGACCCAGATGACTCCGGGTGGCTCCGACTTCCCCTCTGCAGATTGCCTGCGGGCTCCCGTCTGCCGGCGGGAGCCTTCGTTTGCCATGCAGTTCGATGATGGACACCGACGGGGCAAGTTGCAGGGAATCACTCGAAAAGCGGGGCCGCCTCCGAGACGGTGGGGTCGTGCCCGCTGTAGGTATTCCAGAAGAGCACCCGGCGGCGAGCGAGACCTCCCCGCGCCGCATGAGCGAGCGTCTTGGCGGTGTAGGTCCCCTCCGCGCGGAAGTCCGTGATGCGAGCAACCTGATCGACCACCGCGCTGCCGTCGGGAGTCGGGTGTGCGTATCCGCGCCCGACGAGGTCGCCGACCCATTCGAGCGGGAGCGCGCGCAGCGGGCGGATCTCCCCTGCGGCCCGGAGGAGACGGTACGCGCGTCGAACGAGCCGGCGCACGCGGCCCTGGCGAGCCACCGGCCACGGCGTCACCCGGACCCCGACGAGGGTCACGCGTAGGTCCGAGAGCCCGAATCCGAGCAACAGCCCCGCCATCGTCCCGCAGGACCCCACCGGCACGAGCACGACGTCGGGCTTCGCCAGGTCGCCCGCCGCAACCGCGCTCGCGACCTCCATCGCACCTTCAGCCGCGCCGAGGATCCCGAGCGCGCTCGTCGCGCCGGCGGGAACGACGAAGGGACGCTGGCGGCCCAACGCCGTGGTGCGAGCGCGCCACCACGCCCAGGGCACGCCCGCGGTCCAGCGAACGCGGCGGATATCGACGTCGCGGTCGCCGAGAGCCGCATCCAGGGTCGCGATCTCGTCGCCGGCGGGCTGCGGGAACAACACCAGTCGGCACCGGAGCCCGACCCGTTCGGCGAACAACGCGGTCGTAAGCGCGTGGTGACTCCCATACGGTCCGAGGGTGACGACGCCATCTCGACCCGCGTGCTGCGCGGCGCCGAGGAGCCACTCCAGCGCACGGACCTTGGACCCACCGTAGATCGGCGACGCGACGTCGTCGCGCTTGACGTCGAGATGCGCGAGTCCCCACGCGTCGGCGAGCGCCGGCTCGGCCGTCACCGGCGTCGGCAGATCGGCCAGTCGACACGGCGCGAACCGTTCGACCAACGATGGCAGGCGCGCACGCAAGCTGCGATCAGAGGAGGGCACGCAGCGCTTCCAGCAGACGCTGAACGTCGGAGGCGTCGTTCGGACCGTGCAGAGAGGCGCGCAGACCGCCGCGGCCGCCGCTGTAGCGCACGCTTACGACGACCCCGTCACCACGCAACCTCATGGCGACGTCGCGTTGGCGATCGGCGTCACCCGGCACGTGAAACACGATGAGTCCTGCGCGCCCCCGGCGGTCGCGAGGGGTGAGGACATCACAGCCCAGGTCGTCGAGACCAGCAATGAGCGCGTCGCCCAGGTCGAGTACGTGATTCGCGATGACGTCGACCCCGGTGTCAGCGAAGAGCGACAGCGAAGCGTCGAGCCCGATCGCGCCCGGATACGACGCCGTGCCACCCGTCTCGAAGCTCCGTCCGAACGGCGGGAACACGACGTCCTCCTGCGCACTGCTCAGCGGATCCTGGAACCACTCCCACCACTGGCCGCGAGTCGGACGTCCGCAAAGGAAGCCCTGGTCGCCCGGACGATGGGCCTTCGCGACGGACGGATCGACGTAGAGGAACCCCGCGCCGAGCAGCGACGCCAGCCACTTGTGTCCACCGACCGCGAGGAACGCGACCGGCGTCCGGCGGACGTCGATGGGGAAGGTCCCGAAGGTCTGGATCCCGTCGACGACGAAGTGAACGCCGCGCGTCCGCAGCGGTCCGGCGAGCGCGTCGAGGTCGAGCACGGCGCCCGTGGTCCAGCAGATCGTCGACAGTGCCACGATCCGAGTTCGGTCATCGACCCGTTCGAGCACGTCGTCGGGGTGGATGGCATCGTCCCGCGGCGGCACCCAGCGCAGCTCGATGCCAGCGTCCTCCGCGCGGCGCTTCCACGGCATGGCCACCGCGAGGTAGTCCAGCTCGGACACCACGACGTTGTCGCCGGGCGCGAGGGCAATGGCCGACGCCGCCACGTGCAGCCCGGCGGTGGTGCTCTCCATGAGGGCGACGTCCTTCGGGGCCGCACCGATCAGCCCTGCCACCAGCTGCCGGACCCGCTGCCGCGTCTCTCCGTGCACGGCGTGCATCCAGGTCGCGTCGGCCCCGGGGCACCGTGCCAGCTCGTCGACATAACCGTGGATCGCCCGGCGCGCGCTCTCCGGCAGGAGTCCGGTCGCCCCCCAATCCAGGAAGCACAGGCCGTCGTCGAGGACGGGGAACGCGGCGCGCAGATCAGCGAGGGTCATGGCCGGAATGCTAACGGACGCACCCAAGCGGAGAAGATAGGCTCCTCTCATGGCGAAGAAGAAGATCGACTGGAATCCGCCGCCTCCCCCGCCACCCGTGGAACCTGACGAGCATCCGAACGCCCGGCTGGTCCCTGAAGGCGAGCGCAAGTGCCCGATCTGCGGCAATCAAATGATCCGCGACGTCGAAATGAAGGTCGCGATGGACATCTGCCCAGACCACGGCTTGTGGCTCGACCGCGACGAGCTCCCCGAAATCATCCGCTTCATCGAGCTCGGAGCGCTCCAAGCGCGGTCGAGGGGAGCGACCCGGCTCCGCCGCAAGTACGAAGAGGCGCTGCAGCGTGCCCGCTGGGGTCACCACCACCCGTGGTGGCGGCCGTAGCGGATTCACGTCAGCCGGGAGCGCGGACCTCCAGGTCCGCGCTCCCGCGACTACGACGGGTCGTACGACAGGTGTGGTGACAGCCAGCGTTCCGCCGTTGCGAGGTCGATGTTCTTGCGGCGGGCGTAGTCGATGACCTGGTCGCGGCCGATGCGGCCGACGCTGAGGTAGCGACTGAACGGGTGGCTGAAGACGAGTCCGCACACCGAGGCGGCCGGGAGCATGGCGAAGGACTCGGTCAGTGAGACGTCGGTTCGGGCAGTACCGTCGAGCAGGTCGAACAGCGTCTGCTTCATCGTGTGGTCGGGGCAGGCCGGGTAGCCGGGAGCGGGGCGGATGCCCTGGTAGCGGACCTTGATGAGGTCGGCCTTGGAGAGGTCCTCGTCGCGGCCGAACCCCCAGTCGCGACGCATGCGCTCGTGGATCAACTCGGCGTACGCCTCGGCGAGGCGGTCAGCGAGCGCTTTGGCCATGATGGAGTGGTAGTCGTCGAGGTCAGCGTCGTACCTGGAAACCAGGGCATCGAGGCCGTGCCCCGCGGTGACGATGAACGCACCAAGCCAGTCCTCGTGGCCGGACGCGCCATCGGCGACGAAGTCCGCGAGCGACGGGCAGGCGCCGGGTCGCGCCTGGCCGGACTTCGGGGCCTGCTGGCGCCGCAGCATCGGGAGGCGGCACTGCTCGACGGCGCGAGCGTCGTCGAGGATCACGATGTCCTCGCCGTCCCGAAGCGCCGGGAAGAACCCGAAGGCGGCGCGGGGAGTCAACCGATCGCCGTCGGCGAATTCGGCGAGCATCGAGTCGGCGTCGCCCTTCAGCTCCGCGATCCGCGAATCCACATCGGCACCTCCGAGCAACGACTCGGACGTGCCCCGGATCTCCCACACGTGGAAGAACGGCGTCCAGTCGATGTAGGGAACGAGGTCCACGACGCGGACGTCTTCGACCACCTGCACGCCCGACGACCCGGGACGGCCGGGAACGTGATCGCCGAATGGGACGCCCAGCGTCCGCGCCTGTTCGATCGGCAGCAGGGGCGCCGCGGCCGTGGACGCTTCGTGGGCGTCCCGCGTGCGTCGTTGCAGCTCGGCGTTCTCGGCCTCGAGTTGGGGACGGGCATCCGGGCTCATCATGCGCTCGACGACGCCGGGGCAGCGCGCGGCGTCCTTCACGTGCAGCGTGGCCGCCTCATAGCACGGCGCGACCTTCACCGCTGTGTGCTTCAGGCTCGTCGTCGCTCCGCCGATCAAGAGCGGCGTCTTGATCCCCCGTCGTTGCATCTCCTCCGCGACGTGGACCATCTCGTCGAGGCTGGGCGTGATGAGTCCAGAGAGGCCGATGAGGTCCGCGTCCTTCTCCTTCGCGACGCTCAAGATGTTCTCCGCCGGGACCATGACTCCGAGATCGATGACTTCGTAGCCATTGCACGCGAGCACGACACCGACGATGTTCTTGCCGATGTCGTGGACGTCCCCCTTCACCGTCGCCATGACGATGCGGCCACGCGCCTCGCCCTCCGCCTTGTCCATGAACGGCTCGATATGGGCCACCGCCTTCTTCATGACGCGGGCGCTCTTCACGACCTGGGGAAGGAACATCTTGCCCTCACCGAACAGATCGCCGACGACGTTCATGCCGTCCATGAGTGGCCCCTCGATGATCTTGAGCGGCGTCGGGAACGCCTGGAGCGCCGCGTCCATGTCGGCTTCGATGTGGTCGGAGACGCCCTTCATCAGGGCGTACTCGATGCGGTCCGCCAGGGAAGCGCTGCGCCATTCTTGATCGGCGGCGGCATCCTCGACCTTCCCGGAGTTCTCCTCCGCCCAGGTGACGAGACGTTCGGTCGCGTCCTTGCGCCGGGCGAAGAGCACGTCCTCCACGAACTCCAACAGCGCGGGCTCGATCTCGTCGTACACGTCGAGCTGTCCCGCGTTGACGATGGCCATGTCCAGCCCCGCCTTGATCGCGTGGAACAGGAACGCCGAGTGCATGGCGCGGCGGACGCGCTCGTTCCCGCGGAACGAGAACGAGACGTTGCTCACGCCGCCCGAGATCCGCATGCCCGGACACCGTTCCTTGATGATCTCGATCGCGTTGATGAAGTTGATTGCGTAGCGGTCGTGCTCCTCGATGCCCGTCCCGACGGTGAGGATGTTCGGGTCGAAGATGAGGTCCTCGGGAGCGAATCCGACCTCGTCGATCAGCAGACGGAACGAACGCTCGGCGATGGCGACCCGCTGCTCGACGTCCGTCGCCTGTCCCGTCTCGTCGAATGCCATCACCACCACGGCCGCGCCAAAGCGCCGGATCTCGCTCGCCTGCTCGAGGAAAGCGGCCTCCCCCTCCTTCAGGCTGATGGAGTTCACGATCGACTTGCCCTGCAGGCATTTCAGACCGGCCTTCAGCACGGACCACTTCGACGAGTCGACCATGACCGGCACGCGGGCAATGTCCGGCTCTGCAGCGATCTGGTTGAGGAACGTCGTCACGGCCTGCTCCGAATCGAGCAGCCCTTCATCCATATTGACGTCGATGACGTTCGCGCCGCTCAGGACCTGCTGGCGCGCAACCTCGACGGCCTCTTCGTAGCGCCCCTCCTTGATGAGGCGCTTGAACTTTCGCGACCCGGTGATGTTGGTGCGCTCGCCAATCACCGTGAACAGAGTGTCCTGCGTGATGGTGTACGGCTCGAGGCCGGACCAGCTCGTCCTCCGCTCGACACTCGGGACGACGCGTGGCGACCGACCGCGCATGGTCTCGGAAATCGCGCGGATGTGATCCGGCGTCGTGCCACAGCAGCCGCCGACGAGGTTGAGCCAGCCCTCCGATGCGAACCCAGCGAGCAGCTCGCTCATGCGCTCCGGACTCTGGTCGTACTCGCCCATCTCGTTCGGGAGGCCGGCATTCGGGTACGAGAACACGCGGATCGGGGCGAGCCGCGACAATTCCTGGACGTGTGGCGCCATGTCCTCCGCCCCGAGGGCGCAGTTGACGCCGACGCCCCAGAGAGGCGCATGTCGGATCGAATGCCAACATGCCTCGACGGTCTGACCGGACAGCGTGCGCCCGCTCTTGTCGGTGATGGTGATGGACGCCAGAACGGGCACGATGCGCCCCGTCACATCGAAGGCCTTCTCGATGGCGTAGAGCGCCGCCTTCAGGTTCAGGGTGTCGAACGTCGTCTCGGGCAGCAGCAGGTCGACGCCGCCGTCGAGGAGTCCCCGCGCCGCGTCGTAGTAGGCCTGCACGAGGTCGTCGAACGTCACGGCCCGGAACGCGGGATCGTCGACGTCCGGTGACAGGGACGCGGTCTTGCTCGTCGGGCCGAGCGAGCCGGCGACGAATCGTGGCCGGTCCGGCGTCACCTTCGTCGCCGCCGCCGCCGACTGCCTGGCAATTCGCGCAGCCGCGACGTTGATGTCGTACGCGAGTGGCTCGAGGGCGTAGTCCGCGAGTGACGTCGCCGTCGCGTTGAACGTGTTCGTCTCGATCACGTCTGCACCCGCGTCGAGATACTCCTTGTGGATCTCGGCGATGACCTCAGGCTGGGTGAGCGACAGAAGGTCGTTGCAGCCCTTGAGCGAACGATCGTGGTCCTTGCACGCGTCGCCGCGGAAGGCCTCTTCGTCGAGACCGTAGGCCTGGATCATCGTGCCCATCGCACCGTCGAAGACGAGGATGCGCTCCTGGCACTGCCGTTCGAGCGCGGCGGCGGCGTTCGTCATGGTCGAGTCCCCGTGGCGAGCAAGGTGACGAAGTGTGGCGGCTTCCGGTCGCGCGCCGCACGGCGCACGTTCACATCCTGGAACCCCGCGTCGGAGAGCAGGGCGCGTAGCGCGGATTCCGTGAATCCCGTCTGGTGATGGCCGAGTCGCGATTGCACCCACGCTTCCTGATGAGCCAGCAGGTCGAGCACGATCACCCGGCCGCCGGAAGGGAGCCGCGCGTGAGCAGCCGACAGCGCCGAGCCGGGATCGCCGAGCAGGTGGAGGACCTGGCTCAACAACCACAGGTCCACCTCCCCCACCTCGATGGGCGGGTTGGCGACGTCGCCGGACCGGAACGAGATGCGATCCTGCAGTCCGGCGTCCTCGGCGCGCCGCCGGGCCTCCGCGAGCGTGTCGGCATCGTCGTCGACCGCGATCAGGTGCTCGGCGCCCTCGGCGAGGAGCAGGGTGATGTCGCCGCGGCCGATCCCGAGATCCGCGATGCGACGAGCGCCTCGCATCGCGAGCAGCGCCCTGGCGAAGCCCTCCCACGTCCGACCCGGGAGGTAGTCACGACCGAGGCTCCCCGGTGGCGGCCCCGTGGGACGGGCCGCCACCGCCTCGCGGAGGGCGTCGCCGTCGACCTCCGCCGCCTCGGTCGCAGCAGCCTGAGTCAGCAACGCAGCGAGCGCGGGGTCTGCCAAGGCGGCGTCCTCACTCCGGGAGTAGTACTGGAACCGACCCTCCCGCCGGATGACCACGAGCCCCTCCTCGGCCAGGCGACCGAGGTGGCCGGACACCCGGGACTGGCCGCAGTTCAGGATGCGGGTCAGCTCGGTAACCGTCACCTCCTCCAGACCCAGCAGGTGGAGGATGCGGAGGCGCATCGGGTCGGCGAGCGCCCGGAGACGTCGGATGAGGGTTTCCATCGGTTGGAGAGCCATCAGGCCCCCATATCATCGTATCGCGATGTATAGATTTCAAGCTTGAGCCGGGGCCCTGGCCCCGGCGGCTCGATAATCGAACCGTGCAGGACCGGTGGGAGGATCTGGCGGCCGAGCGTTTCGACGTCCTCGTGGTGGGCGGCGGGGTGTTTGGCTGCGGCGTGGCCCGGGAAGCCGCCCTCAACGGGCTCCGGGTGGCGCTGGTCGAACGGGATGACCTGGCGTCCGGGACCTCCAGCCAGTCGAGCAAGATGATCCACGGCGGGCTGCGCTACCTCGAGAACTTCGAATTCGGGCTGGTTCGCCAGGCATTGCGCGAGCGCCAGGTGCTCGCGGAACTCGCGCCCCACCTGGTCCGCCCGTGCCCGTTCCTCGTGCCCGTCTACCGGGGAGCGCCGCGTGGACTCCTCAAGCTGCGTCTCGGGCTTTGGCTCTACGACCTGATGGCGGGGCTGCCGAAACGCTGGCGGCGGAGCTTTCCGACCCCGGCCCAGGTCACCGAGTTGGAGCCGGCCTTGAAGACGGAAGGTCTCCGGGGAACCGGTCGTTTCTTCGACTGGCTGGCGTACGACGCACGCCTGGTCGCCGACGTCGCCCGGGCAGCGCGGGACGCGGGTGCGGTCATCATGACCCATGCGGAGGCCCTCGGAGTGCGCGGCGAGGTCGGCGACTTCACGATCGATGTCCGCAACCCACAGGATGCCTCGCAAAGCGTGGAGGTCCGATCCCGCACCGTCGTCGCGACCGTCGGCCCGTGGTGCGACGCTTTCCGGGCCGCCCACGACCCGACCGCCGCGCCGCGGACCCGACTGTCTTCGGGTGTCCATGTGGTCGTCCCCCAGCTCCTCCGCGACCACGCGATCGTCGTGAACGCCCGCAGCGACGGCCGCGTTCTCTTCCTCCTCCCGTTCTTCGGTCGGACCCTCATCGGGACGACCGACCGGGACGTCACGGGCGACCCGCACGCGCTCACTGCCGAGACACGGGACGTCGACTACCTGCTCGAGGAGACGAACCACCTCCTCGCCGACCGAAGGCTCGACCGGTCCGACGTCATCCAGGCGTTCGTGGGGGTGCGAACGCTCGCCCGCAACGATGACGACGGCGAGCCGTCACGCACGAGTCGCGAGCAGACGATCTTCGAAGAGCCCCCCGGCGTGGTCCACGTCATCGGCGGCAAGCTCACGACCTGGCGCCTCATCGCCCGCGAGCTCCTGGAGCGCGCAGCGGATCGGGGCGGGCTGTCCATCGACGACGGCACACTCTCGCGTCACACCCCACTTCCCGGCGGAGACGAGACGTTCGCGATGCCGGTCGACGCCACACCCGATCCCGCCGTTCTCGTCCGCATCGCCCGCGAGACGAACGCGACGAGCCTCGTGGATCTCCTGCGGCGGCGCACGCCGCTGCTGCTGCTTCACCGATTCGACACCGATGAACTCCGGCGGTTGGCGACAGATGTCGGTGCTGCGCTCGGCTGGAGCGCGGACCGAATCGAACGCGAGGTTGGCGACGCGACGGCGGAGCAGGCGCTGCCCTGGCATGGCGAACGCACGTCCGCGAAGAGACGCACTTCGCGTCATCGATCGTCGTCGTCACCGAACTCAGGAACGCGGTAGCGCCCGCGATGGGCACGGATAGAATGTCGCCTCGCGGTTTGGGTCTGGCGTAGCCAACCCGGGGAGAATCAGACCATTGTCGCACTCTTCGCTCGTCGTGGAGCGTCTGCGAGCAGTCCTGACGGAGAGTCGCCTCTCCGGGCTCCCCGTACCGGATCGCCCCACGTGGTTGCGGCGTTTCCCCGCTCACCAGGACGCCCTCGCCGAGGTCTTCGATGAGATCCTCGGGCCGATCGACGTCCCCGCGACCGCCAAGACCGCGACGGTTCAGCTCCCGCCCGAGCCTTCACTCCCGGTGTGGGCCGAGTCGCCCCCGCGGATAGAGACGCTCCGAGAGGACAAGCACGGGCGCCTGTGCCAGGCGCCGGACGGTCATCGGTACTACGTCCTCGACGCGTCCCGACTCACCGGACGCAATCCCGCGTCGCACTACCTCGATCGCGCGCGCCGGATCGCGGCCGCCGATGTACCGGGCGTCGTCACTCCAACCATCGAGGAGAACGCGAAGGGCGACGTCGCCGTGAGATTCTCCGTCGCCGACGAAGCACCCGTCAGCTTCGCGGTCGGCCCCGGGCAACGGCGAGGCGCCACGCGCCGGGCCCTCGACGTGATCTCCCGAACGGCCGCCCGAATCCGGCTGCTCCATGAGCGAGGCGCCGCCCACGGACGCCTCCGCCGCACGTCGCTCCGTATCGACGTCGAGACCCGGCGGCTCGTCATCGATACCGGGCTGATGGACGGCCCCGGGCTGGACGGCGGCGACCTCGGGGCCCAGCAGCGATCCGACGTCCGAGCGCTCGGCGTGATGCTCTATGGCGCGCTCTCGCTGGAGGGGGCGGAGCCGGATGAGCGCGAGATCGTCCAACGCCACGACGGCGGAGAGCTTCCGCCTCTGGGCGTGCGTCGCCCCGATCTGATGCCGCCGCTGGTCCGCATCGTGGACCGCTGCCTCGCCGCCGGAACGCCAGCCGGGTTTGCGACGAGCTCCCAGCTGCTGGACGCCCTCGACCGCCTGCAGGATCTCGAATCCGAGGCCACCGTCCGGGTCGCCCCGGGCGCCCAGGCCGGGCGCGCAGCGCTCATCCTCGTCGCGCTCATCGCCCTGCTCGCGGGTGCATGGGCCATCGAGCGGCTGTCCAGCGGTCCGGACGAAGGCGCCCGCCTCGCGGTCAAGGAGCGGATCGACCCCCGGCTCGAGCGGGTCCGCGACCTCGTCGCGAAGGGGCGTCACGAGCAGGCGCAACGTCTCCTCAAGGAGATCGGCAAGGAGCTCGGGATCAACCCGGAACGAGTCCCGCCGCGTCCAGCGCCTCGATGAGCTTGCGCCGACGGGCGTAGCGACTGCGGAACTTGGTCAGCGCCTTACGAAACGCCGGCCGCTGATCGCCTGAATCGGCGAGCTCACGCACCAGGAGCAGATCGCGCACGATCTTCGGATAGGCCGAGGCCCGGCGGGTCGCCACTCGGTGATGCGCCGCGAAGAGCATCCACCCCGCGGCCATCGACGGGTTCCACTCCATGACGGCATGCGCACCCTCGACCAGCACGTCGGCATCGATCGGTTGCACGACGACGAGACCGTCCGCCTCCATGAGGTCCCCTTCCTCGATATAGAGGCGGAAGAGGAGCGTCGGCGCCTTCTGGTGCTTCTGCAGATGCCCCAGCACGCGGTTGCGCACGCGAGACCACTGCTCATCCGGGACGGCCTTCTTCAGCGCCTTGAAGCTCTTGGCCGACGGATCAGCGATGAAGATGCGTTCGAGCTCCTTGCGCGTCTCGCGGTCGGTATCGGGGATGGTATCGGCCAGCAGCGTGTCGAGGAACTCCTGGATGCGCTGACGTTGGAACGAACGCGGGCTCGCGAGCGCCTTGCGCGCAGCGATGATGGCCTCTTGGGCGCGGCCGTCGCGATGCAGGCTCGCGACCAGGTCGAGGGCGTCCCCGGTGCGACGATAGTGGTCCTCGGCGACGATGACCGCGTACTCCGCCATCCCGATCCGGGCCAGGAGTTCGCCGAGCAGCCGCTCACAGCGATGACGCTCCGCGATGGAGAGCGCCCGTCGCAGGTCGTCGGAGGCTCCGCGCGGAGGCGGGAACACCAGCGGCAGGCCGCGGATGTAGGTCACCAGCCGATCGCGGAGGGTCAGCTCACCAGCGGGCGTCTCACTCGCCGAGAGCAGGAGTCCATCGAGTTCGGTGTAGTACCCCTCCGCATCCTCGACCCAGAGCTTGAACAGGCGATCGACCGCGTTGGCATGGTCGATCTGCTGGTCGCCCGTGCGCGCGTCCTGACGCATGATCCCGCGGATGCGGCCGACGATCTCCGGGATGAGGCCCCCCGCGAACCCCGCGTTGTCGTCCAGCTCGCCCATGACGGGGCTCAGGCGTTCCATGAGGAACAGGAGGACGTCCAGGACGGTGGACGGCTCCGAGCGGGCGAGGCGTTTCATCTCCGTGAGCAGGTCGCTCACGTCACCCTTGAGGATGAGCGCGCCACGCTCCGGGTGGCTCTCGACCCGCCGGACGATCTGGGCCACGCGCTTACGCAGGGCTTTGACGTTGGCGGTGTCGTCCATTGGGGTCCGATCCTGAGCTGCTGAACGCCGAGCGGGCTGCCGCCGGCCCTCGCGTTCCAGGACCTACTTGACGACCCCGAGCGACTCGGGCTTGAAGATGAGCGGGTCCAGTTTGCGGTTGTAGCGCCGGTTGATCAAGCGAACGGACGAGCTGGCCGAGGACTTCGGCCACTGGATCCGCGTGCGCTCGAAGCCCAGGAAACCACCCACGTTCTTCAGCTCGGAGTGGGCGACCTCCTTCGTGATCGCACCCTTGGAGTGGGTCCGCATGCGTACGAGGAGGTGACTGAACTTCCAGAAAACGAGGTCCAGCGTCCCCGGTTTTCCGGAGCTCGGATAAGCGTTGAAGTGGTAGACGGGACGCCCGTCGCTTTCGCCCTCTCCTGCCAGGTCCATGCGGAAGCGGCCGGGGTGGAAGGGCATGACGTCGCTCAGCTCCAGGGGGTGCTTCCCCGCGAGCGGATAGCTCAACACGTCGCTCACGACCCACGGCACGACCTTGCCGGCCTTCAGATGCCACGTCTGCGGACGCTCACCTGGGAACTCCTCGATGACAAAGCGCTCGCGGACGATCTCGGAGGAGCCCGTGACGTCACGAACGGAGATCCGATGCCGCATCGGCTCACCCTTTCGGAAGAGCCCGCGGTAGACGACCTTGAGGCGTCGGAAACCACCGTCGGTGTCCGTGGCTGCGATGTCGGCCACGTAGGAATAGTCGCCGATACGACCCACCCGGTGGGCCAGCTTGCCGAGGAAACCCTTCTCGGCCCGATCGCGGACCCCGAACGGCAGCCGGCGCAGCCGCCGGCGTTTGATGCCGTCGTCGGGACGAGCCGGACGCCCGCCGGCACCCGGACGCCGACGAGGGGGGCGAGGCGGGTTGGGGTTTTCGTCGCGGTCCCGACGTCGGTCGCCGCGAACTCCCCGCCGCTCCTCCGCGACGCGACGGCGCGCAGCTTCCACCTGCCGCTGTCGCTGTGCCGCGCGCCCCGCGGAACCAGGGGGCGGTGACGGACGCGGTGCGGGCGACGCCCGAGGCGGAAGCGGGGTCGGACGCTGACCCACCGCGG
Organism: Planctomycetota bacterium; assembly: GCA_002687715.1. Lineage (GTDB taxonomy): Bacteria > Planctomycetota. The sequence continues at coordinate 3,365 of NZBC01000255.1, read as the reverse complement.
GCATGACCCACACGATGAGCACGAGAATCGAGAACGCGGGTCGCAAGAGCATGGCGTGACCTCCGGAGAGCCGACGTACGTCGGCGCACCGCTCCAGCAAACAGGACGAACCAGCTCGGGCAGCGTAACGCCCGGTTGCTCCCGCCCCCCGCGCATCAGGGGCAGGACAAGACATATCACGCGCCAAATGCCACATATGCCAGGAGATAGGGCATGACGAGAAGAGAGGAGACGCGACCCGCTCTCGGAATCCGCGTCGTTGGAGGACGTGGTCCACGATCTCCGCCCTTGGTCCACCCGGAATCCACCCGTCCCACCGAATCTACTCGCATCGGAGTCCACTTTGCCTTTCTCGCGCCTCGCCTCTACTGCCGTTGTCCTTGGTCTGATTCACGGAGCGCTCTGCGCTCAGGGGCTTCCACTCGAGGTCGTCAACTCGACCTCGCAGCAGATGACCCAGGCCCCCGTCACCTTCGGGGTCCCGATGCCGAAGATCCCGGATTACGTCATCCCGAGCATGGAGTCGCACTGGATCTGCGTGCGCAACCCGGCGGGGCAGATCATCCCGCACCAGTACAAGGTGCTGTCCCGGTGGGACGGGACGCGCGATGACGTGACCAAGTCCCTCAAGTGGGTCCAGGTGACGTTCCTCGCCGACTGCCCCCCGAACACCAGCGTGGACTACTCGCTGTCCATCGGGATCAAGCCCATCGGACAGATGGTCGCACAGTGGCAACCCGACCGGCTCGTGGTGTCTCCGATGCCCGGGACCTCGTTCTCGATCGACCGCTTCGCGTTCCGTCTGTTCAAGGAAGCGACCGTCGACGGACAGGCGATCGTCGTGGCTCCGGGCGGCGGACTCCGCATGGAGGACGAGACCGGGGCGATCGTGACGCCCCAGATCACCGAAACCAGGATCGAGCAAGGCGGCACCGTCCGCTTCGTCGTCTGCCAACGCGGCCTCCTGAACGACCTTCGATTCACCGTCCGCTACTACTTCCACTCCGGCTGTCGTGACGTGCGCGTCGACTTCCGGCTCGAGAACCCGGGTGCCTACGGGTATTTCTTCGGCGTCCAGTCGGAGCACCGCTACTTCGACTTCATCCGACTCTGGCTGCCCATCAATGGTGCGGGAAGCCAGGTCACGACGTCGGACGGCACGCGGGCCCTCGGCGGCGCGGTGTACGAGCTCAACCAGGACTTCGCGTGGGGATCCGACCCGCTCGACGTACTGGGGTCGTTCTCGTTCGAGGAACGGGCAGGCTCCAATATCCTGCACTCGGGCACGCGATCGGACGGCGGAGTCGACCTCACCGGGAGCAACGGCGGCGTCACGGTCTGCGTCGACCGGTTCTGGCAGAACTTCCCGAAAACGATGCGGGTGGCGGGCGATGAGGTCGAGATCGCGCTCTTCCCCGAGTGGGGGAACGGCCCCGAGTACGCCGGTCAGTACGCGACGCCCACCTCCGGGAGCCCGATCGACCCGCTCGCCCTGAGCAACTTCCGCTTCGAAGGCGGGCGCTGGAAGACCCACACCGTCAACTTCGATTTTCACTCGGGCGCACGCACTCCATCGGAGGTCGCGCTGGTCGCGGAGCGCACGAACCGCCCCCTCGCAGGGCGCGCGTCAGCCGAGTGGACCAACTACACCGGCGCCCTCGGCTCGCTCTTCGCCAGCCAGCGCACATGGAACGACGTCGGTCTCGATCGCTGGGAACGGTTCTACGCGATGCTCGTCGACGACAGCGCAGCCGACAATCAGCTGCAGCTCGGCCAGATCGGCCTTCGCGGCTTCCGTAATCGCGGCGGCACCTACGGCGGTCGTCAGTTCTACGGCTGGGAGAACTTCGGCGACCTCATGTGGGGCAACGGCTCGTGCAGCCTGCACTACGACTGGACCTACCAGGTCCTGATGGGCTGGGTCCGCGGCGGCAGCTACGAGTACCTCGACGTGGCGCGCGACATGGCGTTCCACCGCCGCGACTACGACCAGAATCACTCCCAGGACCTGACTGAGTTCTGGCGCGGCGCGCAGTTCTACGAGAAAGGCTGGTGGCACGGGAACTTCCTCTTCGGCCAGAACAGTCACAACTGGGTCCACGGCATCCTGCTCCACTATGCCCTTACCGGCGATGAAGGCTCGTACGAAGCGGCACGCGAGGCCCAGGACTTCCTGCTCCGCAACAGTCCTCGCAACTGGACGGGCTACTACGGCGCGCGCATCCCGGGCTGGGCGACGCTCAACCTGGTGGACCTCTACAACTACCTCGGTGAAGCTCCGGCCATCATCGAAGCGAGAGCCGGCATCGAGACGTTCCAGGATCTCGAGAACCAAGCGGGCGGAGCGGGCTATGTCTCGAACCTTGGCGGCGGTCTGGTGTCCATCCCCTGGATGCACAGCATCATGTTCCACGCCACGGCAAAGTACACGCTTGTCGGCCAGGACGCGTCTTTCGTCCCCCTCATGCAGCGCATGAAGACGTGGCTGCTCTCCTGCGTCAACTCGCCCGCGATCACCACCGTCATGCCGATGCCGTCGGTCACCGAGATCTACCAACAGAACGGCCAGCACGAAGGTTCGTCGGTGCACCACATGTGGTACGTCGCCGACGCCATCACCCTCAGCGCGATGATGTTCGGCGACCAGACGGACATCGACGTGGCGTACCTCCTCTTCGAATCCGCCGCCCGATTCCACCAGAGCGTCGGCGGCAACACGATCGACTTCGACGACGCGGAGACCTACTCGCCCATCGCGATGCGCATGTGGCAGTACCCGAACTCCGAGACGAAGATCATCTCGGGCGTCCTCCACGGCGGCCACAGCTACGGTGCGCTACGCGCCTGGCTCACCCGCTCCTCCTACTAGGAGGCTGCGGGGTAGGAGACCGGGCTCCTTGGTTCTCCTTGGCGTTTAGCCCGAAGACACTCGCAATCGCGCGCGAACAGCCCTCAAGGGCCGCGCGCGATTCTCGTTAATTGGGGCGAAAACCCGTCCGCTTGGGCCCCGCTTCCCCATTCTCAGGGGGAGCGGTTTCTCGAGCCACGGAGTCCTGTGATGCAGACACTGAACCCGACTGCGCCCACCATCACCGATCCTGACCAGCGTCGGCAAGCCAACTATGCCCTGAGCCACGCGCGGCGCAGGCTGTCCGGAGTCCGGATGCTGTTCGTCGGCGCCGCCGCGTGGTCATCCATCTATATCGCGCTCGTACTGTGGATGCAGTTCGGCAGCGCCGGAATCCTGGTGATGCCCACACCGCTTTTTCGGCTCTCCTGACCATATCCCGGGTCACCAGGTAATAACGAGCCCCCCGCAGCATAGGTAGACCATGGACATCAGGGCATCGATGGAATGGAAACCG
>NZBC01000254.1 GCA_002687715.1 Planctomycetota bacterium | reverse complement strand
CGCCCGGGCGAGCGACTACAGCCCCGGCACGGAGAGCACGTGGCTCCGGATCAAGCGAGATCCCAAGCGGCGTTCGGAGCTCGTCAACGATCTTGCCGCACTGTACGGGGCCGGTCTCTGCGAACGCAGGGGCATCCCCGGGAACGGTCCCCGCGGCGCCGCGCTCTCGCCGGACGGCAAGCGGCTCGCCGTGGGCATGTTCTTCTCGGGGTGCGTACATCTCGTGGACACGCAGTCCGGACACGTCACGGCGACGATCGACCTGGGCACGCGCAAGGAGCCCGATCAGGTGCGGCGGGGGCAGATGCTCTTCCACGATGCGACGCGGTGCTTTCAGCACTGGCTGAGCTGCGCGACCTGCCACCCCAACGAGGGCCGGGTCGACGGGTTGAACTGGGACGTCCTCAACGACGGTATCGGCAACCCGAAGAACCTGAAGTCGCTGCTCCTTGCCCACCAGACCCCGCCGATGATGTGGCGGGGCGTGCGGAAGACCTTCGATATCGCCACCCGCAAGGGTTTCAGGTTCCTGCTGCGTCAGCCTGAACCGGGTGAGGTCGAAGCAGTGCAGGCCTATCTCCGCTCGCTGACTCCCCAGCAGAGCCCGCGGCGAAGGCCAGACGGCACGCTGACCCCTGCAGCCGAGCGCGGTCGTGCGCTGTTCGCGAGCGAGAAGACACGATGCACCAGGTGCCACACCGGCGCGCTCCTCACCGATCTCAAGCTCCATGACGTCGGGACCCGCGGGACGCTCGACCACGCGGCGGAGTTCGACACTCCGAGCCTGATCGAGGTCCACCGCACCGCGCCCTACCTCCACGACGGATCTGCCGCGACGTTGCGTGAGGTGCTTTGCGACCGCAACCCGAAGGACCGCCACGGAGTCACCTCCCACCTCGACGCCTCCCAACTCGACGATCTGGTGGCCTACCTGCTGTCCCAATGAGCCGACCCAGCCCTACAGCCCTCACGACCTTGCTCGCGTTGTTTCTGGCCAACTTCGCAGCGGGTCAGCGGCCGGACCTCGCCGCCCGGGTGACGGCCAGTCCGGCGGGAGCGCGCGAGGTCGTATTCGCCGTACGCCAACCGGGTCGCGACGAACACTGGTACGCGAACTTCAGCTACTACGCCGCAGACGAGAACAAGGTCACGTACGGCCGTGGCGGGCGGCTATGCGCCCTGGACCTCGCAACGGGCAAGGTGCGCGTGGTCATCGATGACCCGGCGGGCGGCGTCCGTGACCCCGCAGTGCACTACGACGGCAAGACGATCCTCTTCTCCTACCGCAAGGGTACGTCCGGGCACTACCACCTCTACACGGTCCAGTCGGACGGAAGCGGACTGAGACGGCTCACCCGTGGTGACTATGACGACATCGAGCCAGCCTGGCTTCCGGATGGTGGGATCGTGTTCATCTCCAGCCGGGCGAAGCGGTGGGTCAATTGCTGGCTGACGCAGGTGGCGACCGTCCACCGCGCCGATGCGGACGGCAGCGGCATCCGCCCGTTGTCGGCCAACCTGCAACACGACAACACCCCGTGGGTGCTGCCCGACGGACGCGTGCTCTACCAGCGATGGGAGTACGTCGACCGCAGCCAGGTCCACTACCACCACCTGTGGACGATGAACCCGGACGGCACCGGGCAGATGGTGTTCTACGGCAACCAACACCCAGGGACGGTCATGATCGACGCCCGGCCCGTGCCCGGATCGAAACAGGTCGTTTCGATCTTCTCCCCCGGCCACGGCCGTACCGAGCACGACGGTGCCGTCGTCCTCGTCGACCCGAGTGCGGGGCCCGACGTCAGATCCTTCACGAAGACCATTCACCCCGGTCACGACTTCCGTGATCCCTTCGCCCTGTCGAAGGACCTCTTCCTGGTCGCGCGACGTACCGAAATCGTGCTGATGGACGGTAGCGGCAGGATCCAGACCGTGTACCGCCTGCCGAAGTCCGACGTGAAGGCAGGTCTCCAATGTCACGAGCCACGACCCCTGCGCCCCTCTCCGCGCGAACCCGACGTCGCGCCGCGCACGGATCCGAGCCAGCGCACGGGACAGGTCGTCGTAGCGGACGTCCACGACGGAAGGAACATGCAGGGAGTGAAGCGCGGGGAGATCAAGAAGCTGCTCGTGCTCGAGAGCCTGCCCAAGCCGATCAACTACACGGGCGGCATGGAGCCGCTCAGCTACGGCGGGACCTTCACGTTGGAGCGTGTGGTGGGCACGGTGCCGGTCGAGCCGGACGGGTCCGCGTTTCTCGAGCTCCCCGCGCTCCGGAGCTTCTTCTTCGTCGCCCTCGACGAGAACGACCTCTCCGTGAAGCGCATGCAGAGCTTCCTCACGCTCCAACCGGGAGAGGTGCAAAGCTGCGTGGGCTGCCATGAGCCGCGCACCCGTACCCCCCGGACCAGCTACGACCTGTTGGCCCTGAGGCGTCCGGCCTCGCCAGTCCAGCCGATCGAAGACGTTCCCGAAGTCCTCGACTTCCCCCGCGACATCCAGCCCATCCTCGACCGGCATTGCACGAGCTGCCACGGCAGCAAGGCAACCGACGCGGGGGGCCCCCGGGCGGGTGGGGTGCTGCTCACCGGCGATCGCGGGCCGATGTACTCGCACAGCTACTACATGCTGACCGTTCGTGGGCAGATCGCGGACGGCCGCAACCGGGCGCAGAGCAACTACGCGCCTCGCACCATTGGCAGCTCGGCGAGCCCACTCATGAAGAAGCTCGGCAAGGACCACTTCGGTGTCCAGGTGTCCGAGCTCGAGCGCCGAACGATCCGGCTGTGGCTCGACGTCGGAGCTCCCTACCCCGGGACGTACGCCGCGCTGGGCAGCGGGATGATCGGCGGGTACGAGCGCAACCAGATCGACCGCTCGGATCTTCAATGGCCCGCCACGCGGGCGGGCCAGGACGTGATCAAGCGTCGGTGTGCGTCATGCCATCAGCAACATCGCGTGCTCCCGACGTCACCCTCAGACAACCGGGCCATGCCGCCGTGGGACATCCGCTACGGTGACATCCGCTTGCGCCTGTCGCGGCACATCCTCTACAACCTCACGCGCCCCGGACGCTCGGTGCTGCACCTCGCACCCCTCGCCACGGCCGCCGGGGGCTACGGGATCTGCCGCACGTCGTTCGACGACCCGAAGGCCGAGCCCGCGACCGTCTTCGCAAGTGCAGACGACCCTGACTGGGTGACGTTGCACGAGGCCGTCCGCGCAGCCGCCCGGCACCTGGACCGGATCAAGCGGTTCGACATGCCGGGGTTCCGTCCCCGGCGTGCCTACATTCGCGAGATGAAGCGGTACGGCGTTCTTCCCACCGACATCGGCCCAGGAGAGCGCGTCGACCCGTACGCAACCGACCAGGCGTACTGGAGGTCACTTTGGTACCGACCACCTGTCAAGTGAGCCGAGGATGGGCGCGGGTCCTGCTCCTGCTGGGAACGGTGATGCTCTGGGCGTGCGGTGCGGGCAAGGGGACAGCGCAGGTGCCCTTCACCACGCGTGAAGACGCCGCCGGCGGCTGCGACGGCAAGAAGAACGGTGGCTTCGGATTCCACACCGACGAGGACGACCGGCCGTGGTGGCAAGTCGACTTGGGCCGTGCAGTCGCCATCGATCGCGTCCTGATCTTCAACCGGTGCGGGCGCATCGCTCCCCGTGCCGCTGGCGTCTGCGTCCTCACGTCCCTGGACGGAGAACGTTGGCGAAATCGCTACCGTCACGACGGCGGCATCTTCCACGGGTTCTCCGATGGCCGGCCCTTGGTCGTCAAGCTCGCGGGCGCGCAGGCCCGGCACGTCCGGCTGCAGCTCCCCGGCAAGAGCTGGCTGCATCTCGACGAGGTCGAGGTGTACGGGACGGACGCTCCCGACACGAACCTCGCGCTCCACCGTCCTGCCGATCAGAGCAGCCTCAGCTCGTGGTCTACCCGGAGCGACCAAAGCCTCGGCTCCACCGTGAAGCAGATGATCGCGAGTGGACTCAGGCTGGTGGAGGACCTTCGGGCCGCGGGCGTCGACGTCGCGGACACGGCTCAGATGCTGGCGTCCGCCGAAGCGCGCGTCGACGCCGTGGGGCCAGAGGGCCAGGACGACCTGGTCCGCGAGGTGACCGCGGCCGTGCGAGGGCTCGCACTCCAGAACCCCCTCCTGGACTTCGACCGCCTGCTCCTCGTCAAGCGACCGGTCAGTGCGCCCCACCTCGGGTTGCCTACGAACTGGCAGGGCAACTGTAGCCTGCCAAGGAAGGGGTACGCGGACGCGATCGTGACGCTACCCCTGGCCAACCTCGGGGCCGGGCTGGAGACGTCGTACGCACCCGACCCCGCGGGCTTCGTCGGCGATCTGGATCTGCACTTCGACGGACGCCGGCTCCTGTTCTCTGCCCGCGGGCCTCGAGGTCGATGGCAGGTGTTCGAGATCGGCGTCGACGGCAAGGGACTGCGCCAGGTGACCCGAGGCGACGAGCCGGACGTCGACAGCTACGACGCCTGCTACCTGCCGAACGGCGACATCGTCTTCGGATCCACCGCAGGGTTCTTGGGAGTGCCGTGCGTCTTCGGCAGCGACAGCGTCGCCACCCTCTACCGGATGGACGCGCAAGGAGAGAACGTCAGGCAGCTCTGCTTCGAGCAGGATCACGACTGGTGTCCCACTCTGCTCCACGACGGCCGCGTTCTCTACACGCGATGGGAGTATGCGGATACTCCTCACACGCACACCCGCCTGCTGTTCCACATGAACCCCGACGGGACGGGCCAACGCGAGCTCTACGGCAGCAACTCGTACTGGCCCAACGGTATCTTCTACGCCCGGCCGGTCCCCGGACATGCGTCCAAGGTCATCGGAGTCGTCACCGGTCACCATGGCCTGCGACGCATGGGTGAGCTCGTCCTCTTCGACCCGGTGCTCGGTCGGCGGGAAGCCACCGGTGTCGTGCAACGCATTCCTGGCTTCGGACGACCCGTCCGTCCGCGCATCAAGGATCGGCTGGTGGACGGAGTCTGGCCGCGATTCCTCCATCCTGTGCCACTGGACGAGAAGTACTTCCTCGTCGCCTGCCAGCCCGCGCCCGGTGCGCTCTGGGGCATCTACCTCGCGGACGTGTTCGACAACCTGGTCCTGCTCCGCGAGGAACCCGGGTACGCCCTTCTCGAGCCCATCCCCATCAGAAGAGCGCCGCGACCTCCGGTCGTGCCGGACCAGGTCGATCTCGCGCGGAAGGACGCCGTCGTCCAGATCGCCGACGTGTACCACGGTGCCGGGCTCGAAGGCGTGCCCCGCGGCTCGGTCAAGAAGCTGCGCGTCTTCTCGTACCACTTCGCGTATCAGCGGATGGGTGGTCTGCTCGGTGTGCTCGGACTCGACGGGCCGTGGGACGTCAAGCGCGTGCTGGGAACCGTCCCCGTGGAGCGCGACGGATCGGCGTCATTCCGCGTGCCCGCGAACACACCGCTGTCGGTCCAGCCCCTCGACTCCGAGGGCAAGGCGATGCAGCTCATGAGGAGCTGGATGACGGCCATGCCCGGTGAGACCCTGTCGTGCGTCGGTTGTCACGAAGCACCGGACACCGTGCCCCCGATTCGCTCACCCCTCGCGTTCGCACGGTCGCCGTCGAAGATCGACCCGTGGTACGGACCGGCGCGCGGTTTCAGCTTCATCCGCGAGGTACAGCCGGTGATCGACCGCTACTGCCTCTCTTGCCACGACGGCCAGCCCGACGCCTCGGGACACGCCGCGCCCGACCTGAGTGGCACCGACTGGATCGACGACTATCGCTCGGGCTACCCGAGCACACGCGGCGGACGGTTCACCCGAAGCTACGTGAACCTGCACCGGTATGTGCGGCGCCCGGGGATCGAGAGTGACTACCACATGCTCGCACCCATGGAGTATCACGCCGACACGACCGAGCTCGTGCAGATGCTCCAGAAGGGACACGCGGGCGTACGGCTGGACGAGGAGTCCTGGGATCGGCTGTGCACCTGGATCGATCTCAACGCGCCCTTCCACGGGACCTGGACGGAGGCGGTCGGAGATCCGGGCCGACAGCGTACGCGCCGACGGGAGCTTCTGAAGCGGTACGCAGGAGTGGACCGCGACCCGGAGGCGGACGCCGGTTCGGCGGCGGCGGTCCTCGGCGAGGCGGGGCCCGTCGAGAAGCCGGCCGCGGCGGGTCCGTTCGCAACGACGCTTCCCGGGTGGCCGCTCGAAATGGGGCAGGCCCGCCGGCTGCAGGCCGCGGCGGGCCCGAAGAAGGAACTCACCGTGCGGCTTTCGGACGAGTGGACACTGGAGCTCGCGCTCATCCCGGCCGGTCGTTTCCTCATGGGTGACGCCGGCGAGCAACCCGTCCGCTCGGTCGCGATCGATTCTCCGTTCTGGATGGCGACGTGCGAGGTGACCAACGAGCAGTTCGCCGCGTTCGATCCGGCCCACGACAGCCGCGTCGAGTCGAAGCACGCATACCAATTCGGCGTGCACGGGCATCCCCTCAATGCGCCTCGTCAACCCGTGGTCCGCGTGTCGTGGCGGAAGGCCGTGGCGTTCTGCGAGTGGCTGAACTCGAAGACCGGCCGGCGGTTTTCGTTGCCCACCGAGGCTCAGTGGGAGTACGCCTGCCGCGCTGGCACCGGGTCGGCGTTCTCCTTCGGAGGCCTCGAGGACGACTTCGGTCCGTTCGCCAACTTCGCTGACAAATCCATCGCGGGGATGGCCAGCGATCCCTACACGCTGCTCACGCCGCTGAAGAAGGTGACCCCGTACGACGATTGGATTCCCCGGAGCACGCGCTTCGACGACGGGGCGCTCGTGGCGACCGGGGTCGGGAGCTACCTCGCCAACCCATGGGGCCTCCACGACATGCACGGCAACGTGGCGGAGTGGACGGCGACGGCGTTGCATCCCCGCCGCCGAATCGTCCGCGGCGGCTCGTGGCGCGATCGGCCGACGCGAGGCCGCTCGGCATTCCGTCTCGGATACGCGCCGTGGCAGGGCGTCTTCAACGTCGGCTTCCGGGTCGTCTGTGCCGTCGAAGGAGAAGACAGATGATGAGGTATCTCCTCGTCGGATCGTTCCTGGTGTCCTCCATGTGCGCGCAGACCGGGTCCCCTGACGGCGTGCACCCGGCCCTCGAGGGTCGGAGGCTGTTGTTCGTGGTCCGACATCAGTACGCTTCGGATCACCACTCCACCGCGACCCTGTTCCAGACCGGTGAGATCAACGCGCACAAGTTCAAGGGCGGGAGCTCGATCAAGGTCCTGGACCTGCGCGGCAAGCGAAAGGTCACGACGCTGCTCGACGTCCCTCGTGGCGTGGCCCGCGACCCCGAGATCAGCCACGACGGACGACACGTCGTGTTCTCGATGCGCAAGGACGCGAAGGACGACTATCACGTCTATCGCATGAACGCGGACGGGTCCGGGCTCACGCAGCTCACCTTCGGCGCCGGCATCTCCGACATCGATCCCGCTTTCCTCCCCGACGGGTCGATCACCTTCTCCTCGACCCGAGACTACAAGTTCTGCCAGTGCAACCGGCACATCATGGCGAACCTCTTCCGCATGGAGGGAGACGGCGCGAACGTCCGCCGGATCGGTGGCAACATCCTCTTCGAGGGACACCCGCATGTCATGAAGGACGGCCGGATCCTCTACGACCGGTGGGAGTACGTGGACCGGCAGTTCGGCCCGTCGTTCGGCCTATGGACGTGCAACCCCGACGGTACGAACCACGCTCTCTTCTACGGCAACAACGCCTGGTCGCCGGGGATGATCGCCGACGCGCGGATGATCCCCGGAACACCGTGGTTCATCGCGACGTACGGCTCGTGCCACGACCGTCCGTGGGGTGCGCTGGCGATCGTCGACCGTACGCGGGGCATGGATGGCACGACGCCGATCCTCCACTCGTGGCCGGGCGACCTCACGCCGTTCCTCCAATCCGCGGACGTCACCGACGCACGTCACCGGCGATCGGGACGGATCGACGCGTTCAAGCGAATCGCCGCCAAGTACGAGGATCCGTTTCCCCTCTCGAAGACGCACTTCCTGTGCAGTCGCCAGATCGCGGGCGAAGAGACGGGGATCTTCCTCGTCGGCACCGACGGCACCGACGTGCTCGTGCACCGCGAAGCGCCGGGCTGCTTCGACGCGATGCTCCTGGAGCCGAGCGCTCGCCCCGCCGCTCTCTCGTCACGCTCGGACCTCTCGCAGAACGAGGGCTTCTTCTACGTGATGGACGTCTACCGCGGTACGGGCATGGAGACCGTCGAGCGCGGCACGATCAAGTCGCTGCGCGTCGTCGAGGCCCCGGTCAAGCGGTTCTGGACGCAACCGCATTGGGGCATCGACGCGACCCAGGCGCCGGCGATGAACTGGAACCTCACCAACAACAAACGCATCCTTGGCACGGTGCCGGTCGAGCCCGACGGCTCCGCCTACTTCACCGTTCCGGCGGACCGCATGGTGTACTTCCAGGCTCTGGACGCGAACGGGATGATGGTCCAGTCGATGCGCAGCGGCACGATGGTGCGTCCCGGGGAGACGCTCGGGTGCGTCGGCTGCCACGAACGGCGCCAGACCGCGGCGCCCAACGACTACCGTCCCCAGGCGCTCCGGCGCGGTCCGAGTTCGCTCACCGACTGGTACGGCGCCGAGCGGGACTTCAACTACCTGACCGAGGTGCAGCCCGTCTTCGATCGGCATTGCACCGCCTGCCACGACCACGGCAAGGACGCAGGGAGCGTGCTGAATCTCTGCGGAGATCTCGGGCTCGTCTTCAACACTTCGTATCTCGAGCTACGTCGCCTGAGCCCGGTTCGCTGGCAACCGGATCGGGCAGCCGACGTCAAGCCGTTGGTCAGAGCCGTCGACGATGGCCCCCCTCAGGTCCTCCCCGCGTTCGCGTGGGGATCGCACCGCAGCCGCCTCGTCGACGTCATCCGCAACGAGCACTACGGAGTCGAGCTCACGAAGGAGGAGCACGACCGGATCATCACCTGGATCGATCTGAATGCTCCTTACTACGGGTCATACGCAAGCGCCTATCCCGGAAACCCCTTCGGTCGCTCGCCGCTGACCGGCAAGGAGCTCCGGCGGCTGGAGAAGCTGACCGGGGCGAAGCTCGTGGGCGGCAACACCGGGTCCGAGATGCGGGGCTCCCAGGTCGACTTCACGCGACCGCAGGAGAGCGCCTGTCTCCTCGGGATTCCCGACGGTGACGACGCACGCCGCGTCGCAGCCCAGAAGATCATCGAGACCGGCTTGAGGCGGCTGCGCGATCGACCGCGCGCCGACATGCCGGGCTTCGTCCCCGCGGAGGAGGATCGTCGCCGAGACGCCAAGGCGGAAGCCCTCCTCCGCGCCGAGAAGGAGTCGCGCCGAGCGATGGTCGAGGGCCGCCGCTACTACGGTGACCGCCCGCCGGCCGAGCCCCGCCGGACGCGACACCAGGAGTCGGTCAGATCGGACTGGACCGGCGCGGCCACCCTCAAGACGATCGCCGGCTCCGCGGCGAAGCTCACCACGGTTGCTGACGCCGCCGGCGGCTGCGACGGGATCAAGGACGGCCGCTGGGGTTTTCATACGGGACACGACGATCAGCCCTGGTGGCACGTCGATCTCGGCCGGCCCCACCGCCTGGATCACGTACTCGTCTTCAACCGCTGCGACGGACATGTCGCCGCGCGCGCATCTCGCCTCGTGCTGTCGACGTCGTTGGACGGCCGCTCGTGGAAGCAACGCTACCGCCACCTGGGCGAAATCTTCTTCGGTGCGACGGACAAGAAGCCGCTCCACATCGCGCTCGACGGCGTGACGGCGCGCCACGTCCGAATCGCGCTTCCGGAGGCGAACACGTACCTCCATCTCGACGAGGTGGAGGTGTACGCAACGACGGACGAGAAGGTGAACCTCGCTCTCGGGCGGACAGCCGACCAGAGCAGCTCGAGCAGGTGGTCCCACGCGAGCCCGCGGGCGACGATGGCCGACGCCGCGGCCGCGACGATCCGACGTGGCCTCCAGATGGCGGCCGAGTTGCGTCGGGCAGGCGTGCCCGTGGACGCCGCAGAGCGCACGCTGCGCGAGCTCGGAGAGCGCCTGGCCGCAGCATCGCCCGACGACCAGCAGGACGGTACGTATCTGGCGGTGCGCAGTGTGGTGCGCACGTTGGTCCTGGCCGACCCCCTCCTCGACTTCGACGACCTGCTCTTCGTGAAGCGGGTCCCCGGTAGCTACTCGCACATGTCGGACCAGTACTACGGCTGGTGGTCGCGCCCGGGCGGGGGAATCTACGTGCTCCGCGACTGGAAGAGCGACACTCCGCGGCTGGAGTGCCTGACCACGTCCCTGCCGGAAGGGAGCTTCCTCCGTCCCGACCTGTCGTACGACGGAAAGCGCATCGCCTTCGCCTACGCACGACATCACGCGGGGGTCCGCGCCGCTCCGGACAAGGTCGACAAGGACAAGCTCCCCGAGGACGCCTTCTATCACGTGTACGAGATGAACGTGGACGGGTCCGGACTGCGGCGGCTGACCCGCGGTCGCTACGACGACTTCGACGCCCGCTACCTGCCGAACGGAGACATCGTCTTCCTGTCCACGCGACGCGGCCAGTTCTTCCAGTGCGGGAAGGACAGCGCCGAGTCGACACGATCGGCGACCCTGCCTGACGGCTACGTCCGCTGTGGCGGAGACGCGCGTCGACCAGTCGCCGTCTACACGCTCCACGTGATGGCACCCGACGGCAGCTCGCTCCGCCAGATCTCGCCCTTCGAGATGTTCGAGTGGACGCCCGCCGTGGACCACGACGGCACCATCCTGTATTCGCGCTGGGACTACGTCGACCGCGACAACATGCCGTACATGGGGCTCTGGTCGACAGCGCCCGACGGGACAGGCGCGCGGCTCCGCTACGGCAACCACACGCGCACGCCGCACTGCATCTTCGAGGCCCGGCCGGTCCCGGGATCGCGCCAGATCGTCTTCGTGGCGTCGGGCCACCACTCGATCACCGGCGGCAGCCTCGTGCTGCTCGACCCCGCGCGCGGGACGGAGGGCGAGGACCCGCTGACGCGTCTCACGCCTCAAGTGTGCTTCCCCGAGGTCGAGGGCTGGCCTGACACCTGGTTCGCGAACCCCTGGCCGCTCTCCGAACGCACCTTCCTCGTCGCGTGGAGCAACCTGCCGTTGGCTCGTGAAGGCCGGACGAACCCACCGAACGCGCTTGGCCTCAACCTGTTCCACGCATCGGGTCACCGGGAGCCGATCTACCGCGATCCGGACATCTCGAGCATGTACCCGATCCCGTTGCGGCCGCGGCCGCGACCACCGTCCCTGCCGGACCGCGTCCGCTGGGACGGACCGCAGGAGGGGCGGTTCCTCGTACAGGACGTCTACCAGGGCCTGGAAGGTGTCACCCACGGCACCGTGAAGCGGCTCCGCGTGGTCGGCGTGCCCGTGAAGACGCAGCCGAACATGAACCGGCCCGTGCTCGGCGTGACGCGTGACGACCCGGGAAAGTGCGTCCTCGGGACGGTTCCCGTCGAGGCGGACGGATCGGCCTGGTTCCGCGTGCCCTCCGGCGTCTCCATGTTCTTTCAGGCGCTGGACGCGCAGGGTATGGCCGTGCAGACGATGCGAAGCGCGACCTACGTGCAACCCGGCGAGACCGCGTCCTGCATTGGCTGCCACGAATCACGCCGCCATCCCCCAAGGACCACCGCGGTGCCGGCGGCCGTCCAGCGGCCCCCGTCACGGATCACCGTCGGTCCCGAGGGGTCGTGGCCGATCCGGTTCGACCGTCTCGTGCAACCGGTACTCGAGCAGCACTGTGTCCGCTGTCATGAACCCGGTGCAGAGGCCGAGAAGTTCGATCTGTCCTCGTCCGCGGCCGCGTACGGAGCCCTCGTCGCGTTCGGACGGCCCAGCCTGACCGACCAGGTCATGGAGCGGTACCGGGAGGGAGCGTCGACCGTCGGATCATGCATCGCGAAACGCAGCAAGCTCCTCGCCTTCCTCCAACGCGGCGATGGCCATGCGGGCGTCCGGCTGAACCCCGACACCCTGGAGCGGCTGACCACATGGATGGACACCTACGCTCAGAGACGCGGAGCCTTCTCTCCGGACCAGGAACGCCACCTGCAAGCGCTCCGCCGCAAGTGGTCCGACCTGCTCATCGAGCGACGCTGATCAGCGAATCAACACGCACTCCGACAACTGGAATGTCGCCGTCTCACCAGCAAGGGTGTGCTCATCAAGTCGTCTTGTTGCCATATGTGTGACACCGCAGCAGAACGGCGTGTTTGGCGCTTGTGACTCGCCTGCGGCCTCTGGTAGACAGCGGACATGGACGTGACACAGGGCGGGATACCGGAATACGGGCTCGGGCGCGCATTGACGATGCTCGGCTGCACCTTCGTGCTCTTCACTGTCTTCGCTGCTTGCACGAGTTCGTCCCGGAGCGCCGGAGGCGCCGAGGACGAGGGCGGAGGAAGTTCCCTAGCGGCGCTCTACGAGAAAGCAGATGGTGCCGACGAGATGCACGCGGCCCTTCTCCTGGAAGATCGCTTCCCCTCCGCCACGCAGTGCCGGACCTGCCACCCGAAGCAGTATCGGGAGTGGTCGGTCTCGTCGCACGCGTACGCGCTTCTGAGCCCGCTCTTCAACAGCCTCCAAGCCGCAGTGCGGTTCCTGACCAACGGGACGAGCGGCGACTTCTGCATCCGCTGCCACACACCGGTCGGCATGACGATCGGCGAGCCCTTGTTCGTCAGTGCGTTGGAGCGGTCGGCCATCGCGCAGGAGGGCATCACCTGCATTGCGTGCCACCGAGTCAGCGGGGCCTACGGCAAGGTCCACGGGCGACGGAACCTGGACGAGGGGAGCATCCTCGACCCCGTGTACGGACCCAAGGGCGGAGAGGAGACGCGCCGGATCATCGAGGACTCCGAGTTCGGCGTCACATCGGAGCCCGGAAAAACCGGTCGCCAGATCCACGCGGATACTCCGAAGTCCTTCCAGCTCACGAAGCCGGGGTTTTGCGGTTCTTGCCACGACGTCTACCTCCCCGACGGCTTCCGGCTGGAGGAGGCGTTCAGCGAGTTCAAGAATTCGGCCGCTTCGGCACGTGGAGAGACATGCCAGGACTGCCACATGGGGAAAGAGCAAGGCGTGGCGTCCGGCTACGAGATGGGACCCGCCGCCGTCGTTGGCGGCAAGCCGACGCGGGTGCGCAGGCTCAAGAACCACATGTTCGCGGGGCCGGACCATTCCGTGATCCACCCCGGGCTCTTTCCGCACAACCCGGAGGCGCTTGAAGTCGCTTCCCTCAAAGACTGGCTCTCGTTCGACCACGAAGCGGGCTGGGGCACCGACGCGTTCGAGGACGCCATCCCGGACGGGTACCGGTTTCCCGACGTGTGGAAGGATGCCGAAGACCGGGTCGATGCGCGCGAGGTCGTGGACGCTCAATTGGAGCTGCTCCGCGAGCACGGCGGGAAGCGGCTCGAGGTCCTGCGCAACGGGTACTCGCTCGGCGAAATCGAGGTGCGAAGCGCGGACCGGAGCGGCATCACCTTCGAAGTCGACATCGGCAACCGTACCGACGGCCACAACGTGCCCACGGGCTTTGTCGCCGAACGGCTCGTCTACCTCCACGTGACCGTCACCGATGCGGAGGGGAAGGTCGTCATGGAGTCCGGCGACAAGGACCCGAACGGTGACCTCAGGGACTCCCACTCGGTGTACGTCCACAACGGTGAAATCGAGGTGGACAAGCAGCTCTTCAACCTGCAGTCCCGCTTCCTTGTGCGCATGCTTCGGGGCGGAGAGCGCGAGCAGATCCTGCCCATCAATCACTCGTTCGACCCTCTTCCCTTCGTACGTCCGCCCACGTCGGCAACAGTGCTGAAGGGACGGCCGCGGGGCGTGCGACTGCACAAGACGAGTATCCCGCCTCACGGCGTGCGCACGGCCCGCTACGAGGTGCCGCGCGACGCGCTGACCGGCGTTGGACCGTACGAAGTGCGCATGGAGCTCATGGCGGGCTCGTTGCCCGTCAACCTCGCGGCGGCCATGTCCGTGGTCGGCTTCGACTTCGGGTTGAGCCCGCGACAGATCGCCGACCGGCTCGTCGCCGGACACCTCGTGCTCTGGAAGCGCAAGGCGACGATCGACGTGCGCTGAGCGTTCTGCCCACCGGATTGCCGAGCCTGAGAGGGTCCCCATGATTTCGAACGTCCTGGCTGTACTCTTGGCGGGATCGCTGCTGACCGGCACGGTCCTCGCGCAGAACCCTCCGCAGCCACCAGGGCCGGAGAAGCCGCAGGAGGCCGAGAAACCCCAGGAGGAATCCAAGAGTCGCCTTTCGGACCGTCCGATGAGACTGCTCACGGATGCCGTCCCTGAGCGGACGCCGCCGATTCTCGAGTTCGGACCGCCGTTCCTGGACGTAGGACCCCTCGGTGACGGGTTCGAGCTTCCAACCGGGGCAGTCTGGACTCCCGCGCTCCAGGTCTTCGGCACCTACCGCACGGCGGTCCAGACCTTCCGCGACGGCGACCGTACGTTTTCCGAATGGGCGAACCGGCTGGACCTCTTCGCGAATCTGTCGTTCACAGGAACGGAGCGCATCCTCTTCGGCATCCGACCACTAGACGACGACGCCGATCCGTTCACGGGCTACTACTTCAGCCCCGACGGCACGGACGGCTGGAAGAACGGTTTCGACGCGCGGGTGGAGACGCTGTTCTTCGAGGGCGAGTTCGCCGAGATCTTCCCCGGTCTGGACGAGTCGGACGAGAGCCCGCTCGATCTCGGATTCGCCGTCGGTCGCCAGCCACTTCTGTTCCAGGAGGGGATGCTGATCGACGACACGATCGATGCAGTCGGGATCACGCGCAACACCTTGGCCTGGCTCGGTGCGTCGAACCTCCGCCTGACCGCACTCTGGGGGTGGAACGACGTCAACCGTAACGACAACGACCGCGACCAGTCGGCTCACCTGTTCGGCCTGTTCTCCGAGGCTGACTACACGTGGACAACGCTCGCCGTCGACGTCGTCTACGTGGACGCGTCCGACCGCACGGGCGATGCGCTCTTCGCCGGGGCGAGCGCGGTGCAGAGAATAGGCGACTTCAACACTGCTTTCCGCGTCCTCGGCTCGTTCCCCTTCGACGACGAAACGTCCGCGACGGGAGAGGGCGTACTGGTCTTCGGCGAAATCTCGCTGACGCCCCACGCAACCAACGACCTCGTCTACCTGAACGCGTTCTGGGGCATCGACCGCTTCTCGTCAGCCGCCCGAGCTCCGGACGCGGGCGGCGCGCTGGGTCGCGTCGGAATCCTCTTCGCCGCGGTCGGGATCGGCCGCTACGACGCCGCCCTCGGCAACCGTCCCGACGACTCGGTCGGCGCCGCCCTCGGTTGGCAGCAGTTCTTCGACGGCGGTCGGCGGCAGCTCACGTTCGAGGCCGGCGGTCGCCTCGGAACTGACGAAGACGACACGTCGGCCGCCGCTGTCGGCGCCCGGCTGCAACAGGCCGTCGGCAAGCGCGCCATCGTCCAAGTGGATGCCTTCGTGGGTGTTCGCGAGGCGAGGGGAGCGACGTTCGGCATGCGAGTGGAGTTCTTGATCAAGTTCTGACGTCGACGCCGTCATCCGGGCCACCGACCGTTTCGAAGGCGTCACGCGGAAGGTCTATCGCTTCGAGGGCCGCGCGGGCTCCGTTGTCGAGGTCCACCTGATCGGCGTCAGTAGCGGTACTACTGCTCTGCCCGCCCCGGACCGAGGAGCACGTCGAGCCGTGCCGAGGCAAGTCGGTCCCGGATGTAGCTCTGAAGATCATCGAACACGGCGGTGATGGGACATCCCTCGCTCATGGGGCAGGCCCCCTCCTGCGACGTGCTGCAGCAGTTGACCGCGAGCGGACCCTCCAAGGCCTCCGTGATCTGGAGGAGATCAATCTCTGATCGGGGTCGGGCGAGGGTGTAGCCCCGGCGGGCGCCGCGGTGGGACTGGACGATCTGGAAGCGGGCGAGAGCCTGAAGGATGTTCGAGAGATAGTTGGCGGGCGCGCCGATCGCCTCAGCGACGGCGGCGAGCATCACGGGCGTGTCGGCTTTCTGGCGGGCGAGGAAAAGCGCCGCGCGAATGGCGTATTCGGTACCACGATTGATCTGCATCGACTCGACTCCAAGACGCGATAGCTGCGTGGAGGCTACGTCGGTCAAGCCACTCAGGTCAACGACTCGGCTGGGAGTAGTGGCCCCACGACGGGACTCTCTTGACTCCCCGTTGCGCGACTCGATACACTCATGGAGTGCATTGGGTGCGTTGACTTGGCTATCTGAAAAAACGATCAGTAGCGTCGCAGCGCCGCTCCCGGTTCTGCCGCTCGACCCGTCCGCTCAACGAGGGTGTCCGATCACCGCCTTCTCCCACGATCTCCATGGCCACGTCGGCTGCCGTCATGCGTCCCCTCGGCTCGTGGTGCTGATCGCCGTGCTGTGCACACTTGTTTCCTGCGCGAGCGCTGACGGCGAGGCGGAGGCATCGCCACCAACGGAAGCATCGCCACCAACGGAGGCACCGCCACCAGCGGAGGCACCGCCACCAGCGGAGGCACCGCCACCAGCGGAGGCACCGCCACCAGCGGAGGCACCGCCACCAACGGAGGCACCGCCACCAACCCAAGCACCGCCACCAACCCAAGCACCTCCACCAACCCAAGCACCACCGCCGTCGAAGGTCGCCGAACCCGGAGAGCCTCGCCCGGCCCCGCCGACGGTGCAGCAGGAACCGGAGTTCCAGGAGGAGGACTGGCCGGAGGACGAGGAGGACACGGGGCGCTCGTTCCTCTACAAGGAGCTGGTGCTGTCGGGTTTGTACTCGCCGAAGGGGAACCGGGGCTTCCCTCTCGACGACGGAGACAGCGATCACTTCGAGATCTCCCCCCGCCCGCCCGGGAATTACTTCGGACTC
Organism: Planctomycetota bacterium; assembly: GCA_002687715.1. Taxonomy (GTDB): domain Bacteria; phylum Planctomycetota. Next base: position 7,820 of record NZBC01000254.1, on the reverse strand, counting down.
GAATTCGTGAAAACGTTCACGGAGTTCTCCCCCATCAACCGGGACTTCATGCCCGATTGGCTTCCCATCACGGGCCTGAACCTCCATCCCCGCCTGGTCTTCGACGGTCTCGAGGAGAATGACGGCTTCGAGAAGATCAAGTTCGCGCCTCAGGACTTCTGGGTGCGTTTCAATCCGGGTGGAGCCGACCGGTGGGCGCTTCGCCTCGGCCAGTTCGTCATCCCGTACGGTGTCACTCCTACGCTCGCGCCGCGCCAGAGGTTCATCCTGCCGATCGAAGCCGCAGACCTCGGACTGAAGTGGGACTGGGGCGTGGGTCTCAAGGGCCCGGTGGGCGAGTACGACTGGGAGGTCGCGGCAACCCTCGGATCAGGCGAGGGCATCCACTCTCCCCGCTGGGGGGACGACGACCGCGAACGCTGGCTCGTGACGGGCCGAATCGGCACCCCCAACTACTGGGACTTCCAGTACGGCCTCTCGTTCCTGTACGGCGACCTCCCGGTCATCCGGGGACCCAAGGCGGTGAGCAAGGTCTCGCTCTCGCGGTGGCGACTCGGCCTCGATACCTTCTACCGGTACGACACCTGGCTCGTGTTCGGAGGTCAGGTCACCTTCGGACAGGACGGCCACGCCGGCGACGAGCGTTTCATCAGACTCACGGGAGGCGAGCCCGCCGACGTGCTCGCCTACCGCCTGTGGCTGGACTGGGTGGTCCCTTCCCATCCGGACCTGAAGCTCTCCGCCCAGTACGAGTCCGTGATCCGGGACCTCTCCACCTCCCACTCCGACGACTCCGCGTTGATCCTGGAGGCCTCCTACTCGCTGACGACCTCCCTGACCGTCTCGCTCGATGTCCGATTCGACCTCAATCGCGCCATGGGCGGAGAGAACCATGCATTGTTCCTCACCTTCGTCTACTACGGCCTCTGAGAACGGAGGTTCCCTCCTCCGAACCACCGGCCTCATCGCCGCGGTGCTCTGCGTCGCGCTTCACGGCGGCGTGGTAGCCCAGGCCGGGGATGCGCCCGCCTTCACGGATGCCTCGAAGGACACCGGGCTCCGCTTCCGCCACAACTTCGGGGCGAAGAGGCTCGAGAACGTCCTCATGACCACGGGAAGCGGGTGCGCGCTGCTCGACTTCGACAATGACGGTTGGCTGGACGCTTTCCTGGTCAACGGGACCTACCTGGACGACCAGCTGCGTCCGGCGAAGGACCGAGGGACGCACCACGCGCTCTTCCGCAACCGGGGCAACGGCACGTTCGAGAACGTCACGCGCGCGGCCGGGTTCGTCGAGGCGACGTACGGACAGGGGGTCGCGTGCGCCGACTTCGACGGCGACGGGCACGTGGACATCTACATCACGAACTACGGTCCCAACCGTCTCTTCCGCAACAAGGGCGACGGTACGTTCGAGGACGTGACCGCCCGGTCCGGAACGGGTGATCCGCGCTGGGGAGGCGGAGCGGTGTTCTTCGACCAGGACGGCGATGGGGACCTCGACCTCTTCGTGGCCAACTACGTGAAGTTCCGGCCAGGCTCCAAGGGTGTCCACGCCTCGGCCCTCTCGAAGCGAACGGGCTTCCGCTTCTTCCCCGGACCGCGCGACTACGAAGCCGAAGAAGACGTGATGTACCGCAACAACGGGGACGGCACGTTCACCGACGTCAGCGCGAAGGTCGGCCTGGCCTCCGGCGGCAAGGGGCTCACCACGATCGCTGGAGACTTCGACGGCGATGGCGACCAGGACCTGTTCGTCGCCAACGACGCGACGCCGAACTTCTTCTATCGCAACGACGGCGGGAAGTTCACCGATATCGCGCTCGAGGCCGGCGTGGCCTACGACCCCGACGGAGTGGAGACGGCGGCGATGGGCGTGGACGCGGCGGACGTGGACGGGGACGGCCGCTGCGACCTGTACGTCACGAACATGGTGTTCGAGTTCAACAACATGTACGTCAACCAGGGGAAGCTCGTCTTCAAGGACCGGACCCGCAGCCTGGGCCTGGACAAGGACAACTACCGCCACGTGGGCTGGGCGACACGGTTCGCGGACTTCAACCACGACGGGCACCTTGACTGCTTCGTCGCCAACGGCCACGTCGTGGATTACGTCGACGGGTTCTCCCAGAGCATCACCTACGGCCAGCAGAACATGATGTTCCTGGGCGAGGGGAAGGGCCGATTCAAGGAGGTTGGCGATGATTGCGGCAAGTGCTTCCGTCGCAAGCGGGTGAGCCGGGGCGGTGCGTTCGGCGACATCGACAACGACGGGGACCTGGACATCCTGATCTCGAACTCCGGCAGCCGCGCGGAGCTACTTCGTAACGACCTCCCCAAGGGGGACCGATGGATCAAGGTCCGGTTGCGCGGGCGCGCGCCCAACACGCAGGCCCTCGGAGCGAAGGTCGTCGCGAGTATCGGATCCAGGAGCGTGCGAGCCGAGATCCGCTGCGCCCCCTCCTATCTCAGCAGCAGCGATCCCACCCTCCACCTGGGCCTGCCCCCCGGCGTGAGTTCCTCGGTCATCGAGGTGACGTGGCCCCAGGGCGGGACCACGCGGACCAACGTGAAAGCGGGAACGCTCGCCGTCATCAGCGCGCCCAAGGACAGTGGCAACGGGAAGTGAAAGCGGCCCCGGTGGAGACCCGGTCATGAACGTGCCCGAAAAGCCTACCGAGCTGGCGATCGCCGGATGGAGGTCGAAGTCCGCGCGCCTCGTCGTGGCCGCCCTCTTCATCGAAGCGTTGACCGGCCTGTGGATCTACCTCGCGCCCTTCTCGGTTGCCGCGCAGATCCAGTTGCTCGTCCACACCCTGATCGGGGTCGCGCTCCTCGTCCCGTGCGTTCAGTACCTGATCTCGCATTTCCTCCAGTGGTACCGGCAGAAGATGTCGGTCGCGATGGTCCTCGGGTACGGGTTGGCGGTGGTCGTCCTGACGTGCGTGGTCAGCGGGGTCGTGGTCACGTGGCAGGCGGCAATCGAGACGCGCATGTCGGTCGGATGGGATCTCGTGCACCTCGTGAGCGGAATCGCCATCGTCGCGCTGCTTCCGACGCACCTCGTCGTGGCCTTCCTGCGCCGCCGTCCGGCTGCGGTCCGGAACCCCGCCTTCGTGCCGGCGATCCGCGGCTTCGTCCTCTGGCAGGGCCTCTCGGTGGTGGGGGTCGCGGCGGTCGTCACCGTCGTGGCTCTCGCGTGGCCCGTCACGCGTGTTCAGACTCCGGCTCCGGAGGGCTACACCCTGTCCTCCTACGTCGATCAGTACGACGAGTACCGGGCCAACCTCTTCGCCCCCAGCTACGCCCGGACCGAGAGCGGGATGATGATCGACCCGGCGGTCCTGTCCGGGTCGGAGTCCTGCGGCAGCTCCGGATGCCACGAGCAGATCCTCGCGGAATGGCAGCCGAGCGCACACCGGTTCTCGGCCATGAACCCGCCGTTTCAGACCGTGCAGAAGAACTTCGCCGCCGATCGCGAGCCCGCGGAGACCCGGTACTGCGCTGGGTGCCACGACCCGATCTCGCTCTTCGCCGGCGCCAAGGACATCCAGAACCAGGACCTCGCCGCGCCTGGCATGCAGGAGGGAACGTCCTGCGTCGTGTGCCACTCGGTTTCCAAGGTGGATCAGCGAGGAAACGCCGACTACGTCATCTCGCCACCTACCAAGTACATCTGGGAGGGGACCGACGGCGCGCGGAAGTTCGTCTCGGACTTTCTCATCCGTGCCTACCCCCGCCAGCACCTGGCCGACTACGACCGGAACATCCTTCGCACTCCGGAGTTCTGCGCCGCCTGCCACAAGCAGTTCATTCCGGAGGCCCTGAACCGCTTCGGGCTCACCCCCGGCCAGAACCAGTACGACGAATGGCGGAAGAGCCACTGGCACGCGGACGACCCCGAGACCGACCTCACATGCCGAGACTGTCACATGCGCCTCGTCAGCGACTCCCGGGACCCGGGGCGCGGCGAGGCGGGCGACGTGCGGCGCTCCCCAGATGACGGAGCCCACCGCCACCACGGCACGATCGGAACCAACATGTTCATGCCGGAGGTGATGAAGCTCCCACACTGGAAGGAGCAGGTGCGGCTGACCGAGGAGTGGATCCGCGGCGAGACGGTTCTCAAGGAGATCGAACACCTGTGGCCCGCCGGCCCCCTCGTGTCGTTCCAGGTGCTCGCGCCGAAGCAGGTCGAAGCCGGTCAGGAAGCGCGCCTCAAGATCGTGATCGGCAACCAGAAGGTCGGCCACAATTACATCACCGGCCCCCTCGACTTCATGCGCGCATGGGTCCACCTCGAGGTCCTCGACGCTAGCGGCGCCACGATCGCCGAGTGGGGGAACATCGACCCCGAGTCACGTCGTATCTGCGACACCCCGGGACAGCCTCATGAGACCGGCAACTCTCGCAAGGAGGGCACCCTGGTCCTCGAAGGGCTGCCGCTGGACGAGAAGGGGCAGCCGTTGGTCCGGCACGAGCTGTGGAAGAAGGCGGGCGGCAAGGGGCAGCGCGTCATCTTCCCGCGCTACAGCGACAGCCACGAATACCGCTTCCGAGTGCCGGACGGCGCCACCGGGTCGCTGCAGGTGAAAGCCCGTCTGTGCTTCCGACGCTACCGGCAGGAGTTCCTGGATCTCGTCGTTCCCGACATGGAGAAGGACACCGGCGTCTACCAGCCAACGGTGGTCCAGGCGTCGTGCCGGAAGGAGATCCCCGTGGCACCCGCCGGAGGCGGCGGGAAGTGAGACGGACTTCCAAGGGCCGCGGAATGTCCCGGCGCAAGCAACGAATCTGGGTCTCGGTCCTGGGCACGCTGGTGGGGCTGGCCCTCCTCACCTGGGGCGGGCTCTGGATGATGAGCAGCCGCGACACCGACCTCACCGACCCGACCGCCGGCGTCACGGCCAGCTTCCGTGACGCCGAGGGCGCCGGAGCACCGCCGATCCGTTTCACCGACGTCGCCAGCTCTCTCGGGGTCTCGTTCCGCCACGGACCGGGTCCCCGCGGGCGCACCCTGCCGGAGGACAGTGGCTCGGGCGTCGCCTGGGGCGATGCTGACGGCGACGGCGACTGGGACCTCTACGTCGTCAACTTCCCCGGTCCCCTGGGCCAGCCTCCGGATCCAGCCGGCGGCAACCGCCTCTACCGCAACGACGGAGGCCGCTTCACGGACGTGTCAGAGGCCGCCGGTGTCGTCGATCTACAGGGTTTCGGCATGGGTGCGACTTTCGCCGACTACGACGGAGACGGCGACCAGGACCTCTACGTCACGAACCTCGGACCGAACCGGCTCTATCGCAACCGGGGCGACGGCACGTTCGAGGACGTCGCGGTCGCGGCCGGTGTCGCCGACCCGGCCTGGTCGACCGGTGCGACGTGGGGCGACTTCGACCGCGACGGGCATCTCGACCTGTACCTCTGCAACTACGTCGAATACGACGTGGAGAGTGATGGCGACGCGTACGTCATGGACATCGGAGGTGCGGCCCACGGCATCCCCTACACCCTGAATCCGAACTCGTTCGATCCCGTTTCGAACCGGCTGTTCAGAAACCGCGGCGACGGCACGTTCGAGGACGTGGCCGAGCGACTCGGTGTGCACAACCCGGAGGGCCGGAGCCTCTCAGCCGTGCTCTGCGACCTGGACGGCGACGGATGGCTCGACATCTACGTCAACAACGACGTCTCGACCAACCGCCTGTACCGAAACCTGGGCGGCGAGGTGACCAGCGAGGGGCTCCCCCAGTTCGCCGACCTCTCTGCCATCACGGGAACGGCCGACCCCAGGGGCTCGATGGGTCTCTCGATCGCCGAGATCGGCGGCATGCTGGGCGAGCCGGACGGCCTACCCGATATGTTCATCACCCACTGGATCGCCCAGGAGAACGCATTGTACCTGAGCGTCAGGATGCCGGGGGGCGGGCTGGAGTACCGGGACAAGACCCGGCGGCTCCGGCTGGGAGAGATGTCCATCGACACCGTCGGCTGGGGCTGCGCGCTGGTGGATCTGGACCGGGACGGCCGCCCCGACCTCGTCGTTGCCAACGGCAGCACGCTCGAGGACAAGGAGGACCCGCGCCATCTGGTTCCGGAGCCCGTGTTCGTCCTCTGGAACACCGGGACGCGCTTCGTGCAGGTCGCGGCGTCGGCAGGCAATCAGGCGGCGCGGCGGCACAACGGACGGGGGCTCGCGGCCGCCGACTTCGACAACGATGGCGACGTGGACATCGCGATCGTGGTGAACCGCGGGCACCTCATGCTGCTCCGCAACGAGACGAAGACGGAGAACCGGGCCCTCAAGGTCCTCCTCCGCGGCACTCCCGCGGTGTGCATGGGGGCGCGAGTCGAGGTGGAGACGGTGGAGGGGCGCCAGATCCGGTGGTGGGGTGCCGACGTCACGTTCCTCGGCATGCATGCGAGCGAGATGGTCTTCGGCCTGGGCGAGTCTCCGGCTGCGAAGCGAGTCATCGTGACGTGGGCCGATGGGGGAAGCACGACGGTCGAGAACGTCCAGGCTGGACGCCTCGTCGTACCGCGACGTGGCACACCGGATCGAGGGCCGCGTTAGCGCGGCCGCGGCTGCAGCCGCGGGAGGCAGAGGAATGGCCAGAACGTCGTCGCACATGAAGACTCGCACCGGACCGTGGTCGGCGGTCAGCCGCGTGGTCATCGGGGCCATCCTCGTCGCGGCCCTGGGGGCGTGCTCGGACGACGAGGCGAGCGATCCCGTCGGAGACGGCCTGCCCGCGGACAGCGTCGACCGCATCGTCGAGCACTTCAACCGCGGTGTGGCGCTCATGGACCGCTACCAACCGGTGAAAGCGGTCGAGGCGTTCCAGGAGGTCGTCCGTCTGGCCCCGGGCTGGACCCTCGGGAGGCTGAACCTCGGCATCGCGCTGTTGAACTCGCAGAGCGACGAAGGGTACGTCCGCGCCGAGGTCGAGCTGGGGCGTGTGATCGAGGCGGCCCCCGACGAGCCGTACGCGCACTTCGCCCTCGGTATGCTGCTGCGTCATCTCACCCGTTTCGGCGAAGCCCGTGGTCGCTTTGAGCGCGTGCTCGAAATCGACCCGGAAGATGCCGACGCCCACTTCCAGCTGGGCATCCTATTGGTCGACGAGGATCGCGTGGCGGCCCGCCGCCACCTCGAGACGACCCTCGAGAAGATCCCCCACCACGAGTCTGCGTGCTACCGCCTCCACACGTTGCTCCGCCAGGCGGGCGAGACGGAGCAGGCAACCGACATGCTGGCGCGGTTCAAGAGCCTGAAGGCGTCCAAGGCAGGGGTGATCGCGGGAATGAAGTACGGAGAGATGGGTCGCTACGCCGACGTGATCCGCGTGTTCGATCCCGGTGCGGCGGGCCTGCCGCAGCCCGCCTCGCGCCTCCCCGCGTTCGAGGACACCGCATCAAGCCTCGGACTCTCTCTCTCCCCCTCGGACGCGCCGGGGTCGTCGGCGTTCGGCCCGTCGGTGGCGGTCGCCGACATCGATGGGGACGGCGATCTCGACGTCTACCTGGCCGGCGGTGGAGCCGACGGTCCGGGAACGTTCTTCCTGAACGATGGGAAGCGCTTCGTGGCCGCGACCGCTGCCGGCGTCGACGGCCGCAATGCGATCGGCGCGTGGTTCGGGGACTACGACAAGGACGGGGACCCGGACCTCTACCTCACCTGCGCAGGTCCCAACCGCCTCTATCGGAACGAAGGCCAGGCACGCTTCGTGGACGTGACGGAAGCCACGGGAGTGGCGGGCGGCTCGTTCCTCAGCGTGGGCGCGGTCTGGGCGGACCTCGACCACGATGGCGATCTCGACCTG
>NZBC01000253.1 GCA_002687715.1 Planctomycetota bacterium | reverse complement strand
GCCCCCGATTCGCTGAACATCCCGCGATCGAGTACCCACCTTGAGATTCTCACTCTGGCCTTGTGAACCGGTGGGAAGTCCAGGTCCGCTCTGACGGCGGAGCCGGACCCCCGCGGACCCGGAGGTCCGCGCTCCCGGAATACCCCGCGCGTGTCTACATCCCCGTGATGGCCAGCGGGGGACTGATGGCGCTGATGCCGTCCGGCGCCCCGGCGTTGAACGTCACGAACGCGGCGTAGATCGTGAACCCGACGAGGCCCGGCTGGTTCGGGATGATCAGCGTCGGCGCCGGGGCCGCCACACCGGATCCGTTGATCACGCCGATGTTCGAGAGCAGGACCGGGTTGGGGCCCGCAGTGAAGAGGAAGAACGGTCCCGGTGACAGCGGGACGACGCGGCCGCTGCCGAGGGTGATGCCCGGGGTCGTCGCCTCGGAGAGCGCCAGCAAGTAGAGATCGAGGGCGCTCGTCGGTGCGGCGAGGTTCAGGGTGACGGTGCTCCCGATCGTCGGCGTGCCGGAGAGCGAGATCGCGGGCTGGGACGCCGCTGACCACGTCATCGCGTTGTACATCAGCTGCTGGTCGTCGAGGCCCCCGGCGTACTCGGGCATGAACGAGATGTAGACGGCGTCATGGCTCGGACCGGGGAAGTAGTGGACGATCCCTCCGTTGTTCGCGTTGCGCGCCACCAGCGACCCTGAGTAGTCGGCGGGGTCCCAGGAGAGGTCGGACGGAACCTGCACGTACTGGTAGCCCGAGGTCGTGAACGGATCGGGAAGACCGTTCAGGACCGGGTGGGGCGCCAGGATGTTCATGCTCGGAGTGCCGATGCCCGTGTTGGTGAGGGTCAGGTTCGGATCGAACCCGAACCACGGCAGCAGCCAGAGGTTGTCGATTCCCGTAAAGGAGAACGTCACGTAGGTCCCGACGACACGCTTGCCCGGGATGGCGAGAAACTGCTCGATCGCCAGACGCTCGACGGCGGTGTACTGGTTGGTACCCCCCGCCGGATCCGCGAGCACGATCACGTCGGGATCGTTGGCCAGCAGCGCCGCGGGCGTGAACGAGGTCGCAAACGTCGCCGTATCGACGACCAGTGGCGTCGACCCGAAACTGGACCACCCCCCGTTGAGCGCACCCCAGAACCCCGAGGTCTGCGAAGCAGTCGGGGACCACGGCCGCAACAAGACCGCGCGTACGGGGGTCTGAGCGGTGAGATCGGCAATACCGAAGACCAGTACCCACGCCATGACTCCGACGAATCGTGTCATCATCTGTCTCCTCCGCGCGGCGATCGAGCCAAGCCATCCTATCCCAGGAAGGAGCGGATCTGGATGCGGATTGGGCTGCCGACGCTCGTTTTCGCCGCGGGAGCCGACCTGCGGGTAGTTGGGTTCCGCTGTCCGGAGACAAGAGGGGGAGCGATGCGCACGGACCTCACTATTCCGATGAGACCCGTGCCGAAGTAGCTACGCGAACGACGGCGGCGCGAATCCCTCGCGGTACGCGCGTCGCACGAGCTGCTTCGTCGCTTGCTCGTGGTTCGTGAACGCGAGCTGGCTCTTGTCCCAGCACAGCTCCTTGCCCGGGAAGCGGGTGGCTTTCACGGCGAGGAGCGCCGGTTCGGTGATGCGGATCGCGTCCCGGAACGGCGTGCGCAGCTCCGTCTTCTTGCCGTGACAGTTGTCGACCCACGCGTGCCAGTGGTTGAGCTTGGGGAACTGCGGGAGGCCCGGCATCTTCATCCCCTCGGTGCGCTTGCCGTCGCGCCAGATGTCGAGACCGCCACCCGCGGTGAGGACCAAGGTGCCGCCCTCGCACACGACGACGGTGCTGTTGCTCCGGAGCTTCGTGCCCGCGGGGAGGCCGACCGCGGCGGCGGACGGCGCCTGGCCGCGATCGTTGTAGTGGATCGGGAACCACGACTTCGCGAACCGGTTCGAATCGACCGCGTAGGTGATCACCGACTGGCACGGGTGAATGTGGATGTGCTCACCCGCCGGCTCCGGGCAGTGGGTCTGTACGGCGACCGGTGACTTCAGCTCGTCGTAGGAGAAGAGGATGACGTCGAGGATATGGCAGCCCCAGTCACCGAGGCCATTGGTGCCGTACTCCCACCACGAGCGCCAGACGACCGGCGCGAGCGCCTTGCGGTACGGAGCCTCGGCGCACGGCCCGAGCCAGAGGTTCCAATCCAGGTTCTTGGGCGGCGCGCTGGGCTCGTGCACCTCGCGGGCGAAGTTGAAGTAGCGTCCGGGACCCGGCGACCCCGTCCATGCGTAGGCCGCGATGGCCTTGCCGAGCTGGCCCTGGCGGAGGATCTCCACGGCGGCGCGTCGGCCTGGGAACACCATGCGCTGGTTGCCGAGCTGTGTGACCAGGTCCGGCTTCTTCGCGAGCGCCTTCTCCATCATCACCAGCTCCTCGAGCTGATGGACGAGCGGCTTCTGTCCGTACACGTGTTTGTCGTGCGCCAGCGCGGTCAGCATCATCGGCGCGTGCGCGTGGTCCGGCGTCGACACGACCACGGCGTCGAACTCGTCGGCCCGGTTGGCGAATGCGTCGCGGTAGTCGCGGCACACGAACGCTTCCGGGTACTTCTTCGACGCGCGCTCGCGCTGCTTTGCGTCGACGTCGCACAGGCCGACGATCTCCGCGTCCGGGTGCTTCGAGATCTCCGATAGGTCCTTGCCGCCGATGGTCCCGACGACTCCGATGCCGAAGACGCGGAGCTTCTTGCGGCGATCGGTCAGGAACCCCGGTGCGTGGCCGAGGGCGGTGAGACCGAGACCGGCTGCGGCGGACGTACGAAGGAACTCACGGCGGTTTGACGGGATAGTCATGGCCCTGACACGCTACCCGACTGGCGACGCGGCTGCTGCCTTCCCGCCGGAGTCAGCCGCCGAGAGCCTCCTTTGCCGTCAGGCGCCGCGGACCCTGGGCAGCTGCCGCCAACGTCGCGTTGACCGGGGCGGGGACCCCAACCACCGCCGCGAGGTCGGCCATCGCACCCTCCAGCCACGGACTCTCCATGGGCTGCCCCCGCGCGTGACTCTGCCAGGTCGATCCCCTGCTCCGCCGCTGTCCGTCCACGGCGTCGGCGGTGACCGCTGAACATCGCTCCAGAAGTTCGTCCGTGGGGACCCGGTCAGTCCCGGCAGCATCCAGAACGGCCTCGCCCTCCAAACGCGCGGCCGCTGCGACCGACTTCCAGTCGTCCGTGACCAGCGCCTGCGCCGCGCCCCCGAGGTTCGTGATCCACTTGGCGTGCTTCCAGCGCGTGATGTCCGCGCGGGCCACCGCGTCGAAGCCGGCCTCGCGGAGTCGCACGCAGAACCTCTCGGCCAGCGCGAAGGCCGGCGAGCCCGCGTCGTCGTCACCGTAAGGACCGATGTCGAGCACCCCGCGGCACTTCTTCGAATGCAGACGCACCTCCCCCGGGTCCAGGTGCGTCGCCGGCATCCACACCAGCATCGACAGGACGGTGTCGAACCTCTCCTTCGCCCATTGCTCACCGTGAATGCCGTTGAACGCACACACCACGGGCAGGCCGGGTCCGGCCGCATCAAGGAGCGCGTCGAGCGCGGGCACGGCGTCCTGGAGCTTGGTGGCGACCAACGCGACGTCGCCCGAGCGCCACGACACCTCGTCGACACGACCCACACAGGGAGGCGCGATCCACACTGCTCGGTCGGGCATCCGCAGCGAGAGCCCGTCCCGACGCAGCGCCGCGCCGTGCTCACCGCGGGCGACCAACGTCACCCGAACGTCGGTGTCCGCGAGCAGGCCGCCGATGCTCCCGCCGACCGCACCGGCTCCGACGACGACGACCCGCTTGAGTTGCATCAGTACACCCAGGGCCGCGCCTGCTTGATCGCGAGCTTGCCCTCGACCGTGATCTTGAATTCGATCTCCATGGCGAACGGCTTGCCCCGCGGCGGCGAGTAGAGGGTCTGGAACTCGCGCCGAATGCGCGACAGGGCGCTGCGCAGCGCCCCCACGTCCTCGTCGCTCAGTATACGCTCGCCCTTCTCGACGCGGTTCGAAGCCCGCACCAGCGCGTCGTGGCGCCGGCTGCGGCGGCCGATGAGGAGTTCCTCTGGGATCGACTCCGCCTCGGGATTCGTGACCAGGTCTTCGCCGACCTGGGTGTTCACGTAGTAGCGACCGTCGGTCTGGTAGACGATGTCCGCCGTCACCGCGACGCCGTTGGCCTTTTCGCCAGCGTAGTTCGGATGGACGAGGACGCCCATGGCGACCGTCGCGTGATCGACCCGGTAGAACTCGCGTTCCTCGAATGCCCGCAGGTTCCACAGGCTCGCGTACACCTGCTGAATCGACTTCGAAAGGTGGCCTTCGCGCGGATGATGCGTGAACGAGTCGTAGAGCCCCGCGCCGCTGAATCCGGGCAGGTCTTCGTTGTTGGTGCTGGAGCGGCAGCGGATCGGAACCCCGTTCGGGCACGACGCCTGCAACTTCTCCACCGCTTTCGTCATCCACTCGGGCATCTGGCCCTTGCGGATCCTGGCGCGGAGCCCGGCGAGGGTCCGACTCCGGACTTCGACGTCGTCGGCAAAGCGCGGACCATCGCGCATTGCCGCCGCCACCGCATAGAGATCGTTGTGGCGCATGAAGGCGTCATAGAAATGGAACGGAACGGCGTACCCATCGGGCACCGTGCCATCCGGGAGCCCCATCGTTCGCAAGGTCGCCAGATTCGCCGCCTTGACGCCGACGCTCTTTGCGTCGGCGAACGCGATCGCCTCGAGCGGCCGGATGCGCTTGACCGTGAGGTCGCGCTTCAACACCTGGACCTTCGCCGGCCGCATCTGGGCGAAGTGCGCGTCGACCTCCGCGACGCTGGCCTCGCGGATCTCGTAGCCATCGGCAGCAACGGCGTACTTGACGTACTTGCCGATGAGCGCGGTGATCTGCGCGTTCCCGGCCACACCCTCGATGTACGCGTTCGGCACGTCGTCCTGGATCGCCCGCAGGTTGACGTGGGACAGGGGCGTCTGCCGCACTCCCGTGATGATCCCGGCGACCCGGGGCATCTCGTTGGGCAGCGACCGGTAGATGACGACGTCTCGCGGCGAGGGCCGTTGCTCCAAGTCCATCAATCGCAAGCGGCCGAACCCCTCCGCCTGATGTAGGGGCAGGTAGCTGATGTCCTTGTAGAGGTGCTCCGGCAGGAACACCGGGGGCCCCGATCGCGCATACAGAGGCTTGTCCTTCTCGCACTGCGCCATCGCCCTCGGCAGCGGGTGGTACGCGAGGTTTCCCTTCAAGATCGGGGCGAACTTCACGAGCAGATCGTGTGCGATCGTGATCTTGTCGTGCGCGAACGAATCGAACGGCTCGAACTCGAACGTGTACAGCCCAGTCTGTCCGCTCGGTGACTTCAGTAGCGGCCGGAAGACGAGGACGCCCATCATCATGCCGCTCTCACCGCCGCGCATGGCCCGCATGTTGAACGGGATGCCGACCCGACGCATGAACATCATGTGCGCACGGTGAGTCACCGTGTTGATGAAGTAGATCTTCGCATCCGGCTTCCCGGCACCGACGACCGAGAACTTGACGTATTCGAGGTTGCGGAGGTGCGTGTCGATGAGGACGTCCGGCCCCTGCTAGGACAGCCTCTTGAACTCCGCGCGATCGGGAAGGGACGCAGCGCCGTCCTCGGGCTTGACCTGGTCCGGCATGAGCTGGACCGCGCTCGCCGGGCCGCCGCCGCCGAACCCGCGCCCGCCGCCAAACCCGCGCGGACGCCGCTCTGCGGGAGGCAGCTTGTCGCGGTTGTCTTTCAACCAGGCCATTGCCTTCTTGCGTTCGGCGGATTCCAGACGGCCGTTCTGGTTCGCGTCGAACCGCTTGAGAAGCGCCGCGCGCCGCTTGCTGGGCGGACGGTCCTGGGCGAGGAGCGGGAGCGCGATGAACAGTGAGAGAACGACGGTGGTTGGGATTCGAGTGATGGTCATTATCGAGCTCAGGTGGCAGGGTCCTCACCTACAACGACCGGACTGCAGCCGTCTGTCACGGAGCCCCTCGACGTGCCGCTGCACGCTTATTTCTTCCCGGTCGCGAGCAGGCGCTGGAACTCCGCGAGGAGGAACTTCGTCGCCATGAACGGCTCGATGCTGACGTCCTGCCAACGGAGCCGCCCCTTCCGGTCGATGAGGTAGGTCCCGTGCAGTGGCTCCTGCGTGAAGTCACTGAACGCTCCCCACTCCTTGAATGCCGCGCGCCCGGGATCACAAAGGATGGGGAACGGCATTGGAGGTGAGTCGGCCTCCTCCGCTGCCTGACGCGCCGCCTTGACCTCGGCCACGGTGTCGATGCCGACGGCGAGGATCTTGATGCCCGCGTCGCGGAAGGCGCGGCGATGCTGCTGGATGTCCTGGAGCTGCTCGACACAGTGGACGCATCCGAACCCCAGGAAGAACACGACGAGCACCGGCTGACCGCGCAGGTCCTTCAGATCCACCTGGGCACCCGTACCTCGAGGCAGGCGCAACGGCGGCGACGGCTTCGGTGACCAGCGCGCAGGCCCGAGCGCATCGAGATTGATCTTCGGAGGCCCCGAGCGCAACGTCTTCCGCCAATCCTCGGGTAGCTTCAGCGCCCGGGCGATGGGCGCGAGCCGGCGAAAGAGCGGCGCATCGAGGTCGAGCCCCGTCGACACCGCCCGCAGGCGGAGGAACGTGGCCTCGGCCGGCTTCCCGCGCCCAAGAGACCACTCGATCCAGGCCCGTGCGGCGAGCCATGGACCCGTCGTCGCCATCGTCGTGACGACCAGTGACTGCGCCGTCGTGTGGTCCTTGGACTCCACGCACAGCGCGGCCAGGTGCTCCCGCGAGTACCCGGCGCGGGCGAGCCGCGCGAGGGCCGCGCCGTCGCCTTCGGCGTGCGCGATCAGGTCGCGCAGGTGACCTATCCGGGGCCCAGGCGCGGACGGGATGGCCGGCGTCAGCTCCGTCAGCACCGCGAACTGCTTGCGCGCGGCGTCGAGGCGGCCGGTCATCACGCACGCCCGTCCCGCTGCGAACGCACGCTCCGCGCGAATCGCCCGATCACCTCCCATGAGCAGCGATCCCGAGGCGAGCGAGACGATCTCGTTCCACTCCTCGGCCAGCGCGAGCGTGTCCAGTAGCAACCTGGGTCGACGCGCCGGATCGTCCCCGAGCGTGCGCGGGTGACGCGGAAGCTCGTTGAGGTACGTCGCGAACGACCGCGCCTCGCGAAGACGGCCGAGGTCGCGCAACTCTCGGACGAGCTGCTCGAGGTTGTACTCGAGCTCATCCAACTCGTACGGATGGACTCCCACCCTGGCGAGCTGGCGATGGTCAGCCCTCAGTGCGGCCTCACGCGCCCACACGGAATCACGGAAACGACCGAGCCGGACCTGGAACCGTGCATCCGCCTGCCACATGCGACCGACGCCGGGGACGTTCGGACCACAGGGCCACGCATCGCGAGCAAGCTGGCGCCCGCGGGGGTAGCTCCCGGAGACGATCACGCCATAGCGCTGCGCGGGATGATCCGCCGCCATGGAGAGGATGCGGCGCAGCAGGGCGAAGTCATCGTGCATTCGCGCCCGCATGCTCTCGTGCGCCTCGGTGGTCATCGCGCCGTGGGCACCTGCGGCACGGGCCCGCAGCCTGAACGCGAACGCCTCGACGTCCTTGGAGTCGGTCGCGATGGCGTCGAGGTCTCGCTCGAGCCGCTCGTAGTGCGCTACGGTCCGCGGCTCGGCGACGGCGCGCCGCCGTCCCGTCTCGGCGTCGATCACCTCCGTCTTCGGTTCGGAGAGGGCGCCGAAGAACCGGGCGTAGGCCTTGATGTACTGCTGGCCGCGCGGGCCCGCCTTCTCGCGAAGCTTGAACGCTTCCCGCGCGAAGAGGACCGCCTGACCGAGGTCCGCCTCGCTCGCCAGTGCCTGGCCCCACAGCGCCATGGGGCACTCGGGATCGAGCAACGCGACCTGGCGGAAGGAGCGCCACGCCTCGTAGGGGTCACCGGCGTGAAGCTGCGCGACGCCCTGGTCGAAGAACCCTTGCGCGTCCTTGCTCGCGGTCTTGATCGGGAAGCGTCCGGCTCTCAGGTCCGCTTGTCTGGTCGCCCGGTGGTGGGGAATCTCCCGGCCGACCGCGGGCGGGCCGTGCTGCGCGGGACTGAGACCCGGCGCGACGGTCAGGACGAGAGCAGCGAGGGCGAGGACGGGACGCAGCGGGCTCATGGTTACCGAGAGGGTACCGCGCGGACCAACCCGAGCACGAGGGGGCGGTACTCATCGAGCGGCCGGACCTCCATCCCAACCACCTTGCCCCCGTCGTCGAAACGGCGCAGGCGTAGCCCGGCTTCGAGGTGAGGCTCCGCCTCCAGCGTCGCTCGATCCGGGTCGGAGAGGGAGCCACCCTGCAGCTCGAGGCTCCGGATCGACGAGGGCGACAGGCCCGCGCGATAGCCGGGATCGACGGTGATGAGGTATCGCTTCGCGGACACGTGCAGGCGCACGGGCTCCGTCACCTCGCGGTCGAACCAGCGCGCGAGCAACGCCGCTCCGACGCGCTCGTGACGGAGGTCGCGGTCGCGGTACGCGGCATCGGCGTCGTCCGGCCCCGAGACCAGGTGCCCCACGTCGTGGAGCAGGCAAGCGGCCACCAGCGCATCCGGGCAACGATCCCGCTCGGCCAGCGCCGCGGTCTGCAACGCGTGGTCGACCTGCGACACGGCCTCGTCGTAGTGATCCTGGCCGACCGTGCGAAAGAGGTCGAAGAGGCCGTCGACGAAAGCCTCCCCGGTGGCAACCGAACCGAGATGCGTGAGATGCGACATCGGGTTCATCCTACGGCGGGCGTCGAAACCAGGGTAATCTCGACTGGTCATGGCAAAGAAACCGAGCAAGGGCTACCAAGGACTGCGCAAACTCGCGCTCAGCTACCCGGAGACCGACGAAGCGCCATCCTGCAACAACATGGCGTTCAAGGTCCGCAAGAAGGCGTTCCTCTACCTGGGTGACCGGGACGAGACCTACGAGATACGGCTGAAGCTGAAGGACTCGTTGACGGAAGCGAAGAAGCTCGGCAAGAAAGACCCCGATCAGTACGAGGTCGGTGGGATCGGCTGGGTGAAGGTGACGTACTCGAGCGACAAGTCGCCGCCCCGGGGCCTCATGGAACGGTGGATCGACGAGAGCTTCCGGCTGCTCGCTCCGAAGGCCGTGGTCACGGAGCTTCCAAAGGCCGGCGCGAGAAAGAAGCGCTGACCCCCCGGGAACGCGGACCTCCAGGTCCGCTCCGACGGCGAAGCCGGATCCGGATCCTGAGCGGACCTGGAGGTCCGCGCTCCCATCCAGAGCAGATTGCTTCACACGCTCTGGAGGTCCGCGCTCCCAACGGAGTCCGCGCTCCCAACGGAGTCCGCGCTTCCGGCTCACTGGTTAGAATGGGTGTATGCGTGGTACGGCGTGGATGGCGTGCGTCGCGGTCGCGTCGATCGCGGTCTTGGCGTGGTGGCTGCTGCAGTCAGTTGTCGAGGAGCCTCCGTCGGACACGGGCGAAACCGCGAGTGCCGCAGAAGCCATCAATTCTGACCACGACCGCGCAGCACCGGGCGAAGTCGAGGGCGTCGACCCCCGACCGTTCACCGCTGATCCGGCAGACTCCCCGACTCCCACTCCCGCCACCTCCCCCGCGCTGATCCGGGTTCGGGTTGTCGATCACGCAGATCGACCGGTCCCCGGAATCGTGCTGTCGATGAGGATGCCAAACACGTTCCGGCGCGAGCGCACCGGCACCGACGGCATCGCCCGGTTTCCGGTCCCGCGCGATGCCTTCGTCACAAACGACGGCCTCGTGGTGACAACGACGGACTGCCGAGCGTTGCCGGCGCCGTCGGTCCGGTGTGGACGGGAGTCGCTCGATGGACCGCCCGCGACGCTCGCGCTCCCCCCGCTCGGCACGGTCATCGTCCACCTCCTCAACCCCGATGGGTCGCCGATGCTTCGCCGCGGTACCGTGGCGCTGCTCCCCAAGGACGTCGCGCTCCGTGAGGCCTGGCCCTGGCATACGGGCCGCAAACGCTTTGGTCAGGTCGATGCGTTGCAACGACGGCGGTACAGCAGGGGCTTCGGCGCTCGCACCGACGCCTAAGGACGACTCACGGTTCTTCAGATTGACCATCGATCAGAAGGAGCTCGAGCGCTTCAAGAAGCGTTGACCGGCGCCGGCGCCGCAACTTCGCGGCACGGACGCGGTTGATCCGATTGTCGCCAGCGTCGCCGCTTATCATGAAGCGTCACCCGTCCCTCGATCGGAGAAACCCCCGGATGACCAGCGCCGGGCTCCTCGCTCTCGCGGTCCTGTCAGCGTCGCAGCCCGTCGAGCCGCCTCCCGTCGGCGTGGCCGGCCTGCGTCTCACCGACGTCTCCGGCGCGATCCACGTGCTCGGTCGCGACGACGGGGCGCGTCCGTTCGCGGTGGTGTTCATGAGCACCGATTGCCCGATCTCGAATCGGTACGTCCCCCGGCTCAATACGCTCGCGATCGAGGCGAGGTCGCTGGGGGTGGAGTTCTTCGGTGTGATCTCCGATCCGGCGATCGACCGCCAGCAGGCCCGACAGCACGCGCACGAGTACGCGGTCACGTTCCCGGTACTCTTCGATGCGTCGGGAACGCTCGCCCGACGGCTGAAGCCCGAGCACGTTCCCGAGGCGTTTGTCGTGGCGAGGAACGACCGGCTCGTCTATCGCGGTCGCATCAGCAACCTCTTCGCGGCGCTGGGGACGCCGCGACGCAGAGCGACGACGAACGAGCTCGGCGACGCTCTCGCCGCCGTTGCCGGGGGCAAGCCCGTGGCCAAGCCACGTACGGAGACCGTGGGGTGCATCTTCGAGGCGTGGTCGGACGGCGGCGACGCTCCGAAAGACGTCACCTATCACCGTCACGTCGCCCCCATCATCAACGCCAATTGCGTCGAGTGTCACCGACCGGGCGCGGTCGGCCCGTTTCCGCTCGAGACCTACGCCCAGGTGAAGCGCCACGCGAAGATGATCGCCCAAGTGTGCGGCCAGGGCCTCATGCCGCCCTGGCGCGCGAAGCCGGGGCACGGATCGTTCCTCAACGAGCGCCGGCTCGATGATCGCCAGCTCGCCGTTCTGCAGCAATGGGCCTCGAGCGGCGCGAAGGTCGGCCGCAACGAGGACACCACACCGAAGCCCGTCTTGAAAGCGGTCGGGTGGGAGCTCGGTGAACCAGACCTCGTCCTGGAGATGCCAGCCCCCTACGAGGTCCCGGCGGATGGTGTCGACATCTACCGCTGCTTCGTGCTCCCGACCAGACTCGGCGAGGACCAGATGCTCGTCGGCCATCAGTTCCAGCCCGGAGCACCCGCGGTCGTCCACCACGCGGTCCTGTGGCTCGACACGACGGGCAAGGCGCGCGCGGCCGACGCGAAGGACCCGGGCCCGGGCTACACCGCGTACTTCGACAGCGCCGGCCCCGGATTCGAGACCACCTACCCCATCGCCGTCTGGACGCCCGGAATGGGCGCGCGGAGCCTGCCCGCGAGCTTCGGCCAGGAGATCAAGAAGGGCGGCGACATCGTCCTCGAGATTCACTATCACCAGAACGGCAAGGCGACGTCGGACCAGAGTCGGTTCGCGCTGTACTTCGCCAAGAGGCCCGTCCGGCAGATTGGCGCCCTGTTCATCGGCACCTACGACATCCGGATCCCAGCGGGCGAGAACGACTACCGCCGCCACGCCTGGATGGAGTTGCCGTCCGACGTGACCTTGGTGGACTGCTTGCCGCACATGCACTTCCTCGGCAAGTCGTTCAAGGTCGATGCGACCCTCCCCGACGGCGCGGTGGTCCCGCTCATCGACATTCCGAAGTGGGACTTCCGCTGGCAGGACTACTACGTCTACGCCGATCCGGTGAAGCTCCCGAAGGGAACGCGCATCGACGTGCGCATGTCGTACGACAACTCGTCCGCCAATCTCGCGAACGTCCACCAACCGCCCATCCCCGTGAAGTGGGGCTGGTCCAGCGAAGACGAGATGGGCGACGTCACGTTCACCGTCATCCCGACCGGAAAGGGACTTCTCGAGCTTCTCCGGTTGGAGGCGACGTCGTATGACTCGTTCCTGCGATTGGGTGACGGGAGCAAGAACCGCCTGCCCAAGGACCGGTATCCGAAGGGCGCCAGCGGACGATGAGTGACGACTTCTACTGCGACGAGGTGCTCAGCGGACGTACCGCGGTGAACACGGTCCGGGAGACGGAGAACGTCCTCGCGTATCACCACACCCGCCCGTCCTGGCCCGTGCACGTCGTGGTGATCCCGAAGGTACACGTCCCCTCGCTGACCGATCTCGGAGACGAGGGTGTGGCGCTCCTCCCCGAACTGCTCGAGGTCGTCCGAGACATCGCCGCGGAAGTAGAGGCCCGGGAAGGGGCCTGCCGGGTTCTGACGAATCTGGGTCGCTACCAGGACTCGAAACACCTTCATTTTCACGTGAATTCTGGCGACCCTCTGCGCTGACTCCGGTCCCACCGCAACCCGCGTGATACCATTCTTGCGCCAACACACCCTCCTCCCTGGTTCTTGCCCCTTCTCATCCATGAGCGTTTGCAGTCCCGAGTCGGCACAGGATGCCGTCAAGTACTTCGCCATCGAAGGTGATCTCCGTTCACTGACGCCGTTCCACCGCGGGCATATCCACGACACGTACATCTCGGCGTGGGAGACGGACGGCGCGATACGCCGCTACCTGCACCAACGCCTGAACCGGCACGTGTTCCAGGACATCGCGGGCCTGATGCACAACATCGAGCACGTGGTGGCCCACCTCGAGCGCAAGCTCGCGAACTCGGACGAACCCGACTTCCGCGTCCTGCGGCTGATCCCGACCGTGGACGGGGATACCTGGTCAGCCAACGAGAGCGGCGCCTGGCGGACCTACGAGTACATCGAGAACACGATCGCCCATGACGCCTGCGAGGGTACCGACGAGGCCTATCAGGCCGCGCGCGCGTTCGGGCGTTTCCAGTACCACCTGCGTGATCTGGACGTCGAGGCGCTTCACGAGACGATCCCCAACTTCTTCTCCTCGCCGTTCCGTCTGCGCCAGCTCCAAGAAGCGATCGCCCAGGACAAAGCCGACCGCGTCTCGGAGGTCGAGCCCGAGATCCGCTTCGTGCGCGAACGTCTGGAGATGGTCGACGTCATCGACGACCACCTCCGCAAGGGGTCTTTTCCGCGTCGCATCGTGCACGGCGACACCAAGCTGAACAACGTCCTCTTCGACCGCGACACGGGACGCGCCGTCAGCGTGGTCGACCTGGACACATGCATGGCCGGGTGGACGCTCTACGACTTCGGCGACCTCGTCCGGTTCACGGCGGCTTCCTGTGCCGAAGACGAGCCCGACCTCGGTCGCGCAGGAGTGAACCTCGACCTCTACCGTGCGCTCGTCGACGGATACCTCGAAGGCTCGGACGGCACGCTGACCGCCGTCGAGCGCGAGCTGATGCCATTCGCGGCGCGTCTGGTCACCTTCACCTTGGGGCTCCGGTTCCTCGCCGACCACCTCGCCGGCGACACCTACTTCAAGGTCGCTCGCGACGGGCACAACCTCGACCGTGCGCGCGTGCAGTTCCGGATGGTGGAACGCATGGAAGAGCTCGAATCGTCGATGCGGGTCGGCACCGAACGACTCTAGCCCCCGAGCCCCGTATCCAGAGCGTGTGAAGCAGCCTCCTAATCGTCGGATTCCGGCGGAGACGCGTCCAACGCCTCTTCGAGATCCTCTCCCGCCGCCTTCGCCTGCTCCAGGACCCGTTTCGCGTCGTCCAGGCGCCCGAGCGGGACCCGCACGGTGCCGCCCACCAACCCGATGAGCTGGCCGAACGCCGCGAACTCGTCCTTCAGGTCCGAGCCCGGTACGGTGGCGAGAATGCCCTCCGCGTTCAGGCGAGCAGCGATCATCTGCGCGATCATCGGGTTCGAAACCGAGATGAGGTCGACCAACTCCTCCGGATCCAGGCTTTCGTCGCTCATGTCCACAATCCTAACCCCATCTCCGCGGTTTCTGGTTCTCGGTCTGACTTGCCGCGGCCAGGTCAACCCGGTTTGCTGGATGCGACGTCCAACCCGGAGCCACCTCGTGAACCGCATCCTCATCCTTCTCGCAAGCCACGCCCTCCTCCTCTCGAGCGTCGCGTCGGCCCAGACTGCGAAGCCCAACATCGTCTACATCATGGCGGACGAGCTCGGGTACTTCGAGCTGTCCCACATGGGGCATCGTCACATCCGGACGCCCGTCATCGACCGCATGGCACGCGAGGGCGTGCGGTTCACCCATTGCTTCGCCGGCTCGTCGCTGTGCGCGCCGACACGCTGCACGCTGATGACGGGAAAGCACACCGGACACACTTCCGTGCGGACCAACGGAGGCGGCACGCCACTCCGCGCCGAGGAAGAGACCGTCGCGTCGCTGCTCAGGCGTGCCGGATATGCGACAGGTGGGTTCGGCAAGTGGGGGTGCGGCGGTCGCGGATCGACCGGAGTTCCGGAGAAGCACGGCTTCGACGTGTTCTACGGGTACTACGATCAGGTCCACGCCCACAGCTACTTCCCGCCGTATCTTGTCCGCAACAGCGAGGAGATGCCCCTCGAAGGCAACCGCGGCGGACGTTCGGGTAAGACGTACGCCCACGCCGCGATCATGGACGAGGCGCTCTCGTTCATCAGGAAGAACAAGGATCAGCCGTTCTTCTGCTATCTGCCGATCACCCCGCCCCACGGCATGTTCGACATCCCCGACGACCATCCCGGGTGGGCGGTCTACAAAGACAAGCCGTGGCCGGAGGAGGCGAAGCGCTACGCCGCGATGGTCACGATGGTGGACCTCGACGTGGGCCGCGTGTTCGCGCTGCTGCGCGAGCTCTCGCTCGACGAGACCACGCTCGTCGTCTTCTGTGGCGACAACGGCGGCAACGACTACTTCCGCAGTAGCGACCATCCCCGCGGTTTCCACGCACCCAACGTGGACCCGCGGACCGGCAAGGGGTTCCGCGGCAAGAAGGGCACGCTCTACGAAGGCGGCCTCCGCATCCCGATGATCGCCCGTTGGCCGGGCAAGATCGAGGGCGGACGCGTCTCCGACCTGAAGTGGTGGTTCCCCGACGTACTGCCGACGCTCGCAGAACTGAGCGGTGCGAAGGCGCCTTCCGACGTTGACGGATTGTCGATCGTGCCCGAGCTGGTCGGCGAGAAGGCCGCAGGACGTGCGCAGAAGCAGCACAGCCACTTCTACTGGGAGCTCGGCGGGCGCACCGCCGTCCGACGCGACAGCTGGAAGGCCGTTCGCGCGCGGCGCAAGGGAAGCTGGGAACTGTACGACCTCCGCACCGACGGCTCTGAATCATCCGACGTCTCGGCCGACCATCCGAAGATCGTCGCGCAGCTCAGCGCTCTGGCGAAAGAGAGCCACACTCCCGCGGTCGAAGGATCGTTCGGTGACCGCACCCTTCACGAGAAGGACCGACGGGCCAAGTGGGGCACTGCGCGCCGCGCCGGACGCGGCAGCCGCAGAACCGCGGTCAACCGCCTGCCGACCAAGGACCTCCTCCCCCGCAAGGTCTGGAAGGTCCTCCGCGTCAGCAGTCAGAATGAAGGCAACGGCAAGCTCGCGAAGAACGCCTTCGATGGCAAGCCGACGACCCACTGGCACACCCGCTTCGGCGGCGACGCGGTCAAGCATCCCCACGAGCTCGTCATCGACCTCGGTCAGGAGCACGACATCCGCGGCGTGCGTTATCTCGCCCGCCAGGACCGAGGTTGGAACGGTGCAGTCGCCCGCTGCGATCTCACCGTTTCGACGAGCGGCGATACGTTCGGCGACCCCGTCCTCAGCACGACCTTCGCCAAGGTGAAGACACCGCAAGAGAAGACGTTTTCCGCAGTGCGCGGCCGCTACGTGCGCCTGCGCATCCACTCGGAAGTCAACGGCGGTCCGTGGGCGTCCGTCTCGGAGCTGGGGTTGATCGGCAAGTAGGCGAGTGGAGGGCGACGACGAATCAGGTATCGCGAGTCGTCGGGATCCGGAGTACGTAGACCGATACCCCCACTCCGATCACGACCAGCGGCACCCAGGCCGCCGGGTATTCCGCGGCCCAGATGACGGCGGCGCCGATGGTGAAGGTCTGCAGCGAAACGGCCGTGAGCTTCGCACGAACCGAGATCGTGCGCTCTCGCTGCCACCGCTCGATCATCGGGCCAAAGACGCGCGTGCGCAGCAGCCAGGCGTGGGCGCGTCGCGAGCCGCGCGCGAAGCACGCCGCCGCGAGCAGGATGAACGGGGTCGTCGGAAGCACCGGCAGAAATATGCCGACCGTGCCCACGGCGACGAAAAGGACGCCCAGCCCCAAGAACACGAACCGGGTCGCCAGGCTTCGCTCGCTCACGGCGGCGTCAGGATCCCCCGTCGGCGTACTCACGGCGGGGAATATAGCCGCTCGCGCCAGATGGCGTGGTAGTGAACGGTCGACCCCGAACCGAGCTTCGCCCGCCATATCGGATGACCGGGCGAATAATCCCCGTCAGGTTGGCTTTCTTTCGGGATGTCCGGACTCGCCTGGCCGCTGTACTCTGGATGACTCGCGTCACCTCGCCCTCGAATCCGCCAAGGAGCGTCTCGTGCCCCTCTTCACTTTGTCCAAACGCCTCTCCTCCACCGCCCTTCTCGTCGCCATCGCCGCCGCCACCTCGCTGGGCCAAACGCCCACGAGCCAGGCGAACTACGAACAGGCCAAGAAGTTCAATTCGGACTTCTTGAAGCAATACGTCTACGGCTCGGCCGTCTCGCCCAAGTGGATCGGCAAGACCGAGAAGTTCTGGTACAGCTACAAGACGAGTGAAGGCACGCGGTACTGGTTGGTCGATCCCCAGACCAAGACCAAGGTCCCGCTGTTCGACTGCGACCTCCTCGCGGCGCTGCTGACGGAAGCCACCGAGAAGGCCCGCGACGCGGACGACCTGAAGATCTCAGGCCTCAAGCTCGACAAGACCGGCGACAAGATGACCTTCTCGGCCGACAAGCTGGACTTCGAGTTCATCCGCTCGACGGGCGCGCTCACGAAGAAAGACAAGAAGAAGAGCGAAGCTGGCGATGACGCCCGGGAGCGAACGCGCCGCGGCGGAACCCGGGGACGGCGCGGAGGCGACGGAGAGGACTCCGAGAAAAAGAAAGAGGACGAGAACAAGGAACGGGATCGCCTCTACAAAGCCGCCCGCAAGAGCTACGAGGAGAAGAAGAAGAACGGCGGCAAGAAGAAGGAGGAGGACCGCCGCAAGTACCTCTCGGCCACCATCAAGGCCGTTCGTGACCCCTCGGAGTCCACGGAGCAGAGCTGGGCCCAGGGGGTCAACCTCATCACCCTCGGCGAGGACGACGAG
>NZBC01000252.1 GCA_002687715.1 Planctomycetota bacterium | reverse complement strand
ACGCTCGCCCGAGTGTAGATCTCGGTGATCTGGATCGGTCCCTGGGCCTGGAATTGCCCAGAGTCGTAGTGCCACTGCCACGTGTGGTCGGCGGGTTGGTTCTGAGGGAAGGCAGTGGCGCTGTTGGAATCGGCGGTGAGAAACCCCGCGGGTAGGGACTGGCTGGTTCCCTGGCCAAGCGCGCAGGCCGCCACTACGAGGACGAGGCTGAGAGTGCGGATCACGCGATCGCTCCTTGGGGGTCGGGACGGACCAAGCGAAACCTGACAAACAGAAGTCCATGATACCGGAACGAGGTCTCGGTTCGTCAGCGTCGATGCCAGGCGAGCCATACGGGTCAGTCGGCGACCGCGGCCACCGCGAGGCTCGCGTCATTCGGTTCCGCGGCGACCCGAACGTCCTGCACACCAGCAGCTTCGAGCGCTTCGGCCGTCGTCCGACCCAGAGCCGCCGCACGCATGATCGGCAGCACGTCGCGGCGCCACGAATCCGGCGTGACCGCAAGCAGCGCCTCCAATGAACTGGGACTCGTGAAGCATGCGGCCGACGTGTCGTCCAGAGCGCGGGCAACCTCCGTCGCGGACGGGACCTGCAATGCCGTCTCATAGACGACGAGGCGAGTGACCGGCACCGATGATCCTGCCAGCCCGTCGTCGAGTCCCGAAAGGGCGCGGTCGCCGACCAGGCGTACCACCGCCGACGGACGCTCGAGGAGCAGGCGCGGCAGGAGGGCTCCTGCCCCGGCACCCGTTCCCTCGAGGTCGACCTGAAGGCCGCGAGCTCGAGCCGTGGCCGCGGTTCTCGGACCGACGACGGCGACGCGCCCCGCGGCCGCCGAGGTCGCTGCCAACGCGGCCACGGCACGCGGGCTCGTCAGCACGACCCACCCGTCGTTGTCGAGCGCGGCGACCGCGGACGCGACACCGCCGATATCCGGGCCGGGAGCGTATGCAAGCAACGGAAGTCGCACCGCCTCCGCACCTCGCGCCGCCAGCGCGTCACACAGACCGTCCGCGTCCTCGATCGCGCGCAAGACGAGCACACGGCGACGACTCACGCCCGACACTCTCGCACGAGTTCGGCCGCGCCCTGATCGATCTGGGTACGGGCCAGCGCGTCGCCGAGCGCCGCAGCATCAACCACCGCACCCTCGATCTCGTCCTCGATCAGCTTCCCACCGTCCACCGCCAGAACCCGCGCACGAACGTGGATGCGATCACCCGACACCGTCGCGTGCGCCGCTGCCGGAACGTTGCACCCGCCACCGAGTCGGCAGAGCCACGCACGTTCGGCGTCCGCCGCCGCCCGGGCCGGTCCGTCTTCCGCCGCGTGCAAGCGAGCGGCCGTATCCAGGTCGTCAGCCCGGCAGGTCACCCCGACGATCCCCTGCGAGACCGCGGGGAGCACGACGTCCGGTGCGATGATCTCCGTGATGCGATTCGCGAGCCCGAGTCGCACGATCCCGGCACGCGCGAGCACGATCGCGTCGGCGGCTCCGGCATCGAGCTTCTTCAACCGCCCCTCGACGTTTCCGCGAATGGGGACACATTCGAGCCGGGGGTACGCGCGGAGGATCTGCGCGCGCCGACGCAGGCTGCCCGTGGCGACCCTGCCGCCAGCGGGCAACGTCGCAAGCGTCGCCGCGGTTCGCCCGATGAGAACGTCCTCCACCGGACCCCGCCCGAGCACCATGCCGAGCACGATCCCGTCCGGCAACGTCGTAACCTGGTCCTTCAAGCTGTGAACAGCTACGTGAGCATCCCCGGCAATGACGCGCGCGTCCACCTCCTTCGTGAATACACCCGTCTGCGAGAGCTGCTCGAGCGGACGATCCTGGACACGATCGCCTTCCGTTCGCACTTCGACGATCTCCACCTCGAGGTCCGCATGCACCGCCCTCAACCGTTCCGCGACGCGGTGCGCCTGCCACAACGCCAGCGGAGAACCTCGCGTCGCCAGCTCGAGCGTGCTCATGATCTCTCCCGGTACTGCCGGTACGTCTCGCCGAGCCGCTCCTGGGAAAACGCCTCCCGCGTTCCGAGCTTGATCTGGGTGAGAGCCTCGTTCAGCAGGCGCTTCGTGAGCTTGTCAGCGAGCGCCGCGACCAGCTCGCGGTCGTCGATCTCCCCGAGCACGGCGTCGCGGGCTTCTTCGAAGCGCGCGCGCATTCCGGCGACAACGGGCTTCAACGTCGCGTACGCCTGCAAGGCGAGGAACTTGTGGACCTCCTCGACGAGGATGTTCTCGGCGAGCGCTACCTCGCTCCGACGCTCCTCGTGATGGCGCGAGACGACCGCGTCGAGGTCGTCCAATCCGTGAACGAGCATGCCTGCGTGCGCCGCAAGTGCAGGGTCGACCCCCCGCGGAACACTGAGGTCGATCACGATCGGCGGCCGGTCGCGGCGGCGGATCCGGGCGGCATCGACGTGCTCGAGGCGAACGACGGGCTCCGGAGCATCGACGGACACCACGGTGAGGTCGACCTCGGAGATCACCTTGGACAGCTGGTCGAGCGGCAGCGCCTCGCCACCGTGCTCGCGCGCGGCCGCCTCCGCCCGTTCCAGCGTGCGATTGCAGAACACGATGCGCCGCGCCCCTACGTCGCGCAGGTGTTTCGCGACGAGTTGCCCCGTCTCTCCGGCGCCCACGACGAGCGCGTCCACGCGGTCGAGCCGGCCGAGGACCTTCGCAGCGAGCTCGACGGCCGCACGCGCGACGGACAACGTCCCCTCTCCGACCTTCGTCTCGGTGCGCACCCGTTTTCCGACGGCGAGCGCCTGCTCGACCAGTGGCTGTAGGTGACTCTTCACGGCGGCCGCGTCCTGGGCCCGGCCGAGCGCGTCCTTGATCTGCCCGAGGATCTCGCTCTCGCCCAGCACCTGCGAATCCAACCCGGCGGCCACTCGGAACAGGTGGAACACGGCGTCGGTGCCGTGGTACGCGTAGCATTCCTGCACACCGAGACCGAGGAACCAGCGTTGTCGCACGGTCTCGGACGCGGCCTCCGCTCCGGGGCCACTGATCAGGATCTCGGTGCGATTGCAGGTACTGATGAGGAACACCTCGTCGTGTCCCTCAGCGGCGACGAGCTCACGAAGCGCTGCCGCGGAGTCTTCCGGCGCGACCGCGCACCGCTCCCGCGCTTCGACCGGAGATGTCCGGTACGAGGTGCCGAGAAGCACGAGCCTGCGGGCGAGCGGCATTGGTCAGAACTCGTGGATCGAGCCCAGCGGAAGGAACGTCACGATCAACGTGACGATGAGCAATGACGCCCCCAGAACCGCGACCACGGCGGCCCGGCGGCCCGTGAGCCCGCGGATCCACGGGGAAGCGCCGATCACACCGAACAGCAGCCAGAGGACGAGAACGGGAAGGACCTTGGGATCGGTGTAGTCGAGCCTCTCGACGGCGCCGCTATGCGCCCACCAGATGCCGATGTTCACACCTACGGTGAGCAGCACGAACCCGAGCGTGGCAACGCCGCGGTTCAGCCGGGACAGGCTCTCGAGGTCCGGCAAGCGTCGGAACAGCACCCCGAAGCGCCCCGCGCGGATCTGTCGCAACAGCACGAGGTACAGCGCGCCGAAGAACCCCGACAGCAGCAGCGCCGCCGTCGCGAGCAGTGCCGTCGCGACGTGCACCGCGAAGAACGGACTCCGCGCAAAGCCACTCGGCGAGAGATCCAGTGGAAGGAGGCAGGACCCGATCAGCTGGAGGGTGAACGCAAACCCGACCACGAACACGCCCGTCGTGGGCGCTCCTGTCATCAACTCGATGGGCAGATACACCAGCATCACCGACAGCGCCATGAACGACACCGCCGTCCACGGATCAGCGACGGGGAAGTGCCCGAGCGATTGCCAGAGCAGCAGCAACCACCCGAGGTGGACCACCAGCAGGATGCCGTTGACGACATGACGCCCCGCGCGGAACTTCGGCGCCTTCGGACCGCCGAGCTCCATGCCGTAGAGGAACGTCGCGATCAGGTACAGCACCGGGAGCAAGGTCGCGAGCGCGTGTACCTCGATCTCGATCACGCAACGGACTCCGGCGACGACCCGGGCAGGGCGTCGAGCACCTCCTGTGCAGCTTCGCGACCGCGGCTAACACAGGCGTCGACTGAGATGCCGTTGATCCAGTTGCCCGCGAGGACCACCTCGGGAACCTCCATCTCGAGGAGCCGACGGACCGCGTCCATGCGCCGCAGGTGTCCGACGTTGTACTGGGGCAGCCGATCGGGCCAGCGCACGACCCGGAACACCTCCGGGTGAGGGAGCTTGCGCTGGCCGAGCGCGAGCGCGAGCTCGCCCATGAGAAGGTGCTCGATCAGCTCCTCCGCGAGCTCGATAGCGTGCGGGTCGAGGTTGCCGCCAACGAACCCCGACAGCGAGACCTTGCCTTCCGGCGCGCGCTGCGGGAACAGCTGTGACGCGAACGTCCACCCGAGCGTGCGCATGCGCATGCACCGCGGGATGAGGTAGCCAAAGCCCGCCGGGAGGCCGGGTACGGCGCCCTTGTCGAACCCGGCCTGCGCCACGACGAGGGGTGAGTACTCGACCTCGAACAACAGGTCCGCGACATCGGGCGCCAGTGGACCGACGAGGATGCCAGCCGTCGGCGCGCCCACCGCGAGGATGAGTCGGTGCGCATCGATCTCCTCCGTGCCGTCGGGTCCCTCCGCGACCAGGCGCAGGCCGCCATTCGCGCTGCGGCTGACCTTCGCCAGCTTGCGTCCGTAGTGAATACGGTCACCGAGCTGCTCCGCCAGACGGTCGGTCAAGCTCGACATGCCGCCTTGGAGCGACCAGAGCGGGGAGGTGCCGGTCGAACCGTCGTCGCGAAGCCGGTCCGTAGCACGGCTTCGCATCGCCTTCAGGATGCTCCCGTGCTCGCGCTCCATCTGCGCCAGCTCGGGGAATGCGGACCGGATGCCGAGCCGATTCGGGTTCCCCGCGAACACGCCGGAGACGACGACGTCGACCCATGACATGGTGACGCCGCGGCCCACGCGCCGACCGAAGAACTCGGCGACCGTCTCTTCGTGATCGGAGCCGCTCTTGCGCACGCACGGCTCGAGCAACGCACGGAGCTTTTGGGGTCGCGTGAACAGGCGTGACCTCATGAAGCCACCGAGCGTGCGCGGGAGCGCACGCAGGCCGCCCTTGTAGTACAGATACCGCTCCCGAAACTCCTCGTCGGCGTCGATGATCTGATCGCCCATGCCCACGTCCAGGCAGAGGGTCCGGATAGCCGGCGCCCGACCCTGAATGGCGTTCGGGCCGTTCTCGAAGTGGTAGCCACCGACTTTCCACGACCCGATCACGCCCCCGGCACGATCGATGGGCTCCAGGACGTGGACGTCGGCCCCTGCGCGAAGCAGATCCCAGGCCGCCGAGAGGCCGCTGATTCCAGCACCAGCGACGACGACCTTCGCGGTCACGGGTTGCGCCTCCGCTGGACCGTTTCGATGACGGCCTGCACGCACTCGACCGGGGTCTTCGGCAGGACACCGCTACCCAGGTTGAAGATGTGCCCGGGAGCGTCGCCGAATCGATCGAGCGTCTCCTCGGTCATGCGGACCACGGTCTCGGCGGGCGCGAACAGCGCCGACGGATCCAGGTTGCCCTGCAGCGCGGTGCGGTCGCCGATACGGGCCCGCGCGTCCGTGGGGTCCACCCGCCAGTCGATGCCGATGACGTCCGGACCGAGGTCCGCGAGCAGCTCGAGCAGGTGCGAGTCGCCGTTGACGTAGAGGATCACAGGACACCCGAGCGCCTTCGTCGCGCACACGAGGCGTTCCATGGGCGGAAACAACGACTCGCGATAGGTCGCCGCAGACAGCGCGCCGCCCCACGAATCGAAGATCTGCAGGACGTCGGCACCAGCGTCCACTTGCATGCCGAGATACGGGATCAGCGCGTCGACGATCTTGTCGAGTAGCTCACGAAACGTCTCCGGGTCACCGTGGAGCATCGCCTTGGTGTTCTCGAAGTTGCGCGAGCTCTGACCCTCGATCATGTAGGACGCGGTGGTGAACGGCGCCCCACAGAAGCCGATGATCGCCTGCTCGGCCCCGACCTCCTTGCGAACGCGGCGGATTGCGTCGGCGAGGAACCCCGTGTCTTCCTCGGGGTCAAACGCGTGCAGGCGGTCGACGTCGGCGCGAGACCGCAGTGCCGGCTGTACGCGCGGCCCTTTCCCCTCCTCGAACGAGACGTCCATTCCCATCGCCTCGGCGGGCACGAGGATGTCCGAGAAGATCACGGCCGCGTCCATGCCGAAGCGCCGGATGGGCTGGCAGGTGATCTCGGCCGCGCGCTCGGCGTGCCGGCACGTCTCCATGAACGACCCGAGCTGGCGGATCTCGTGGTACTCGGGCAGGTACCGCCCCGCCTGGCGCATGATCCACACGGGAGGACCATCCACGGGTTGGCGACGCGCCGCGCGTAGCATGCGCTCCCGACCGCTGAGGCCCTCGGGGTGGTCGGTCTTGGGCTGGTCAGTCATTCGGGAGAACGATACCAAGTACAACGCCGGCGGACCCCGTATCATCCGGACGTGTACGAGAACGACACGCGCCGCCTGACGATCGCTCCGCGCCATCCGCGCGTGCTGCACTCTGGACCCCGCGTGCGCCTCATGGAGACCATGCTGGTCCTGCACGTCGCGGTCGTGTTCCTGGCCGGGTTCCTCTCCTGGCTGCTGATCCGCAAGGGGTCCTACGAGCTCGCCGCGACCTTGGCCGGCGGCGCGGGCATCCTCCTCGTCATCGACCTCGTCCGCCTGCGTCAGCTGCGCCGACTCCGTCACCTCGCCCTGCACGGACTGATCACGCAGGGCCACATCACGGGGTCACGTCTATGCCGGCTCCCGCGGGCGCCCCGGGCCGACGGTGCCCTCCCGCGCGGAGGCCTCCCCTTCGTCGCGGGGCTCGAGGTCGGGTACGGCTTCGAGGACGAGGACGGCCGGACCCACGAGGGCCGCTTCCTCACCTCGCGCAACGACGGCGAGTACTACGAGATCGGGCGACGCCACGAGGTCTTCTTCCTCCGGGAGAGCCCCGAGACGAACGCGTCCTCCCTGGTGATCCGTTGGTATTACCGACTCGGCGGGCCGGCAATGACCGACGAGGCCCCTCCGGAGGACTTCCCACTTGACCAGGACGTCCTCTTCGAAGAGATTGGATAGTGGATTCCCATCACGGAACGGCGAAGTCTCCAGACCGGGCTGACTGGCTCACCCCAGAGTCAGTGCGGTCGATCGGATTGCCGTCCCCTCTTCCCAACCTTCATTCCTGAGGTTCCCAATGAATCGCAGCGTAGTCTTCCTGGCCTGCCTCGGCCTGGGCCTCCTGACCAGCTCACTCGCCGCCCAGGCGGCGCTCGCTGGCCCGGGCTCGGTCTCGCTCCCCACCATCGACACCACGGCGCTCAGCGGCGGCGGCGCGCAGAACCTCGGTGTGCAGTACCTCCCGGCCACCAACACGATCTTCGTGACCGGCCGCGGCAACACGCTCGGTGGCGCGTTCGTCGGCACCCCGCCGCACTCGATCTACGAGTTCGACATCACGGGCACGACGCTGCTGAACACCTATCAGCAGACGACCACCAGTCCGCTCTGGGGTCACCGCGACGGCGCGACCGACGGCGTCCTGCTGTTCTTCGGTGACGAAGGCGGCATCTCGTGCTTCAACCCTGCGACGGGAATGTACGAGACGAACCCGACCATCCTCACCGCTGGCGGACCGGTCATCCCGGCCACCTCGTACCCCTTGCCGCTGACGGTACCGCTCGGCACGAACCGCGCCCTGGCCTACAACCCCGCCGGCAACGGTGGCGCGGGCTCGTTCTGGTCGGCCGACTTCGGATCGGCGCTGCTCGAGATCGACCTCGACGGTGTGGTGATCAACAACTTCCCCAACGCATCCGCATGGTCGCTCTACGGCCTCGCCTACGACCCGATCCGCAACATGCTCTGGGGCAGCACGTCCCCCAACGCCGGCAACCTCGTCGAGATCGACCCGGCGACCGGCACCGAGACCGGCAACAGCTTCACTCGCGAGGTCGGCGGCGCGCAGGGCGGCCTCTCCTTCATGCAGCGTCCGGGCGGCCCCTTCTCCGAACTCCTCGTACTCACTCAGGGTGCGCCGGACGCGATCGTCGCGCAGCGCCTCGATCTCCTGGATCCGGCGCCGGGCGCGACCGGCAACGGGTACTACGAGGAAGCCGAGCTGGTGTCCGGTACCGGCCCCGTTGGAGTCGTCACAAACTCGTTGCTCAAGACCTTCATCGACGGCGACTTCCTGAACTGGGGCTTCGGTGCGCGGGTCGGCGGCTCGGGCGTGGCAGCCGGGCCGTACCTGGTCCTGAGCGCGCTCGGCCCGGACGCGGCTACGGTCGCCTCGACCTTCGGCGTCCCGGAGCTCGTCGTCCCCAACAACTTCTCCAATCCAGCGAGCGTGGGCCTGACCTACACACTGGAGGACGGCTTCGGCTTCGGCGGTCTCCTCGCACCCAACGCCCTCCTCGGCCCGGGCATCGGTGCCATCGGCGGACCCCCGGTCTCCTTCGGCCCGTGGCCGGCCGGTACGTTCCTCGGCGGGGAGGCCATCCGCCTGCAAGCGTACTTCGTCGACTTCGGCATCGCGTACGGCGGGGCCAACCCGGGGTACTCCACCAACACCATCGACTTCGTCTACGTCGCCCCGAGCTGCACCAGTGAAGGCTTCGAAGGCCTCCCCGCTGGCCTCGGCAACTACCCCGCAGGCTGGGTCAACGGCCCCGGCGGCACCGTGGGCGACGAATGGCGACCGGGCGGTCCCGGCGGTACCCCCTCGGGCAGCACCGGCGCCTCCGGCCCCAACACCGGCAGCGGGTACATGTTCATCGAGACCAGCGGCGCCGCGAACACCTGGCCCAAGACCTTCGTCATGGACTCGGCGCCCCTCGCGGCCTGCCCGATCAACCCGATGCTCTCGTTCTCCTACCACATGCTGGGCGGCACCATGGGCACCCTGACGATCGAGGATCTCGACGCCATGGGCAACCCCATCAGCACGCTGTTCACCATCAGCGGAGCGCAGGGAGCCAACTGGGTCACCATGACCGTTCCGGTCACCCCGGACGCCAACGGCAACGTGACCCTCCGCATCACCGGCATGACCCCGGCCGCCAACAACAGCTGGCAGAGCGACATCTGCATCGACGACTTCGCCATGCAGTAAGCCGTGAGGGCCGCGGGGGTTTCGGCTCCGGCGGCCTGGCCGGTTCTTCCGGGAGCGCGGACCCCCAGGTCCGCTCCGGCGGCGAAGCCGGACCCGGACCCAGCGCGGACCTGGACTTCCCACCGGTTCACAAGGCCAGAGTGAGAATCTCAAGGTGGGTACTCGATCGCGGGATGTTCAGCGAATCGGGGGCTACCGCGCGT
>NZBC01000251.1 GCA_002687715.1 Planctomycetota bacterium | reverse complement strand
GAGGAGGACGACGTACGAGTTCCGTCCGGCGCGCTTCACTCAGTTCTCATGCACTCCGTTTTCCTTCGGTTCCGGGAGTGGGTGGAGCGTGGGACCGCCATGCTCGGTGTGGGGGTTCGGCGGCGCACCGGGCCCCGATGGCGCAATGACGCTCGGCAGTGGTTGGCGAATGACCCCGCGAATCCCGCCACGGGTCGTGGTTCCGTTTCCGAGCGGTTGACCCCAGGGACTCGGGCTGGGGGTGGTTCCGCCGCCCCCCGGCGGTGGTGTCGTACCACCGCCGGGCGGACCGGAGCCTGTCGTGGGGGTCGTGGTGCTCGGACCGCACGCGGCGTGATAGGCGATACCGAGGCAGTAGCTCGCGTTGGTCAACTTCGCTTTGAGGTCCGCTTCCGAGTAGAAGAACGGCGCCAAACGGAACGAGCTATCCCAATGACGCGCCCAGCCCCGGGTGGTCACCTTGCCGTAGAGAACGACGCGTTCCGAGGGCACCCGCTTCTGATCCTCCGCGTAGGGCGCCTGGATGAGGCGTCCGTTGGGGAGTAGATCCGGGGAGGCCTGGTACGCGAAGCTCAGCGCGGAGAACGTCGCGGTGACGGTTCCCGGTGCGACGGTGACGCCGAAGCCGAGCCCGGTGCTGCCGCTCGTGTTCCCGCGCTCGACCAGCCTGAGGTCGTTGTTCGCGCCGCGGCAATGTCGAGCACGCACCGTCATGCTCATGATCGTCTCCCAGCGGACCTCGTCCTTCATGCTGATGGAGAGCACGAACCCGGGTTCGTCCCAGACGGCGACCTCGGCGTAGGTGTTGACCGGCGCGTCGACCAGATCGAGTCGGATGGTGACGACGCCGATCGACGTCTCCGGCGACAGGCTCGTCACGCCGCCGTGTTGGTTCTGGTCCGCCTCGGCGTGAAGGTGGAACGAGGACTCCGGCTCGGCCCACTCGCAGGTCTGCTCTCGATCAGCGACCTGCAGGAGCCCGATCGTGGGGATGCCCGAGGACCCCGGCACGAGGTGATCGTTCACCGGCGCGGTGTGCCACTCCTCGACGGTGATTCGCCAATAGCAGCCGGCGTGCGGGGTCGTTCCTGGGGGCGGAGGATTGAGGCTCGGGACCTCGCCCGTGCAGTGACACTGCCCGGTGACGAGGCCCGAGGTGGCCATGAGAACGAACAGGAGTGTCGTAGCCCGGCTCATCGGTTGCCTCCCGTCGGCGGAGGATCGAGTTTGAGCGGTGCCCATCGCATCTTGTCATTGAAGCGGATGCGGCCGGACCCACCGACCTCGTAGGTCTTCGTGCGGGAAGGGGTTCCACCCGGACTGGTCTCCGTGGGCGCCACGGGCGAGTTGGCGCCTCCGAGCGTCTCGCCGCCGACGGGTATCCCCGGCGGATCCGGCTCCGGAATCGGCGGCGCCGCCGTGGGAGGACAGTAGGCGGCGTAGGCGAGTCCGGCGTTGAAGCGGGCAAGGGAGAACTCGATGCGGCAACGCGCGGGATCGGTCTGGTTTCCATCGGCGTTTCCGGACGTCGAGACGCGTCCGCGCAGGGTCAGTCGCTCCTCCGGCGTTTCCTCGTAGTCGTCTTCGTACGACGTCTCGTGGACCCGGCCCGCCGGCCGGTTGTCCTGGGTGACTGGCGAGTTCCAGGTGAGGTTGACGCCGATCGAAGGTCCGGTGCCCATGCCGACCTGGAACCCGGGCCGGACCTCCAGCCGGAACCCGAAGCCCTCGGCGCTGCCGGTCTCCGACGCTTGGAGGCGGTTGTTGGCTCCAGTGCAGTGCTTGAAGCGCGCCTCCATCATGGCGCGCGCCTCGTAGGCGGCGGCGTTGTAGCAGTTGCCGGTGGCCACGATGCGGGGCGCGGACCATCCGGCCACGAATGCGCGGGTGTTGGCTGCCGCGTTGATCAGGTGCAGACGGATCACCGCCGAGCCCGCGAGGGTGAGGTGCTGCGGGTCGTTGCCCCGATCCGGGATGTAGGCCGTCCCGTCGATCCGGTCTTCGATCGTCATGCGCGATCGCGGGCGCCCGAACACCACCGCCTGGTGTACCCACCGCCTTCGCCCCCTCGAGGCGGGTGGTAGGAGCAGGCGGCGCTGCTTGGGGGAGAGATCGGTCACCGTCAACCGCCACAACCCGCAGGTCGGCGGAGCCTGGGCGGGGATGACGTCGGTGATCAGCGGCAGCAGTGCGAGCGCGACCACCAGTGTCCGGTAGCGCCCGCTCGATGTCGGG
Organism: Planctomycetota bacterium; assembly: GCA_002687715.1. Taxonomy (GTDB): domain Bacteria; phylum Planctomycetota. The sequence goes on along the minus strand of NZBC01000251.1, from coordinate 11,071 downwards.
CGCGTCGCCGGGCGAGATGGCGTCTCCAGTCGGATGTTCATGGGTCCTCCTTCCCGATGCAGTGCATCAGTGGACGAGGCAGGAGCGGCCGATGGTAGAGGCTCGCGTGGGCCGGTCTTCGGGGAACGCCGACGACGAGCGATGTCGGTGCGCGGGGGTGAACGAGAACGTCGCGGCGAAGAAACTGGTTAGCCGCTCCTTCCTTTCGCCCGGCTACACTGACGCGCGATGCGACACGTGATGCTCACCGGTGCGACGGGGTACCTCGGGGGAGCGGTGCTACGGGAGTTGCTGGGGGCTTCGTACCAGGTGCGGGCGTTCGTACGCGACGCGGCGCGGCTCGATGCGGGCGTACGGGAGCGGGTCGAGATCGCTACCGGAGACCTCCTGGATCCGTCCGCCGTCCGTGCGGCGTGTCGCGGGGTGGACGCAGTGTTTCACGTCGCTGGACTCGCTGCCGACTGGGTACCCGACGCGACGCGGTTCCATGCGGTGAACGTGGAGGGAACACGCCACGTGCTGCAAGCGGCCCGGGCGGCCGGCGTGCCGCGGGTCGTCGTGACGTCGTCGGTGATGGCGATCGGACCGACGGACGGCGACGTCGCCGACGAGCTGACGACACCCGGTCCGCCTCTGATGCCATACACGGCGGCCAAGGCCGAGGCTCGCGCCCTGTGTCATGCGGAACGTCACGACGGCCTGGAGGTGACCGTCACCTTGCCGGGAGCGATCTTCGGTGCCGGACCCTTGACCGACGGCAACTACTTCGCGCAGGTGATGGAGGCGCTGCGGACCGGCGCATATCCATGCCTGCCGCGACTCGCGGGTTACCGGTGGTGTCTCGTGCACGTGGACGACGTCGCGCGTGGGCATCGCCTCGCCTACGAGCGCGGCGAGGCCGACGCGGATTACGTCCTCGGCGGGGACAACGTCCCGTTCGATCGGCTGCTCGAGACGATGCGCGGCGAGCTCGGGCTAGCGCGGCTGCCGCGCCGGGTCCCGGCTTGGACGATGATGCTCGGAGCCCGCGTCGTCGCGGGATGGCACGGGTTGCGTCGGACCCGGCCGCCCGTGAGTCTCGGGGGGGCGCGCGCCCTCGTGCGGGGGTGGGCGTTCTCCAGCGCCCGTGCGCAGGCGGATCTCGGCTACACGTGGCGCGCGTTCGACGACGCGTTTCCCGAGTTCGTGCGGTGGTTCCGCGCGGACCGCCGCGATGGGAGATCAGAGAGCTGAGAGCCTCCGCGGCGGCACCATCCGGCGGGTGCGCGAGGTGATGAGGATCGACCAGGTCATGGACGTTCCGCGCCGGGTCAGCTCCTCGTGCTCCCAGAGCTTGCCGGGGTGTCCGTTCAATCGGGAACGAACCGACGGGCGCCACGAGTAGTGCAGGCGATCGCCCTTCAGCTCGCGCAGGAGCACCGAGGCGTCGAGGTCGACGCCGCCGAAGGTCCGCGGTTCGTGGGCCGGCGTACCGACCCACACGAAGGTGTACGCGTCGGGGCCCGGGTCTTCGTCGATGGGGACGCTCCAGCGGAACGTCGGTTCGTCCTCTGGCCGCCGGGCCGAGCGGGTGTCGCCATCAGGAGGCCACTCGAGCTGGATCGCTGGGGACGCCCGCCGGTGCGCGCGCAGCACGAGCTTGGGCGGGTTGCCCCACGCAGCGAGCCGCAGCTGCCGGTCCGGCCCGGGGTCGACGAGGTCGTCCGTAGGCCGGACGTCGCGGTCGGGGAACACGTAGCGCAGGTCCTCTCCGAGCACGTCGGCGCCGAGGATACGGTCGACGACGATCGCACCGCGGATCTCGGCCATGTCGCCGATGAAGGTGATCAGTCGATCGGCTTCGGCGCGCGGCTGCTCCAGCTCGCGCGCGGCCAGCCGCGCGGTGTTGTGACCGGTGAAGATCATCAGACCAACTGCGGCGAGCACGACGATGCGGTCGGTCGGGTTCGGGAACGCCCGCGCGCCGCAGATCGCGAGACACCAGGCCAAAGCGACGACCCGAGGCAGCGCTCCGGGTGCCGCGTCGAGAGTCGGATCGGGCAGGGTCACCGCGGCCGCCGCGACTCCGAATACGAGCGCCCCGCCACCGACGATGAGCAATATGTCGTCCGACGGCCGACGGCGTCGCCAGCCAAACGCCAACAGCATCACCACGGGAACGGCGAACGCGGCTCTCCGCTTCCATGGCGTCCCCGCACCGGCATCGCCGGCGAGAGGCGCGCAGGTCTCGCTCGTCGTGGACGCCCACTGCGACGGGTCGTCGATGTTCCCGACGAGCGCGAGCAGGCCAGCCAGGCACAGGGCGACCGGAAGCGCCTGCCCGAGCGTCGGGCGGAAGAACAGGAGCAGGATCACGCCACCACCTGCCGCCCCCAATGCCGCCGGTGCCGCATCCACCCGCCACGCGCACGCCAGCGTGTAGGGATGGGCGACGACGAGCAGCGGGAGCAGCCACGCCGCGGTGCTCGAGCGCATCTGGTGTGCGACTACCGTCGCGACCGACGCCACGGTGGCAGCGATGGCCAGCAGGCCGACGGCGCGCCACCACGCGGGATGAGCGGGCACGACCGCAGCCATCACGGCCGACCCGAACCCATCATCCCCGGCCATGACCCGCCACTCGCCTTCGAGGGGAGTGACGGCCAGCCACCCGTTGGCGTACGCGCTGACCAGCAGCAACGCAGCCGTCCCGACGAAGAGGACGAACCAACCCGGTCCCACCCGATCTCCAACCGCCACGGCGTGACCCTACATCCGGCACGGGATTCGAGGAACAGGATCCGGTCCGCCGCCGTAAGGTGAATGCGGCCCGCGACTGCCGCTGCGCGCGCAAATGCGCCCGCCAGAACGGGAAAGAGCGCCGGCCGGCGCGGGTTGACCAGTGGGGCGGACCCCTCCGAAAGAACCCTGGCGGCTATGCGTAAAGAGGACACAAGGCAGGAACTGACCGAGACGGACGAGGTCCTCGTCGACCGTGCCCGGTCCGCTGACCAGGAGGCCTTCGGTGCCCTGGTGGGCCGGTATACCCCGGCTTTGGAGGGGATTCTGTTCTCCTTCGCGGCGGACCGCGATCACGCCAAGGACCTGGTTCAGGAGACGGTCCTCCGTGCCTGGAAGAATCTCGATCGCTACAAGGACGGCCACCGATTCTCGACGTGGTTCTTCCGGATCGGGGTGAACCTCGCGATCTCCGCCCGGCGACGGACGCAGTTGGAGCTGCGCCTCATGGAGCCCGGCACGCCGCGGGGGCCGCACGAGCGGCTCACCCCTCCGAAGACCCCCATCGAGGCGTTGCTCCTGAAGGAGGACGCCACCCGGTTGCAGTCGGCGCTGGGGATGCTGCCGGAACGATATCGGAAGATCCTCGCGCTTCGGTACGGGGACGGACTCTCCTGCAAGGAGATCGCTGAGATGCTCGAGACGACTGCGAACACGATCTCGATCATTCTCTTCCGGGCGAAGCAACGGCTGAAGGAAGACCTCGAAGAGTCATGAACGGCCACCCCGAAGACCTGCTGCGAAAGCTCGATCTGTTTCTCGACGGGGAGCTTCCCGCCGACGAGATGGACGCGTTCCGCGACTGCCTTATGACCGACCCGGAGTTGCGCGAGCAGGTTCGCGAGGACCTCGTTCTCGCCGATGCCCTCGAGCGGTTCGACCTCTCGGACGCGAAGGTCTCCGCGCCGGCCGTCAAGGTCGAACGTCGAAGCTGGTGGCTCCCGGCGGCCGCGGCCGCCGGGTTGGTGATCACCGGGTTCCTCACGGGGACGTTCCTGAATAGCTCGACGTCGGAGGCCCCGCCCGCTGCCCGATTCGAGGTGGCGGAAGCCGGACAGATCCTCGACGTATCGTCGACGCCGCGCGACGTGGACCTCGGCGGAGCCCGGGTGAGGCTGGGGCCAGGCGCGAAGGCCAAGGTGGTGCACACGGGTGCGAAGCCGGCGTTGGCGTTGCTCAGCGGAGGGATCGAGATCGCAGCTCCGGGCGGCGAGGCCGAAGTATCGGTCGCGGGGTTCGGCCGCGTCCGCGTCCGCGGGGATTCCCACCTGGTCCTCGGACGCCCCAAGCCCTCCACCGATGCTGCGTACCTCGTCGTGACGACGTGGTCCGGCACGGTCGTGGTCGAGGACGGTGAGTTCGTAGACGAGGTCCCCGTCGGCGAGCCGCGCCTCTTTGACGGTGGCGGGCCGCGCCTCATCAGCGAAGTGCTCGCTCGGATGACCGAACTCGAAGGCGACGAGGGCATGCTCGTCTTGACGACCGCCGAGCACCTGGAGCTCGTGTCGAACCTCGACCAGTCGCGGGAGACGCTGCAGCAACGCATCGGCGAGCTGCTCGCGGAGAACGAGCGTCTGGCCATGGAACTCGAGGCGCAGGAGCGGCGCACCTCGGGACCCAAGCCGTCATTTCGCGAGTACCTCGAGCTGATGGCGCAGAAGGCGGAGAAGGATGGCCTCGATGGGCGAGTCTCCGCACGCTACTGGCGTCGCATCCGGAACCTGCACAGCCGCTTCCGCCGCGACCGCGCGAAGGTGGTCACCGGCGTGCGTGAGGTGCTGCTGGACGACCCGAAGAACGTCACCCGCCAGCGGCTCGGCCTCTGGTTCCTGAGTCGGTTCCGCCACCCCGAGGTCGCGTCGCTGCTCGGCCAGTACGTCGATCATGGCCACCTCGTCGTGCGCCTCGCTGCGATCGAGGGGCTCGCGCGCCAGAAGAGCCTCAAGTGCAAGGCGCAGCTCGAGAGCACGTTCCGCAACGACTCCTCAGTCCTCATTCGCACTGCGGCGGCTGGCGGACTGATCTCGCTCGGGGACTACGGCGAGCCGATGACGTGGCTGCAGGGGCAGTACGAACAGCGTCCCGCGCTGCCGAACTCCCTGCGCCGTCGCATTCTGGGTCGGATCCTGAGCGCGCCGGTCACCGTTGCGTCGGAGTACGTCGTCCAGCTGTGCCGGCGAGACGGCGTCTCGCTGTCAGTCCAGCGAGACGTGGTCACCCTGCTCGCCCGGATCGGCAACGACGATGCGCGAGCGACCCTCGAGCTCCTGGTCGACCGAGCCATCCGCCCGCGCATCCGTGCGGAGGCGCGCCGTCGCTTGGACGGCCTCGATCGCCGCCAGCGCTAGGTCTGACCTTCCCCGGGAGCGAGGAGCTCCAGAGCGTGTAGAAGCAATCTGCTCCGGATGGGAGCGCGGACCTCCAGGCCCGCTCTGGCGGCGAAGCCGGTTCCGGATCCAGAGCGGACCTGGAGGTCCGCGCTCCCGAAGAGAGCAGAGCGGACCTGGAGGTCCGCGCTCCCGAAGAGAGCAGAGCGGACCTGGAGGTCCGCGCTCCCGAAGAGAGCGGAGCGGACCTGGAGGTCCGCGCTCCCGAAGAGAGCGGAGCGGACCTGGAGGTCTGCGCTCCCGAAGAGAGCGGAGCGGACCTGGAGGTCTGCGCTCCCGAAGAGAGCGGAGGCGCAGACGGACCTAGAGGCAACCCGGCAAGTTCACGACCACCGGGGATGCGTCCGGATTGCGGAGGACCACGCACAACGGCTGGGACACGAACCCGATGAGCGCCGGTTCGGTGAGGTCGAAGGTCACCCAGGCGAGGGTCAGCTCCATGCCGTCGGTCCCCAGGGCGTTGAGAGGATCGAGGAAGAACGTCAGGTCGATGAAGCCGTCCTCGTTGCCGGTCGCATCGAGGTCGCCGAGGAACCCGGTGATGCCCACTCCGAACGCCGTGAAGTCATTGTTGAACGGCAGATTCGTGGCGGGGTTGATGGGCGGGGTCAGGGGAGACGGGCCGGGCGCGATCACGGCCACGCTGCTCCAGAAGAAGTCGTCCGAGAGGAACGGCAGGCCGCGGGGATCGGAGCCGCCGAACGGGAGCCCGGTCCCCGCTGGGTCCTCGAGGTTGCCCTGCTGGTACACCGCGCCGCAGACGCTGGCTTGCCAGCGGAACGAGACCGCGGCCGCGAAAGCCATGCCAGGCGTCTCCGGCGATGAGAACGTCACCCGGTTGTTCGCGCCCATCTCCAGGATGTTGCGCGTGCCGATTCCGGTCGTCTCCGTCGGTGAGCAGGTCGTCATCTGGGAGACCTGGAGGGTCACGTCCGTGACGTTGGTCGGCGCATCGCCGGTGCGAGGCCACGATGCGAGGAAGGTCGGTGCAGTGGTGGGGCTGCTGGCTTCAAAGACGTACACCCCGGCGGTGCCGGAGTTGGAGCTGCGGCCGGCGACGTAGAGGCGGCGGAAGCGATCATAGAACAGGCCCGCCGGTGCGGTCAGGCCGGCGGCTCCCGAAGGGGGATAGGTGATCGCCGTGCTGAACACGTTGGTGGTCAGGTCGACGCAGCCGATGATGGTGGCGTCGCCCCAGTCGCTCGTGACCCACAGGTCATCGTTGGCGGTGTCGATGCAGAGGCCGATCGGGCCGACGTTGTTGGACGTGAGATCGACGACGGTGGCCAACGTCGGCGCCACGGCGGTGTAGTCGAACGACACGACGGTCTGGTTGTTCCGGCTCACGGCGTAGACGGTGGTGTCAGCCGGGTCCGATCGGTGCGCGATCCGGCGCGGATGCCCGAGCCCCGTGTCGGCGAAGTTGGAGAGCTGCACTCCCGTGGCGTCGTAGCGCGTTACGGCGCTGGTCGGGTCGGTCGTGCCCCATGCGACGAGAATCTCACCGAGCGGCGTCACGAGCACGTCCTGCGCGTTCGAGGCTCCGGTTGGAGGCGACAGGGTCACTCCGGTGGCGACGCCCAGAGTATCCAACTGGTGGACGAGGCCGCCGCGGCACAGATAGAGCATTCCGTCGGGGCCCGAATCGAGCGCCCGGGCCTGTCCCGACCCCGGTACGGTGGTTACCTGGAGTAGCTCAGCTCCGGTGGGGCTGTAGACCCGCAGGACCGGCGCGGGGCTGGTCTGGGCGCCGGAATCGAGCACCCAGACGTACTGGGTCGCGCCGTCATGGGTCTGGGCCGGGAGGATGACCGCGAGCAGCAAGACCGCGCACGCCGTGACGGAGTGGTTCATGGTGTTCGGTCCTGGGCGTAGGGCATCGGGCTGCCGCTTGGACGATGAGGACGTCACCTGGCTTCCCCGGTTCCCGCTTGCTCCCGGCCGATGTTACCACGCCGCGCGTGCTCCGTCCCGATCGGATTCGAAGCACGCGCGAGGCCCCCGCGCCATCAGAAGAGGTGCCGGAGCTCGTCGAGGACCGGGATCCGCAACTCGTAGTGGCTGTCGATGGCGACCCGTGAGAACGGCGGCAGCGAGGGGTTCTTCTCGCCGAGGATGCCGAGCGCCGTGATGGCGAATGCCCGCGCGACGTCCTGATTGGCATCGGCCTTCGCGAACCCCAGCAACGGTTCGACGAGGCGATGGTCGCCCATGCGGCCGAGACCCGTCGCGAGCGCGCCCTGGGCGACGGTGGTCACCCGCCGGCTGCGGAGCAATGTGATCATGGTCTGGGCGGAGGCGAACGGTGCCATCAGTCCGAGCGCCTGGGCGCAGGCGGCCTGCAGATTGGGACTCTTGGTCTTGATCAGCAGCTTCTCGATCACGGGAACCGCCGTGGTGGCGCGCATGATGGTGAGCGCCTCCACGAGGTGGGCGCGGACATCGGGGTTCCGGTCCTTTTCGAGGAGCTTCAGGATGATCGGGATGCTGTCCTTGTCCTGCAGGATGCCGAGGGCGATCGCGTAGGCCCCCTTCATGCTCGCGTCGCGGGCGGTCTCCAGTGCGCCGCGGAAACGCGGGATGGCTCCGCCGTCGTCGGCGATGGCCAGCGCAAGCGCAGCGAACGCGACATGCTGACGATCCCGGTGCGACGACTCTGCGCGGAGGATGTTGCGTGCGTCGTCACCGCCGATGCGGCCGAGAGAGATGAGGAGCATGCGTCGGGGGAACAGGTCTCCCTCGCTGCGGAGCGTGATCGCCAGGCGCCTGAAGATCTTCTTGTTGGCGTCGCGCAGGACGCGGCCAACCGCCAGCGCGGCGCCCGCGCGGACGTCGGCCTTCCGATGACCGAGACCGGAGAAGACGGTCTTGGTCGCGGCCGGGTCGCGAGTCTTGCCCAGCGCGGAGAGCGCGATGGGCAGGAACGTCCGCTCCTTGACCAGACCGGCGCGGATTCCCTTCACCAGGTGGGGCGTGGCCGGATCCGGTTCGACGTCGGCGCCTTTCGCGACCAGGTCCGATCGGGAGGCGAGACCCGCGGCGAGCGCCCGCAGGGTCTCCAGCTGGGCAGCGCGGCCACGGTGGGAGAATCCCCCGGGCCGGGGGATGCCCAGACTCTCGAACAGCGCGGCTTTCGCCATGTCTCCGCCCGAGTAGCCGAGCGCCATCATGGCGAACCCGCGTTCGCGAGCGCTCCGGGTGGCGTTGCGGGCGAGGTCGATCAGCCGTTTCTCGGCCCGGGGCGAGCGCAGGAGCCCGAGTCCGAGGATCGCGGCCTCGATGACGGTGCGCTCCTTGTCGTCGAGGTAGCTCTCGAGGAGACGGTACTCCCGGACGTCCCCGATCCGACCGATGGCGAGCGCGGCCGAATTACGAATGTCCTTGTCGCGACTCTTCGCAAGGAGCTTGGTGAGCGCGGGCAGGACCTGGGCCCGAATCTCCTCCGGCGTGGGCGCCCGGCGATCTCCGTAGCCGTCCATGTTCCCGGTCTGGCCGATGACGCCCCGAATGGGGAGGAACTCCTCCTTGTTGAACCCCCACCACGTTTCCCAGAGGCGGACGTCGAGGGCCGGCGTCGCGGCGGGCCGCCGACGGGGCGTGACCCCGCCCCTCGGCATCTTCGTCCCGGGCGGCGGGGCTGGCACCGGCCCCGTGTCCGGCGGAGGGACGGTAGGGCCCCGATAGGACCCACCGTGGCCGCGGGCCGACGGACTGAGAGTCAGGACCAGAAGGGCTGGCAGGGCGAGCACGAGCAACAGGCGTGCATAGCGGGCCGGCATCATTTTCGTCTCCGTGCGTTAGTGATCGATCGAGGAACGTGGCCAGCTGTCCGCAACCCCTTTGATATTAGCGGCTTCGTGGTCGAAACCGGCATCTGGCTCGCGTCGCGCCCGATCGGCGTACGGAACCAGGCGCAAATGAGGGTCCGGCGGGAGGCAGGGAGAGGGAGGTCCCGAAAACACGGCCGCCGCAGCCAGCGCCGATTACCCTGGATTTGCCGTTGAAGAGAGAGCAAAAGCCGAACCGACGGCGTGATGGGCGTCTCTGAGTGCCTGATGTCACCATGGCCGCGGGACTTGAGGGGATCGTGCGGCGTGATCACGTGTTCCCGGGATGTCCCAAATGGTGCAAGCCGCAGGGTCCGCTGCCCCGGATCGTGATGCGAGAGGGGGGACTCGAACCCCCACGGGTGTTACCCCACCAGGACCTAAACCTGGCGCGTCTGCCAATTCCGCCACCCTCGCGGCTGCGGTTCCGCGAAGCGGATCCGACAGGCTCCAACGAGTCATTCTCAGCGGCTGGGGGAGGGGCGTCCAGGGAGAGATTGCCAGCGCAGGGGGGAAAACTCCCCCCCCGCGAAGAGCGGGCCGGAATCGGCACGCATCCCCCCCCGGATGTTCCCCCGATGAACACGTCGCCCGACCAGTGACCGGGCTCGCCCTCTCACGTTGCACGGCGACGCAACGCCGCCGAGCCTGCGCGGCTCCGCCCGAGGACGGAACCGCGAGGCGATCAGACCATGTCCTTCAAGGCCTTCAGAGGACGCACCTTGACGACGTTGCGGGCCGGCTTGGCCTTGAACATCTGCTCCTCGCCCGTGAACGGGTTGATGCCCTTGCGGGCCTTCGTGGCGAGCTTGCGTGTCACGGTGATCTTCATGAGCCCAGGAACCGTGAACACCCCAGGAGCGTTCCGCCCCTTGAGGTTCTTCCCGATCATCGAACCCAGCTCCTCGAACACTGTGGCGACGTCCTTCTTCGGAAGGCCGGTGTTCTCCGCCAGCGTCGTGAAGATCTGCGACTTCGTCATCGGTTTCGAGTCCGCCGACTTGCTTGTCTTCTTGGCCATCGCTGCTCCTCGTCGATTCCAATTCCCAATGACCGGTTTCGCTCCGGTCGGAACGGATTGTCGGAGCGCGATTACCGACCCGCAAGGGCTGAGGAGCAAAAAAGCCCTGTTTTTTCCCAGGGAAACGCGTCCGGAGGGGGCTGGACACCCCGCTACAATGCCCTCCTTCCTCACTTCGGAGCCTGTTCATGATCACGCTCGTGGCCCTGGTGGCGCTGTCGGCGAGCCCGCCCCCAGCGCCTCCCCTCCCGCTCTGGGACCTGCTGCGCGTCGCTGCTCCGACCGGGCGCGAGGGTGCTCTGATGGACACGATCGTCCGTTTCAAGCTCGACGGATTGCACGTTGCGCGCGATGCGTTCGGCTCGGTCATCGTGACGCGCGCTCCGCTCGGTGACGGGGTGAAGCGTGTCGTCGCGGTCGGCGTCGATGAGTGGGCGTACGTGGTCACCCGGATCCGCGACGACGGTTATCTGCGCGTGAAAGTGACGGAGCGGGTGCGACATCGCCAGCATCACGCCATGCACGAGGGGCGTCCCGTGCGCGTTCATCTTCGCGACGGAACCGTGCTACCGGGCGTGATTCCCGTCGACAGTATTCACCTGCGCGGTGCGCGTCCCACGCAGCTCGGCGAGGAGCACCTCTTCGTCGACGTCGGGGCCGGGTCGCCGAGCGACGTAAAGGCGATGGGCATCCGCCTGCTCGACGCCGTGACGATGCGCGAATTCGTCGTGTGGGGCGACGCGATCGCCGGGCCGGGAGTCACCCGCCGTGCGATCGTCGCGACGTTGCTCGCGTCGATGCGCGCTGCGGGGAAGGACGCGTTTCCGCCAGACCTCGCGGTGGTGTTCGTCGCGCAGTCGTTGCCGGGACGTCCGCCGCTCGGTCGCGGATGGGAGGGCGTGTTGCAACGCTTGAAACCCGAGCAGGCGCTCGTGATCGCACCGGGTGATTCGCCCGATGGTCCGTTTCGAGTGCGCGACGGATCGCGCGGCACCCCGCGCCTCACGACGATGTTCGTGCGGTCGGAGAACCGACGTACGACGGTGGAACGCGTGACG
>NZBC01000250.1 GCA_002687715.1 Planctomycetota bacterium | reverse complement strand
GGCTTCACGGGAGCGCGGACATCCAGGTCCGCTCTGGCGGCGCAGCCGGATCCGGACCCGGAGCGGACCTGGAGGTCCGCGCTCCCACCAAAGCAGGCTGCTTCACACGCTCTGAAGGTCCGCGCTCCCGCAGCACGCTCCCTACGGACCGATCACCCGACGACGTTGCATACCCTGCTCCACGTCCTGCGCCTCCTTGCGCCGGCGCTGGCGGGCCCGGCTCGGCGCCTTCTTCGGCGGCCGACGCTTCTTGCCGCTGACCTTGCCCCCGCTGCGTTGGCGACGGGTGCCCAGATCCTCGGCGGCGGGGTTGAGGACGGCTTCGATCTCGGCGGGCTTGAGCCGTCGTGCGTGGCCCTTCTTGAGTCCATCGGTCGTGAGCGGGCCGATGCGAATGCGGACGACCTTGTCGGCGTGAAGGCCGACCTTGGACCAGACGCGGCGGAGCAACCGGTGCTGAGTCGCGCTGGGGCAGCAGATGATCGAGGAGACCTTCTTGCCCCATTTCTGGACCTTGATGTACATCGGTCCGCTCTTGCCGTCGGCGAGCCACACGCCGGTGCGCGCTTGCTCGAGCGCCTCCTGCGTGAGGTTGCCGCGGACCCGGACGAAGTACACGTGGCGGAGCGGGTTCTGATAGGAGATCACGTCGTGCGCGAACCGGCCGTCGTTGGTGACGAGGATGAGCCCTTCCGAGTCCTCTTCCAGGCGTCCGACGGGGAACAGCCGCAGGGCACGCCGGTCCTTGACCAGGCTGATGACGCTCTTTCGGCCGTAGGGATCGTCGGTCGTGCAGACGACGCCCTTGGGCTTGTAGACGAGGAAGTGGGCGGGCGGCTCCGCGTAGACGGGCCGACCGTCGAAAGAGATGGCGTGCTCCGCGGGATCCACGATGACGCCGAGCTTCGTGACGACCTGGCCGTCGACCTTGACGCGGCCCTGCAGGATGAGCTGTTCGCTCTCCCGGCGGCTCGCGACGCCGGCTCGGGCCAGCAGCTTGTGCAGCCGCTCCCCGCGTCTTGTCTCGTCCATGGAATCGCTCCGGTCGAGAGGGTCGCACCCCCGTCCGGAGGCACGATCAAACTGGTGGGAGGCAGACCGCGAGGTCCAGATCCCGCCCAGTGAAGTCGACCATGCTAACACCGCAGGGAACGACGCAAGATGCGCCCTTGGTCAGCGACTGCGGGTGGCCCCCGTGGCCCGCCACCGTCCCCTCTCCGGAGAGAGTGACGAAGGTCATGAGTTCGGTCACGGGGAGCTGCTCGCGTCCGTCGATCCGCCACCGTTCCAGGCGGAATTTCGAGGTCTGGAGGAGCGCTTCGCCGTCGAGGCCGGAGAGCGGGTGAGAGACCGGGCACGCCTCCCGCCCCAGCGTGGGGTCGAACACGGCCAATGCGTCCGGAAGGTGAAGCGGACGGAGTTGCCCGTCGAGACCAGGCCGCTCCCAGTCGTAGACCCGGTACGTGAGATCGGACGGCTGCTGCACCTCGAGCAGGACGAGACCGGGGCCCAGAGCGTGCATGGTGCCCGGTGGGACGTCGAAGACCTCGCCCGGGCGGGGGACGACCCGGTGCATGACACGGTGAACCGCGTCCGGATCGCGGGCGAGGGTCGCGGCCTCGAACCGGTCGGCGTCGACCCCCTCGCGGACGCCGAGATAGAGGTAGGCATCGGCGTCGGCCTCCAGCACGAGCCAGGCCTCATGCTTGCCGGCCGTCCCGCCGCGCGCCCGCGCCTGCTCGTCGTTCGGATGGACCTGCACCGACAGCAGCTGCCGCGTCGCGATGAGCTTCACCAGCAACGGGAACCGGCCGCGCGGGGCTTCCTCGCCCCGGAACCAGGCCGGGTCCCGGTCGTAGAGTTCCTGCAACGTCGCGGACTCACCCGCGACGCCACTCTCCCACCCGTCGACACAGGAGATCTCCCAGCTCTCTCCGATCTTCACCCTCTCCGGCGCCGACTTGTTCCAGCCGGTCTGGAGGCGATCGCCCCCCCAGACGACCTCCTTGAGCCGCGGCTTCGTGACGAGGACTCCGGGCTTCACGACGCGGCCTCCTGGATGAGGGCGCGCGCCTGCTCGCGCGCGGCCCGATCCGCTGCGGCGCCATCCCCGGCGCCGCCCAGCATCGCGGCGAGCTCCGCTTCGCGCGCCGTGTCCTCGAGCACCACGACCTGGGTCCGGGTCCGGCCGCGCTTCACCTCCTTGCGAACCAGCAGGTGGCGTTCGGCGAACGCCGCGACCTGCGGGAGATGAGTCACCACCAGCACCTGGTGATGGCGCGCGATGTGGGCAATACGACGCCCGAACGCGACACCGACCCGGCCGCCGACGCCGGCGTCGATCTCGTCGAAGATGAGAAGCGGAATCCGGTGCGCCCCCGCCAGCGCGCCCTTCAACGCGAGCAGGATCCGAGCCGTCTCCCCGCCGGAGGCAACCTGCTCGAGCGGCTGCTCGGGCTCGCCGGGGTTCGCGGCGACGAGAAAGCTGACCGGCCCGGGACCGTCCGCCGAGGCCCCGTCGACATCGAAGCGCGCGGGCCACTCGTCCGGCGCGACGCGGACCCGCAGTCGCGCACGCTCCATGCGCAGCTCTTTCAAGGCCGGCCGCAGTGCGCGCTCGAGCTTCCGCGACGCGACGCGACGCGCCTCCCACAACGTGCGACCGGCTTCGGTGAGGTCCCGTAGAAGCGACCGTTCACGGACCCGGAGCTCGTCGGAAGGGTCACCTTCGCCACCGTGCTCCGCCGCCTCCGCTTTCAGCGCCTGCAACCGGTCGGCGAGCGCATCCGGCTCCGTTCGGTGGCGGCGCGCGAGATGACGCAGGAGGTTGAGTCGCATCTCCGCCCGGTCCAGAGCCGCAGGGTCCCGATCGACGAGGTCGCGCTGCGAGCCGCACTCGCGACCGAGGTCCTCGGCCTCGATTCCCAGGCTTTGCAAACGCTCCGCAATGGCCGCGAGGTCACCGGAGTCCGCCGCCCCCGTATCCAGGAGCCGGCGGGCCAGCCGTGCGCACGTCTCGCCGAGCGCTTCGTCTCGATCCGAAAGCGTCGAGGCCGCATCCCCGAGGACCGAATCGAGTTCCGACCCGGCCTCGAGACGGCGAACCCGCGTCTCCAGCTCCGACTCCTCGCCGACTTGTGGTGCGGCCTCGTCGAGTTCGCGAATCTGGAACCGCAGGTAGTCGAGACGCTCCAGACGCCCTGCTTCGTCCTCCTCCAGCCGCGCGCGACGTTCCCGGACCTCGGTCAGCGCGCCCCACAGCTCCGCCCATCGCGCGGCCGCGGTTTCCGTACCGCCCGCCTCCGTTTCACCAAACCGATCGAGCACGGCCCGCTGATCGGCCGCTCGCAGCAAGGAGTGCCGCTGGCCGTGGACGTCGACGAGGTGCTCACCGATCCGCCCGAGCATCCCCACCGGGCACAGCCCACCATCGAGGTACGCGCGGCTCTGTCCTTCAGTCGTCACGACGCGTCGCAGGCAAACCTCGTCGGCGGTCTCGTCCACCAGGTCCGTCACCCCGACGAGATGGCCCGGCGCGATCCGAAAGCGCCCCTCGATGATCGCCTCGTCGCAGCCGCTGCGGACGAGCCCCTTGCGGGCACGCGCACCGAGCAAGAGCTGGATGGCCGTGAGCAGGAGCGATTTCCCCTCTCCCGTCTCGCCGGACAGGACGTTCAGGCCGGGAGCCAGCGTGACGTCGACGCCCTCGAGGAGCGCGAGGTCGCGAACGCGAACCTCTTCGAGGCAAGTGCGGGATGCTCGGCGGGCCGCCATCCTTGGGTCAGGTAACCGGAGTGCCCGGCGCGACGTCGCCGTCGACCCCGAGCGGGATGACCCTGTCCGTCCCCTTGACCGCCAGCATCATCCCCTGGCTCACGACCCCCCGGAGCTTCGCCGGCTTCAGGTTCGCGATGACGACGATGGTGCGCCCGACCAGGTCCTCTGGCTCCCAGTCGGCGCGGATCCCGGCCACCAGCTGCCGCGGCTCCGGCTCCCCCACGTCGATCTTCAGCACCAGGAGCCGGTCGGCGTCCGGGTGGGGACCGGCTTCCAGGATGCGAGCCGTGCGCAAGTCGACCTTCGCGAAATGGTCGATCTTGATCTGCGGCGTCTCCGGCTCGGCCGGCTCGGGTACTGGCGCCGGCGCGGCTGCCTCGGATGGCTCGTCCGCCGGGGGGGTCTCTGGGTCGCTCATGCGGTGAGATTACCGCTCGCCCCGGACATAGGAAAGGAGCCCCGAAGCGCCGGGCCCTCCCGCCAGTGGCGGGCCTCGAGCCTGACGCCCCGGAGCAATCGCTACTTGGCTGGTTGGCCGCCCGGCGGAGAGACCGGCGGAGGCGGCGGTTCGACTTCCTCGGTCCCCGGGCGGCGGTTCTGGTCTTTCACCCGCGTCCGCCAGACGTCGCGCAGGGCCTCGGACGCCGGGTCCTTCGGGCTCACTCGCAGCGCAGTCTCGATCCTGGACAGCGCCAGGCTGGTCTTGCCGGCTTCGGAGAGGGCCATCGCTTCTTCCCGGATCGCCATGGCGCGGACGCGCTCCGGGATGGAAGCGTCGTCAGCCGCGCGGAACGCGGATGCCGCCGCATCCCATCGCCTCAGCTTCTTGAGCATGAAGCCCTTCACCAGGTGGACGAGCGCAGGCTCGTTGAGTCGGGTCGGCAACGGTTCGACACCGGTTATCTCGATCCACGGCTCGCCGCGGATGATCTCCGTCACCTCGCCCACCGCTACGAAGCGCGCGTACTCCTTCGCGGTCGCCAGATCCCGCTCCGCCTCCGTCCCGCGCTTGACGAACAAGTTGCGGAACGGCTTGCGGTAGACGTCCTTGGACCAGAGGGGTGCCTCGTTGGTCCAGCCGGAGAGGTTCTGATACCAGTCGGTCTCGAACTTGGTGTGGTACGGGTTCGCGCACTGCGTCGGGCCGTGGAACTGGAACACGAACCGCACGGTCTGGCCGCGCAGCGCGGCGGGGTGCGCGAGGATCTTCGCCAGCGGGAGGGTGCGATCCTCGAGGAGATCGTCCCACCACCCGCCGCTCCGCTTGTCCTTGGTCGAATCGGGCGACTGGGCACCCACGACGCTGGCCAGGACCAGGACCATCAGAGCTTCGATTCCCGGCCGCACCTTCAACCACGTCATCGCCGTCCCTGGCATCGACCGACCTCCTGAACGAAGCGGATTCCCCACCCGATGTTGAAGGAATCGGCCGTCCGTGCCGTCGGGCTGAAAAAGATCCCCGCGCGGGTCGGATCAAACGGCGGGACGCAGGAGAATGATCACGCTCTCCCCGGAATCGCGACGGTCGAACGCATCGAGGCTCGCGGCGAACGGCGGGACATCCGCACCTCGCGGCACCCGGAGCATCACGACGCCGTCGGCTTCGAACGTAGAGGCGGCGACGACCCGGACGATCAGGCCGTGCACCGCGTCGGCGCGGTCGCGATAGAGCGGGAACGGTGGATCGAAGAAGGCGACACCGATGGGATGCAGCCGTTCCGGGTCGATGGCGAACGCATCCCGAACGATGACGTGGGCGCGGTCATCGAACCCGAGATCGCTCACGTTCCGCCGCAACGTCGCGACCGCATCGCGAGCCCGCTCGACGAACGTCGCGCGCTCGGCTCCGCGTGACAGCGCCTCGAATCCGAGGCCGCCGCTCCCCGCGAACACGTCCAGCGCACCTCCGCACGGCAGGAATTGGCGCAAGACGTTGAACAACGCCTCCTTCTGACGATCGAGGATGGGCCGCGTCCCGTCGCCCTTCGGCGCGGCGATCGGACGGCCTCGGTGCGTGCCCGCGATGATGCGCATCGGTCGCGGATTGTAGCCATACCAACCCTGGCCGCGACCTCTGCTACCGTGCGCCCATGCCCCAGCTCTACGTCAATCTGGATCACGTCGCGACCGTCCGCCAGGCGCGCGGCACTCCCTACCCGAGCGTCGTCGAGGCCGCCTTGGTCGCCGAGGCGACCGGACGCATCCACGGCATCACACTCCATCTGCGTGAGGACCGGCGTCACGTCCACGACGACGACATGCGCGAGGTCGGGCGTCGCATCGAGCTCCCGTTCAACTTCGAGATGAGCGTCGCGGAGGAGATCGTTCTCGTCTGTTTGGAGGTCGGACCGGCGCAAGCGACGCTCGTGCCCGAAAAGCGTGAAGAGCTCACGACGGAGGGCGGGCTCGATCTCGATCGCGGCGGCGACCGGGTGCGGGAGGTCACAGCGCGCCTGAAGGACGCCGGCACTCTCGTCTCGCTGTTCATCGACCCGGATGCGGACGCGATCCGTCGCTCCTTGGACCTCGGCGCCACCCATATCGAGTTGCACACCGGGCGCTACGCGGACGCCACCAACGACGCCGAACGGCTGCGAGAGCTCGATGCCCTGCGCGAAGGGGCCCGACTGGCCCACGAGATCGGCCTGGTGGTGAACGCCGGCCACGGCCTCACCCACGAGAACGTCGGCCCCGTCGCCGCCATCCCGAACATGGAAGACCTGAACATCGGACACGCGATCGTGGCCCGAGCGATCCTCCTCGGCCTGCCGAGCGCGCTGGCCGAGATGCGCACCGCCATGGGTTGCTGACCGGTTCTTGACCTTCCCAGGACAGAATCCCGGAGCCCGCGCGTCGGTTGTCCAGATGCACGGTTGCACCCCGGATCTGGATAAAAGACGCATCACCCGGTGAATTCCAACATCCCGTCCCCACGGACGTTACTTCCCGCAGACCCTTGCGTCCGATAGTTTGGTGGTTGGCACCATGAGTAAGCAGCGCGGACCGAAAGCTCAGCTCCTCGTCATCCTCGAAGGCCAGGAGTTCCGCGTCGCGCTGGAAGGCAAGGCAACGTCGATCGGGAGCGACCCCGACTGCACCCTGTCGCTCAAGGGGCCGGGCATCGAACCCCGCCACTGCGTCATCCAGTCGGCCCCGGGAGGCTTCGAGATCTTCGATCTCTTCTCCGACGGCGGCACCCGCGTCAACGGCAACAAGATCGAGGCACATCTGCTGCGCACCGGCGATTCGGTCGCTCTCGGCAAGATCCGGATCGTGTACCTCGAAACGGCGCCGCGACCGGCCACCCCCGAGCCGCCAGTCGCCCAGCCCGCACCTGGGTCGGAGGCGAACCAGGATCCGTGGGACTCGTGGCAGGACGATCCGTTCTTCGAAACCAAGCAGCCGAAGGACGCGCCGCCTCCTGCGCACACCGAGAGCCCGGCAGACACGACGATCCCGCTCGACGACCCGTCCCCGACCATCGACGCCCCCGAGGTGACCGACCCCGAGGCCGACCCGGCAATGGGCAGCAAGAGGTCGGCGTGGCAGGCGTGGCGCGAGAAGCGCGCCGGCGAACGACTCGCCCGCACCGAAGAGAAGGCGCGCAAGAAGAAAGAGCGGGAGCGTGAGAAGGCGCGCCATCGCGGCGAGGAGAGCGCCCGCGAACAGGTCGCGATCGCGACGGCGGCGGCGGCGGCCGTCCCCGCCGTCGACCAGAGGACCCTCAACGACGTCTTCGCGGACACGCACCGCTTCCACAAGAACTCGTTCAACGACGTGCTGGTCGAGCAGCTTCGCTCGACTCCGTACCTGGCGATCTCGTTCGTCGTCCACGTCTGCCTGGCGATCATCTTCAGCTTGATCTCACAGCCGAAGCCGGACCACAAGCCGCTACCGCCTTACGACGCCGGCTTCGAGAACCAGGAACTCGTCGCGCTCGAAGACATCGACGTCGATGCGCCGGAAGAGATGGACCCCGTCGTCCAGGTCCACGACGAACCGGTCGACATCGTGGAGCCAGTCGAGCCCCTCGTCGACAACGAGCCGCAGGACATGGATGAGCCGGACACCGCGTCCGGTGAGCGCGAGGGTCCGCCGCTCGACATCTTCGACAGCGGGCTCGGCGCCGGCGGCAAGGGCCTCGATGGGCTCGGCGGACGCGGCGGCACCAACGTCGGCGGCAAGCAGTTTCGAAAGTACGTGCGCAGCCTGCGCAAGTCCGGACTCGACATCGTCATCGTGGTGGACAGCACAGGCTCGATGGGCAGTGTCATCAACGATGCCCGCAAGCAGGTCGACCGCATGGTGGCAACGGTGGCGTCGCTGGTGCCGAGCTTCCGGCTCGGAATCGTGACCTACCGAGACCGCGGGTCCTCCGAGGAGTACCTCACCCGCGAGTCCGACCTCACGGCCAACTACTACAAGGCTGTCGACTTCCTCGACTCACTGGAAGCGGACGGCGGCGAGAGCATCCCCGAGGCCGTGTACGACGGGCTCAAGCGGGCCATCCGCGGCATGAAATGGTCCAAGGGCTCCAAGCGAGTCATCGTCCTGGTCGGAGACGCCCCCGCCCACACGCAGGACATGCCGAAGATCCGCGCACTCTGCGCGGAGTTCACACGGAAGCGGGGCGCCGTGCATGCCGTCGTCACCAGCAGCGACACCTTCGGGTCTCGCGGATCCGCCGACCCGGACTGCGTCCGCGACTTCCGCGCGATCGCCAAGGGCGGCAACGGCGTCAGTGTGCTGCTGGACGACAGCGGTCAGGTCGTCCGCCGCATCATCGAGATCGCCTTCGGCGAAGAGCACAAGGGCGACGTCGCGAAGGCGATCGAGCAGACCGAGTCCGGCTGGCGCAGCCGTCGGTACGCCCGCATGATCAAGGAGCGTGATCTCCACGGCATGCTCAACGCGATGCGCAAGCGTCCAGCGCCACAGTTGCTCTTCCGCGAGCTCGTCCGTAAGAACGACGCGACCCTCATCCCGGTCTACCTCGCCACCCTCCAAGACGAGAAGGTCACGCAGCAGGCGCGCTGGGCCGCAACCGTCCTGACCAAGCGCGCGGTCTCGGCCTGGGCGAAGCGACGCACCCGCGTCGATCCCCGTGTGCGACGCGCCGCCATGGCGATCACCCCCACGGGATCGCTCAGCCGCATCCGACGCCTCGTCCGCGACTTCAAGACCGCCGCGTCAGCCGCCCGGCTGCGCGTGGCGATGCCTCCCCAGGGCAGCAGACCAGCGGCGCGGCCCATCCCGCCCAAGCGCCCGCCCGCTCGCAGGAAGCGCTGACCGCAGCCCCGTCCGCCGATCCGGATGGGCGCGCACACCTCCCGACCGTGTGCAGCGCTCCACTCTGAAGGGAGCGCGGACCTCCAGAGGCTGTGAATCAACCGGCTCCGAGGCGAGCGAAGCGCCCAGAGTGGCGCTGGCAAGGAAGGCGAAGCGAGCGGGGCAGTCCCCGTGAGCTGAGCCTGACGCAGTCCAGCGTCGCTCTGGGCCGAGCGCAGCCCGG
>NZBC01000249.1 GCA_002687715.1 Planctomycetota bacterium | reverse complement strand
TGGACTGCGTCAGGCTCAGTTCACGGGGACTGCCCCGCTCGCTTCGCCTTCCTTGGCAGCGCCGCTCTGGGCGCTTCGCTCGCCTCGGAGCCGATTGACTCACAGCCTCTGGAGGCCCGCCCTCCCGGACACTCACTTCAGCTTGGACTCGATCGCTGCGCGAACGTTGGCTACGTCCGTCCACGTCACCGGGCGGGTGATGCCGTCAAAGCGCTTCGGGCGTTTCTTCAGCGCGGCACGGACCCGCTTGGCGAGGGCGAGCTGACGCGGACTCAGGATGCCCTTCACCGGGCGCTTCTTCTTCAACCGGGCTTCGAGCGCGGTGGCTTGCGCGGGGGTGGGGGCGACGAGGCGGAAGACTGATGCGTCGAGCGCTTTCAGGTTGGCGCCGGTCGGCGGCTTCTTCATGCGCGTCTCCTTCGCGAAGGCCGAGAACCACGGCGGGATCTTGCGACCGTCCTTCTCGAGGGCGCGCAGCATGCGGTCGGCCACTCCGGCTGTCGTCCACACGCGGTCGCGGCGCGGGATGACGTCAGCCCCGCTGGCGTCGACGAAGCGGGTGACCGGGTTGTTCCAGGCGGGCTCGCGATAGCGCTTCAGGACTTTGGCGTCCCGACCCTTGACGTTGTTGTAGATGGCGATGGGGACGAAGAGATCCTCGATGGCCTCGACCATGAGGGGGTGGGTGAGGGCGGACCGCCCGAAGTCGACGCAGGTGCTTCAGCCCGGGACCTCCTGGAACTGGAGAAACACGGGGCGGGCGAGGGCCTTCGCCTGCTCGAGCCCGGCGCCGAGATCTCGGTGCCAGCGGACGGCGCCCAGCTCCTTCGGGTTCTTCGGGGCGTCACCCTGAGCGGGCAGGGCGGCGGCGATGACCACCACGAGGGCGGGGACGGCGATGCGGTACATGAGATCTCCTGGCCACAGGTTAACGTCTCGTGTAACTGGGGCTCGGTCCTCCTGTTTACCAGGGGGTCGGCCCACCAAGGAGTCTCTCATGATCGTCCGCACCGTCTCGATGTTTCGTCTCGTCTCACTGATGTGCCTCTGCACCCTGTTGCTCCCGGCCCAGGCGTCCACGCGCAAGGTCCACGAGCTGGTCCTCTCCGGGACCTATCGCGACCTCGCCGAGTCGGGGTTCTCCATCATGTCGCTCGCGTCCGGCGGTGGAATGGGCAAGGTGAAGCCGTTCTACGACCTCGTAGCGGACATCGGGAAGCTGGAGAAGGCGGGCGGCGAGGTGCTCGTGGACCTCTCGAGTCCCTCGCTGGGTCTCAATGGGCCGCAGCTCGTCGAACTGGCGCGGGCGTTCACCAGCCTCCGCAATGCCGGCGTGAAGACGACGGCATACCTCGAGAACGCGTCGATGTCCCACTACCGGGTCGCGGTGCTCTGCGATCGCATCTTCATGGCCGACATGGGGACGATGGACTTCAAGGCGCCGAGCATGAACACCATGTTCTTCCGTGGGGTCATGGACCTGCTCGGAGTTCAGGTCCAGGTCACCAGGTGCGGCGACTTCAAGGGCGCCGTAGAGCCCTTCATGCTCGAGAAGATGAGCTCGCACCTGAAGCAGCACTACTTGCAGCTTCTGCGCGACATGAACGATGGCGTCGTGAGCCGCATCTCGACGCGCCGGCAGATCGACAAGAAGAAGGTGCGCGACCTGCAGCGGCAGCGGCTGATCTCCGCGTCAGAAGCCCGTCAGGCGCGTCTGGTCGACGAGGTCGTGCCGTGGCGCGGCGCGCGCCAGCTGATCTCCGGTGACGACGTCGCGTTCGAGCGCGTCGGCAAGGCGAAGAAGAAGAGTGGGTTCTCGATCATGTCCCTGCTGTCCGGCGGGAAGAAGAAGGCGGACAAGAAGCTCGAAGAACCGTCCTACGTAGTCCTGCACCTGCAAGGTGCGATCGAGGACGGACGTGAGGCGTCCGCGGGGAGCATCGTGTCCGGGCCCACGGTCGCGCGCGTGCGCAAGCTCATGAACGACGACCTGGTCGAGGGCGTCGTCGTCCGTGTGAATTCTCCCGGCGGGAGCGCGACTGCGAGCGAGGCCATCCTGCTCGCCCTCCGCGACCTCGCGAAGACGAAGCCGGTCGTCGTCTCCATGGGCAACCTCGCGGCGTCCGGTGGGTACTACATTTCGATGATCGGTTGCCCGATCCTCACCGAACGCGAGACGATCACGGGCTCCATCGGCGTGTTCGGACTACGGCCCAACCTGACGGAGATCGCCGAGGCGGCGGGTGTCCATGAAGAGGTTGTCGGTCTCGACGAAACGGCTGCCGCGATGGATAGTTTCTTCCGTCCCGCCAGCGAGCATGAGCTTTCGCGCCGTCAGAGCCTGGTGAACGCGGTCTACACGCGGTTCCAGGACCGCATCCTCGAGGTGCGGAAGGGCCTGACTCGCGAGCAACTGCTGAAGATCGCCGGCGGCCGCGTGTGGTCCGGAGCCCGCGCCAAGGAGCTCGGCCTGGTCGATGCCATCGGCGGTCTCGACGACGCGATCGTGCGGATCGAGAAGAAGAACGGTGCCTCACTGCCGGTCGTTCACCTCCCCCGCCCATCAGGCAGTCCGTTCGGTGCTCTCGGCAGCTTGCTCGGCGTCATGGTGCGGCAGGCGGCTCCCGAACTGGAGTTGCTCGGACACGCCGGTTTTAGGCTCGCCGAACCCATCCGTATTCTGGCCGATGCGTTGCGTCATCGCGGCTCGTTCCGGGTCTGGATGCTCGCCCCGGCGGAGCTTTCGATTCGCTGGTAGTCCGCGTTCGATCCGAGCGCGTCTCCCTCCAGTCCGCTTCCTTCCGTGCCGAAGAACACTGGGTCCGGGGGGAGAGCGGCGCGTGGCCACTTGGCCCGCCGCCTCATCAGCATTTGGAGGGATCCGACCATGGTGTCTTTGTTCCGGGCCATTCCCCTGGTCCTGCTACTCGTGTGCGTCTGCGTCGCCCAGAAACTCCCGTATCCCCAGCGCGAGGCGGTCCGCCGCCAGCAGGGAAACGTCCAGAAGGTCGTGCGGAGCATCAACGGCTTCCGCAACCTCGATGGATTCCGCGCCCAGAACCCGACGCCTCAGCAGGTCAAGGTGTGGCTGAACAGCCTCGAGCGGACCGAATCGCTGTGCAAGTCGATCGTCGGTCACCTCGATAAGAACCGCTGCGACAAGAACCACCCCACGATCGCCAAGATGCACAACACTGTCGGTGCAGTCGAAGCCCGGATCAAGGTCGTTCGCAAGGAGCTGCAAAGTCTGGCCGGTTCCGCGGCGAAGGCGTCCAGCACCGACAGCCACCCGACGTTCGCGAAGGACCTTGCGCAGACGCAGATGATCATCGATACGCACCGGATCCGCGGGTTTCGCGGAGGCGACGTCGACGAGTTTTGCGACATCGTCCGCAACCTCCCCCGCGTCACCGAATGGGCGAACGAGCGCTGGACTCACTACCAGCCCTTCTTCAAACGCGGCACCTCCGACGGCCGGACGTTGAAGGTCAAGCTCAAGTGGGCGGTCAAGATCGTCAAGGAGCTCGGAGACGAGGTCGCGCAGTTCAAGCGCGAAGCCCCGCAGAGCATCGAGCGCCAGCTCGCCGAGGCCCAGAAGTGGATGGCGCGAGCGGAGGAGAAGAAGCAGCCGCTCATGCTCAAGGGCGGTGTCCGGCAGAGCCAGGTCGGCGCCGAGCGCGACCTCAAACTCCTCGCCGCGATGTCACCCGCGAACGATGAGCAGGTCAAGACGTTCCAGGCCCGCCTCGACAGTCAGCGCGAAGACGTCGCCAAGCTCCGCGTCACCATGAAGGCGGACATCCTCGCCTCGGCCAGAGCTCCGGCAGCCGCGTACTCCGGGAAGGACAAGGAGAAGATCGAATCGATGATCCGCGCCGCCTGGGTCAAGGCCTGGCCCAAGGACGAGATCCTCGAAATCCGCTTCCACCGCAACGACTGGAAGCGCAACCACAAAGTCATTTGGAACAAGGCGGACAAGGCCTGGGAAGAGGTGGACAAGAGCTACCTCACCGTCCTCGTCATCGTGAAGACCAGCGACACGATCGCCACGATGTTCCCCGCCTACATGAACCGCGACAACCTCTCCGGCAGCCTGAACCCAGGTGTGCAGACGAAGGGCGGCGCGCACGTGGTGACCGAGGTCTTGCTGAAGAACCTCTAACCGCGAACGAGCAGGAGCGAAGAAGAAGAGGATTCCTGGGTTCCCCTCAGGATCCTCTCTTGCTTTCCCCTCCCCTCAGAACCGGATCAACTCCCCCACCGGTTCCCCTACGACTTCGTCATCGCGCATGACCACGTGGCCGCCGACGATCGTCGCGCGGGGCCAGCCGGTCACCTCCATGCCGTCGAAGGGGGTCCAGCCGCACGTGCTGGCGATCCAGTCGTTGGTGATGGTGCGGCGGGCCGCGAGGTCGACGAGGGTGAGGTCGGCGTCGGCGCCCTCGGTGAGGCGGCCCTTGCCCTCCATACTCCAGACGCGGGCGGGCCCGGTGCTGACGAGGTCGACCAGGCGATGGAGGTCGAAGCGTCCCGCGTTGAGGTGGTTCAGCATGAGTGGGAGGAGGGTCTGGACGCCGGGCATGCCGGACGGTGTCTGCGGGTAGGGCCGGCGTTTCTCTTCGAGGGTGTGCGGGGCGTGGTCAGAGGCGACGCAGTCGACCGTGCCGTCGGCGATACCCCGCCACAGCCCGACCTGGTGTTCTGCCGTACGGATGGGCGGGTTCATCTGGGCGAGGGCGCCCAGGCGGGCGTAGCACTCGGGAGCGGTCAGCGTGAGGTGCTGGGGCGGCACTTCGCAGGTCGCGACGTCACGATGTTCGGCGAGCAGCGCGATCTCCTCGGCCGTGGTCACGTGAAGGACGTGGAGTGGCCGGTTGGCGGCGCGGGCGAGCCGGAGGATGCGCTCGGTGGCGAGGCGGGCGCACTCGACGTCACGCCACTCCGGATGGGCTTGGACGTCGGCCGCCGCCTCCGCGATCGCGCGCCGTTCTTGGAGTCGGGGTTCGTCTTCGGCGTGGACGGCGACTCGGCGCGAGCCGCATGCGAGGACGCGTGCGAGGTCCTGGTCGTGCTCGACGAGCAGTGATCCCGTCGAGCTGCCCATGAAGATCTTCACTCCGCAGCACCCGGGCAGGCGTTCGAGCTCGGGCAGCTCCTCTGCGTTTTCAGGTGAGGCGCCGACGTAGAACGCGATGTCGCACCAGGAGCGGCCGCGCGCGCGCCGGAGCTTGTCCTCGAACGCTTCCTGGGTCGTCGTCGCGGGGTTCGTGTTCGGCATCTCGCAGACGGCCGTGATGCCCCCGAGGACCGCGGCCTTCGTGCCCGACTGAAGGTCTTCCTTGTCCGGGAACCCCGGCTCTCGGAAGTGGACCTGAGGATCGATCGCGCCGGGGAGCACGTGAAGTCCCGCGGCGTCGAAGGCCTGGCCGGAGGCGGCCGACGCCAGATCGCCGATCCGAGCGACCTTTCCGTCCCGAAGTCCGACATCGGCCAGCGCAATGCCGTCCGGCGTCACGCAGGTTCCACCGCGCACGATCAGGTCGTAGGGAGCATTCATAGGTCGCAGGATGGTACCTCCACTGCGTGTTATCCACCGGCTCGGTGGCTATCATCCGCGACGCATGGTCCTACTCGTGGGGAGTCTCCTGTTGCTGGTGGCCGGCCCCGTGCTCGTGGCACGGGTCCGGAATGTCCGTCCGGCCGCGGTCTCGATCGACGCGTTCGTCGTGGTGACCATCAGCGGCCTGGTGCTGATCCACATCCTGCCCGAGAGCCTGACTCACGGCGGTTGGGTCGCTCTTTTGGCGACCATCGTCGGCCTTTACGGGCCGTTCCTCGCGGAGCGTGGGCTGCGGACGGGAGCTACGGACGCCCGCCCTGCGAGCGGGCCTTCGAGAACGGGCGAGCGCATCGTGTTGCTGCTCGCGCTGCTGGGGCTCGCCGCCCACGCGGCGCTCGACGGGCTGGCGCTGGGACACAATCACGCCGCCTCCGCCCATGCCGATCACGGCCACGACCACGGCCACGACCACTCGAGCAGCCTCATCGCGTGGGCCGTCCTGCTGCACCGCCTCCCGGTGGGGATCAGCATCTGGTGGCTCATTCCCCGCACCCTCGGCGTGAAGATCGCCGTCGGGACCCTCGTGCTCATCGGCGGTGCGACCGTCGGCGGTTTCTTCCTCGGCAGCGCTGCGACGGACAGCCCGGTGTCCCAGTCCGGGCTCGCGATCTTCCAGGCGTTGCTGGCGGGGTCGCTGCTGCACGTCGTGCTCCACAGCCACCTCCCGCCTCCCAAGGCCGGGCGCACTCCGAAGTGGGAGCCAGCGTCCACGCTGGGTGCGATCCTCGCCGTGGCCGCGCTCGCCGCCGTCACGGTGACCCATCCGTC
>NZBC01000248.1 GCA_002687715.1 Planctomycetota bacterium | reverse complement strand
TTCTCGAGCAGACGCTTCATGTGGTTCATGAGGTACGCCGCGGTGGCGCCGTCGACGCACCGGTGATCGAGTGTGATCGAGAGGTACCCGATCTTGCCCGGCACGACGGCGCCGTCGCGGATGACCGGCTTGTCCTTGATCTGGTACACGCCGAGGATCGCAACCTCGGGGAAGTTGATGATGGGTGTGGCGAACAGCCCGCCGATCGACCCGGCTGACGTGATCGTGATCGTGGAGCCGGTCAGCTCGTCGCGCGACGCCTTGCCGGTGCGGGTCAGGCCAGACAGTCGTTGGATCTCGGCCGCGATGTCGAGCGTGGAGCGCTGATCGGCGTGCTTCACGACCGGGACCATCAGGCCGTTGTCCGTGTC
Source organism: Planctomycetota bacterium (assembly GCA_002687715.1). GTDB lineage: Bacteria > Planctomycetota. The sequence goes on along the minus strand of NZBC01000248.1, from coordinate 7,921 downwards.
CGTCGCGATGCCGATGTGGATGTCGTGCTTGACGGTGATCTCGCCCCGCTCTTCGTCGAGCTCGGCGTTCACGCTCGGATGGCGACGGATGCCCGCGCACAGTGCCTTGATGATGAACGGAAGGAACGTGACCTTGACGCCCTGCTCTGCGCCGATCTGCGCGGCCTGCTTTCGCAGGGCGTAGAGGTCGGTCATGTCGATCTCATCGACATAGGTGAAGTGCGGCGCGGTGTACATCGAGCGGACCATCTGGTCGCCCGTTGCCTTGCGGATGCCGCGATACGGGACGGTCTCGGCGCCGCCCGCTTCGAACGTGCGCGGGACATACACCGGGGCCGGCGCGGCGGCCGGAGCTGCGGGTGCTGCCTGGGGCTCCGGGGCCCGGGTCAGGAACGACTGGACGTCCTGGCGAGTGATCCGTCCGCGCGGACCCGAGCCGGCCAGCTGACCGAGGTCGATCCCGTGTTCACGTGCGAGCTTCCGGGTCGCCGGCGCCGCGAGGACCTTGCCGCCATTGGCTGCTGCGGCCGCGGCGGCAGGTGCCGTTGCCGCCGCCGGTGCGGCCACTGCCGGCGCGGCCGCAGCCGCGGGTGCCGCGGCGCCTCCCGACTCCTCGAGGTGCACGATCACCGAATGCACGGGCACGACCTCGCCGTCCTGGGCGAGGATCTTGCCGACGGTACCCGTCACGGGCGACGTGATTTCGACGGTGGCCTTGTCCGTCATCACCTCGACCATCGGCTGGTCTTCGGTGATGGCGTCGCCTTCTTTGACGATCCAGCGGACGATCTCGCCCTCGGCGACACCTTCGCCGATGTCTGGCAGTTTGAACTCGACGGTCATGGGATTCTCGCGGCTCGGTGCGTGAGCTAGCCGGGACTAGAAGTCGAACTCGACCACTTTCTTGATGCCAGCCATGACGCGATGGGCCGACGGCATATAGACGTGCTCGAGCGTGTACGGGAACGGCGTGTCATAGCCCGTGATGCGAACGATGGGCGCCTGCAGGCTGTCGATGGCCTTCTCGGCGATGATCGCCGAGACTTCGGACGCGACCCCGCAGGTCCGCGTCGCCTCCATGGCGACGACGACCTTGCCGGTCTTTCTTGCGGACGAGAGGAGGGCTTCCTCGTCGAGCGGCAGGATGGTCCGCACGTCGATCACCTCGACCTCGATGCCTTGTTTCTCGGCGAGCTGCGCGGCCTCGAGGCAGGTGTGGACCATCGCTCCCCACGCGACCACGGTGACGTCGTCGCCGCCCCGGGCGGTGCGCGCCTTGCCGACGGGCACGAGGAACTCCGGGTCGTCCGGCACCTCGCCTTTCACCGTGCGATAGATGCGCTTCGGCTCGAGGAAGATCACCGGATCGTCGCCGCGGATGCAGGACTTCAGCAGTCCCTTGGTGTCTTCCGGCGTCGCGGGCACCACGACGACCAATCCCGGCGTATGTGCGAAGTAGGCCTCCGGCGACTGGCTGTGGTAGTGACCGCCACGGATGCCTCCGCCGTACGGCGTGCGGATCACCATCGGGCAGGCGAACTCGCCGCCCGACCGATACCGCATCTTCGCCATCTCCGAGACGATCTGGTCGAACGCCGGGAAGATGAAGTCGGAGAACTGGATCTCCGGCACTGGCCGCAGGCCGTACAGCGCCATGCCGACCGCGGTGCCGACGATGCCCGACTCGGCGAGCGGCGTGTCGATGACCCGGTCGTCGCCGAAGCGCTTGGCGAGCCCATCGGTCGCGCGGAACACGCCGCCGTTGATTCCGATGTCCTCGCCGAGGAGCACGACGTCGTCGTCGCGTGCCATCTCCTCTTCGAGTGCGGCCGTGACGGCCTGGAGAACGGTCATCGTGGACATGTGAGCTGACTTTCCTCGAGGGTCTGTTCGTTCGGGCGACGGATCGGCGCGAGTCTGGAGCGAGATCAGAGGGGGAAGGCAGCGTCGGCGTCCTGCCGGTGATCGCTTCCTTCGCCGCGGAGCTCCTCTCGTTGATCGGCGAGGTGTGGCGGCATGTCCGCGTACACATCGTCGAAGAGGCTGTCGATCGTGGGGGCCGGCTTCTTCTCGGAAACCTTCGCCGCCTCCGACATCTCGGCCTCGGCCTCCGCATGGATTGCCTCGATCTGCTCCTTGTCGAGCAGGCTCTCCTTGGTGAGGAAGGCTTCGAATCGCTTGATGGGGTCCTTCTTCTTCCACTCCGCCTCGAGCTCGCCCGGCCGGTAGCGACTCGGGTCGTCGGAGGACGAGTGCGGTCCCATCCGGAAGCTCAAGAACTCGAGCAGGGTCGGGCCGTCCCCGTCGCGGGCGCGGGCGACTGCCTTGCGGGTCGCCTCGTACACGGCGAGCACATCGTTGCCGTCGACCAGAACGCCTGGCATGCCATACGCGGCGCTCTTCTCGGCGATCGTCTTCGAGCCGGTCTGTCTCTCCAGCGGGCACGAGATGGCCCACTGGTTGTTGATGCAGGCGAAGATGCAGGGAGACTTCCATGCCCCGGCGAAGTTCAGGCCGGTGTGGAAGTCGTTCGCGGAGGTTCCACCGTCGCCGAAGTAGGTCAGGCAGACGCCGCCGTCCCCGCGGATCTTCATCGCCTGGGCGATCCCCGTCGCGTGCACGATCTGGGTCCCGATCGGCGACGAGATGCTGAGCATGTTCGCCTTGCGGAACGAGTAGTGGACCGGCATCTGCCGGCCCTTCGCGATGTCGTCGGCGTTGCCGAAGCAGTTGTCCAGCATCGTCTCGGCAGTGATGCCTCGCAGCAGCGCCACGCCGGGCTGGCGGTACGACTGGGAGATCCAGTCGTTGCCGTCGAGCGCGAGCGCCGATCCGACGTACGCCGCTTCCTCGCCGAACGACGGCACGTAGAAGCCGATCCGCCCCTGGCGCTGCAGGAGCATCGCCCGTTCGTCGAGCGCCCGCGTGCGCACCATGATCCGGTGCAGCAGCAGGAGGTCCTCGTCGGTCAGGGAGGGGCGGTTCTTTCGCTTCACCGCGCCGTCCGCGCCCAGGACCGATAGGAGCTGCTCCGTCATGCGTTCAACCTCCGGTCGTGGCCTCGTCGAGCTCGCGCTCCCGCAGGTACTGCTCGGTGAAGATCTCACCGGCCTTGTACGAGGAGCGGACGAGGGGTCCCGACGCGCAGAAAAGGAAACCCATCCCGTCCGCGACCTGTTTCCACGCGTCGAACACGTCCGGCGGAACGAACGTGTGCACGGGGAGGTGCCTGGGGGAGGGCTGCAGATACTGGCCGAAGGTGACGATGTTGACTCCGACGGCGCGCAAGTCCGTGAGCGTCTGCTGGACCTGTTCGGCGGTCTCGCCGAGCCCCAGCATGATCGAGGATTTCGTGAGCTTCCTGGGCGCAGCCGCCTTCAGCAGGCGGAGCGATTCGAGGGACCGCCGGTAGCCGGACTTGCCGTCGCGCACGGTCTTCGTGAGCGGCTCCACGGTCTCCAGGTTGTGGGCGAGGACTTCGGCGCCGCCGTGTGCGAGTTCGGCGAGCAGGTCAGGCCGGGCACGGAAGTCGCCCATGAGCAGCTCGACCTTCGTTCGCGGACACGCGGCCCGGATGCCGGCGACGCACGCGTTGACGTGGGCGGCCCCGCCGTCGGGGAGGTCGTCGCGATCGACCATGGTCAGCACGACGTACCCGAGGTCCATTACGCGCACGGCTTCCGCGATCCTCGCCGGCTCTTCACCATCGAGCCTGCCGCGCGGGTTGCCGGTCTTCACGTTGCAGAACCTGCAGTGGCGCGTGCACGTGTCGCCCATGAGCATGAACGTCGCCGTGCCCGAGGCCCAGCACTCACCGATGTTGGGGCAGCGCGCCTCCTCGCAAACCGTGGAGAGGCTCAGATCGCGTCGCAACGCCTTGAGCCTGGTGAATTCCTCGCCCGACGGGGCGCGCACTTTCAGCCACGCGGGCTTGCGTCGTGAGGTGGCGTCGGTGTCCGGAGAAGGGTTCAACATGCGGGGTGGCCAGGGTCGCGAACCGGCGCCTCGTTCTAACGCGGGGAGGGGGTCATGGACAAGGTCCGACGCCTGTCGTATGGGTGGGGGCGACTGGCTCTAATGCACTGGGTATCATAGAATTACGTCGGTTCGAGACTTGCACTTCAGGCCGCCACGACGCACGTCGGAGCAGGGGGAGGATCGGAGTGTCCATCCGACGGCGTACCATCGCGGTATGGCGTTCTACTTCGGCCCGGCGGGATGGTCCTACGACGACTGGAACGGGGTCGTGTACCCGCGTCCCCGGCCGCGGGGCTTCCACCCGCTGCCCTACCTCGCGCAGTGCGTGAACTGCGTCGAGGTGAACGGGACGTTCTACGCGCCGCTCGCGGCGTCGACATCCACGGATTGGGTGCGTCGGCTCGACGACTTCCCCGACTTCCGGTTCGTGGTGAAGGTCTGGCGGCGGTTCACCCACGAGCGCGCGCTGCCGACGTCCCACGAGATCGCGACGTGGTGCGAGGTGTTGCGTCCGCTCGTCGAAGCGGGGCGTCTCCTCGGGTCGCTCGTGCAGTTCCCGTTCTCCGTTCGTGAGGGTGAGTGGGTTCGCGATCGATTGCTGCGCATCCGTTCGTTCCTGCCGCGTGGTGTCCCCGTCGCGACCGAGTTCCGGCACCGCAGCTTCATCTCCGACACATCACTCTCGTGGCTGGAAAACCAGGGTTTCTCGTTCGTGAACATCGACCAGCCGACGAGTCGGGAGAGCATTCCGCCGACGAACCACGTGACGTCGCCGCTGGCGTACGCGCGGCTTCACGGACGCAACACGACGGCGTGGTTCGATCGCGACGCAGGCCGCGACGCACGCTATGACTGGCGGTATTCGAAGGACGAGGTCCGGGAGTGGGCCGGCCGCCTGGCCACGATCCGTGCGCGGGGCGAGACGACGGTCCTCGTCGGCAATAATCACTTCCAGGGCAACGCGATGGCGGTGGTCCTCGAGCTGGCCCACGAGCTCACCGGGACCAAACGCGCGATTCCCGAACCGATCCTGATGAGCTTCCCGGAGCTGGAAGGCAAAAGCCGTCCTGCGCCAGGTCACCTCTTCTGAGCTGCGGCATCATTGCGGATTGGTGCTGGAATTTCGGTTTTGCTCCGATTTCGGACCCTCAATCCCTCGGGCGGTCTTCATTCCTAAGGGGCGGATCAGGTACGCTTTGCCCGAATCAGCGCCGCACCCGCGGGCGCTCGTTCGGGAACCTCAAGAGAATCTTGACGGAGGGAATGATGCTACGTCGCCTGGCCCTGACGAGTCTCCCTGCTGCCATTGTGATGTTTGTAGGAATTGGGGCGGTATTCACCATCGCTGCGCCCACCTGCGAAGCTCAGGTCTGCCCGCCTTCGTTCTACAACCCGCCGCCGGCCCCCGCGCCGCCGCCGGGTCCGGGTCCCGCGCCCGCCCCGGCGCCCCCGCCTTCGGGAGCTCCGGTGCCTCCGGGCGGCTCGACCCCCCCACCCGTCCCGCCGGGCGGCTCGACGCCGCCGCCGGTACCCCCGGGGGGAACGACTCCCAACCCGCAGCCTCCGGCGCCGGGTGGTGGGGCTCCTCCAGGACCGGGCACCACACCGCCTCCGAACCCCAATCCCAACCCGACGCCTCCGGCGCCGCCGGGTGGTGGAACGACGCCTCCGACTCCCAACCCGAACCCGACGCCTCCGTCGCCTCCGGGTGGTGGAACGACGCCTCCCAATCCGACTCCTCCGCCCCCGACTCCGACTCCGACGCCGGGCGGCCCGCCGACTCCCAACCCGACTCCTCCCACTCCGGGAACGACTCCGGGCACGACGCCGGGTACCGGCGTTGGTGGTGGTGGCGCGCCCGCTCCTGGCACCGGCACCGGTCCCTTCACCGGACCGGCCGGTGGCGGCAACGGCGGCCCCTTCACGGGTCCGACGGGTGGCGGCAGCGGCACGGGCGGCGGTAGCGGCACGGGTGGTGGCACCGGAGGCGGCAACGGAGCCGGCACCGGCACGACCCCCGGCGGCGGCAACGTCCGTCCGGCCGGCACCGGCGGTCGTCCGCCTCGCGGTCCCGGCGGACGCGGCTTCCGTGGTCGCCCCGGCGGCCCCGCGCGCGCCAAGGGTTCGGCTTCGGCCGGCACCTGGGACATGTGGTGGAACCTGAACAAGTGGGAGTACCTCCACATCAACGAGATCCTCCGTCGTCGCGCGAACATCTCGCGCAACGGTGATCAGGACCTCGGTGGCGTGCGGGGCGCCGACGACACCGTTCCTGGCGGCGTGCTCAAGCGCGAAGTCGTCCAGCGGGACGTCCTCCCGGTGCTGAAGCAAGCACTGAAGGACCGCTACCACCTGAACCGTCAGGCCGCGATCATCGCACTCGGCAAGACCGGCGACGCCTCGGCCCTCGCCCCTCTGCTCGAGACGATCAAGGATCAGAGCCAGGTCGTTCAGGAATCCGCCATCCTGTCGCTCGGCCTTCTCGGCCAGCCTCAGGCGGTGAACTACCTCGTCGAGATCATGCAGGACTCGATGCAGGGTCGGCGTCTCGTCGAAGACGGCAAGGTGAGCCGGCGCACGCGCATGTACGCGGCGTTCGCCCTCGGTCTCATCGGTGATGGCCGTGCCCTGAGCCCGCTCCTCGAGCTGGCTCACGACTCCGCCGCGAAGGACAAGGAACTCGCTACGTTCGCCGTCGCGGCGGTCGGTGCGCTCGGTTCCCACAGCGCGGTGCCTGATCTCTGCCGTCTCGTCTCCGATACCAAGCTCGACAAGCGCATCCGGGCGACCGCGTGCGTCTCGTTGAGCAAGATCGGCGACCGCGGCCCGATCGTGTTGCGCGTCCTCTCCAAGGCTCTCGACGACAAGCAGGCGGCCGTGGTGCAAGGCGCCTCGACCGCGCTCGGCGCCCTCGCGCGCCCCGAGGACACGACGATCGTCAAGGCGCTCGCCGAGGTCGCGGACAAGCACGGCGACGTGCTCACCCGCGCCCTCGGTCTCATGGCGCTCTCGCGCGTCGGCGGCCTCCAGGCCTACGAGCTGACGACCGGCTTCCTGAAGAAGCGCGGCCTCATCGGCGGCTACGCTCCGATGGCGGTTGCTCTCGCGGCCAAGAAGGCCGACCGCTCGGCGCACGCGCGCAGCCTCCTGCGCCGTCACGTGAAGCGGGCGAAGGACCCGGAGATCCGTCGTTCCTGCTACGTCGCCTTCGGCCTCCTCGGCGCGAAGCGGCAGGGCGACCAACTCATGAGGGTTGCCGTCTCCAAGAAGAGCCCCGAAGAGCGCGCGACGGCTGTCTCGGCGCTCGGCATGATCGGCGATCCCCAGTGCGCGAACCTCCTTCGCGACCTGGTCAGCGTCGACAACCACGGCGCGATCCGCGGTGAAGCTGCTCTGAGCCTCGGCCTCGTCGGCAAGCGCTCCGAAGCCGCCACGACCCTCACCAACGTTCTCGCCACCGCGGACAACAACTTCATCCGCGCCGGCGCTGCCTTGGCGCTCGGGCTCCTCGGCAACTCCGAGTCCGTCCCCGGCCTCGAGGATCTGGCCAACGGAGCCTCGGTGAACGGCGACACCCGCGCTTTCGCCTCGGGGGCCCTCGGCCTCCTCAGCGAGCCGGACGACCTCCCGGTCCTCTACCGGTACCGCGCCAACAACCTGTTCTACTTCGACCTCCCGGTGATGCGTCAGATCCTGCTGCTCCTGTAGCTCAGGAAGCCCCGACCCTCACCCCGCCGACGCCGGCGCCCCGCAAGGGTCGCCGGCGTCGTGTCATTCGAAGCGGACTCCACGGACAATCCCCGCTGCCGGGAGCGCGCCTCCAGAGCGAGTGAGGCCATCCCGCTGCCGGGAGCGCGGACCTCCAGGTCCGCTCTGGGTCCGGATGCGGCTTGCCGTCGGAGCGGACCTGGACTTCCCACCGGTTCACAAGGCCAGAGTGAGA
>NZBC01000247.1 GCA_002687715.1 Planctomycetota bacterium | reverse complement strand
GCCGCCGCCTCTGCGGTCGTCCCGGCGATCGTCTCGACCGCGCCCGCCGCCGGGACGGCCGCCTCCACCACCACGACCACCGCCGTGGCCCCCGCGGCCACCGTCGCGCCCGCGACCTCCACTCGGTCCATCGCGACCCGGCCCGTGTCGGGGTTGGGGGACCGGACGCTTCTTGCGCGGTGGTGGCGGCGCGGGCGGCGTCAAGCGCGCCTCCTGCGCAATGAGCGACGGGAGCGCGCCGCGATCCGCCTCACCGGACAAGGCATCGCCCCAACCGAGGACCTGGTCCGCGCCTTTCAGCGTCTCTCGCCAGGCCGCGGGGATGCCATCAACCCCATGCAGAGCGCCGCACAGTCCGCCCACGAGGCAGCCCAGGGTATCGGTGTTGCCCCCTTCGCAGATGGTGTCGAGCACGCAGTCCTCGAACGACTCGAGCCCCGTGAGGAACAGGTACAGCGCCGACGTCACGGCGGTCAGCGAGAACCCGCGCGTCGCGTGGGTGATGGGACGAGAACCCTTGTCCGACGCCCAACCGATGATCTTCTGAAACGCGGGCTCGATGTCGAGCGCAACGAGCGACTGCAGCTCCGCAGCCGCACCCGAGTACTGGTGAAGATAAGGCTCGTACCCCGGATAGAGGACGGTCTCGTACTTCTCCGCCATGAGCTCTTCGGCATCCCGCGCCGCGGCGGCGATCTCCTTGGCGATCGCAGCCGGTTTGGCGTCCCCGGGCGACTCGAGCGCGCAGACGATCGCGACGGCTTCGGCGACGCTGGCCGTCGCTGCACCGGCGCGGGGGTCACGATGCGTCAGTAGCGACGACTCGACTGACGCACGCAACCGCTGGTCACGATCGTCGCGGTAGAAGACCCCGATGGGGATGCCCCGGCTCGCGGCGCCGGACCCCGCGGTGTTGACACCGCACTCCTCCCACGCCGCGCCAGACAGCATGCGCCGAACCGCCGTCCGGAAGTTGCGACGCGGGCGCCGGTAGCAACCGAAGGTGTTGCCATCGATGGTCTGACCGAGCTCCTCCAGCCGCGTCTTCAACGCATCGACGTCGAACCCGCCCTTGCGGACCAAGGTCTCCGACATCGCAAGCGCCGCCTGCGTTTCATCCTCGTAGACAGCATGAACGAAGAACCCCGACCGGTGTTCCGGCTGGGTCTTCCGAGCGTCGAGGTATCCGGTGATCTTCCCGATCTTCTCCTCGATCATCTCGGGCTCGAGCCCCTCCAGCGGCGCGCCGAGCGCTTCGCCGACTGCCATCCCCAACAGCGCGCCACGCGCTCGATCCAGGACGTCCATACCCTCTCCTGCCATCTCGATGGCGAGGCGCGGTCAAGCCGCGCCACCCGCGTTCCACTCAGGGAACCAGGTTCTCCGGGAAGGGGAGACCGCCGACCCATGCGACGACCCGCACCCCCGACCCGCTGTCTTCATAAATCCCCGCCGTCACCTTCGCCTGGGGCAGGATCTCCCGAGCGACGTCGACGGCGGACTCCAGTCGGGCAACCGTCGAGAGGTCGCCGACCAGGTCCTCGCTTCCGATCAACAGCACCACGACCGCGAAGCGCCCTCGCGACGGAGGCATGCTTCCGCATAGCCACCCGTGGGATAGCGCAAGACGCATCATGGCGTCGAGCTCCTCTTCCGACGTGCCGCCAGCCGCGGCGAGCCCGATGGAGCTGATTCCCTCTTCCGCCTGGACCGCCTCCCAGTGCTTCGCGTCCAGATCCCCAGCGACCGTCTGGAACAACGGCATCCGCTCCAGCACGTCGAGCGCTCCCACCACGGTCCCGTCGGGGTCGGAGATCGCCACGGCCTCGTTGGCCGCGACCAGCCGGGCCGGCTCACACACGACGAACGGGCGGAGTCTGCCCGCCTCGTGGAGACGGCGCACCGCCGTCAGTCCCTCGCTCGCAGAAGCAGCGGCATCAGCGACCGCCGCGCCGGTACCGACCAACAGCAGGAGTGCGGTTCGGGCGGGAGGGGCGTCGGGACAGGCCACCGAGCGAACTTCGGCGATCCGATCCAGGAGCGGTCCCACCGCGCCGACGCCATTGATGTCCTCGAGCGCGGCACAGATCAGGTGGAGTTCACGGTCGTGTCCGATCGCCGACCCGAGCACGGCCTCGACTCGCAACTGATGCTCCGTCACGAGGTTGGCGACTTCCCGCATGCTCCGTTCGGCCGGCGCGGGTAGCTCGACCCACGCCTCTTCCGGCACTCCGCTGACGGCCAGCGCCTCGTGATCGCCACTGAGCGCGACGGTCCGTCGCCAGCCCGTCCGATAGAACGACCCCGCGAACCGCGTCCCGTGGGAGCCGGCCCCGATGACCCCGATTCGGCGGACTCCGATCGCGAGGTCAGCGGCTTGTTCCACGTCCGCCGGCAGCGCCACCGACCCGTCGGCGCAGGGGAACATCATCCTCGCGAGTGGGTTGCTCAACACGGGGAGCATTCCCCGCGGCACGACTTCACGAGTCACCGGCGCCGTCAGCCGATTCATGTCGACCTGACCGGTCTGGGGGTCGATGAGGCCGCCTTGAGCCATCGCGCGCTTGAGCACCGTGTTCTCGGCGGCGAGTCGCGCGTTGTCCTCTTCCTTCCTGAGGAGCAACTTCTCGAGCCGCCGAAGCCGTTCGCGGAAGTCCGCGCGCGGCTCGGTCTTGCGACCGGGCTCGTGAACGGTGAGGTCGAAACCGCCGGACTCGGTTCCGACGTCGGGGATCTCCTGCGCGCTCGTTCGCTGTCCCGTTCCGACACGATCCTCGCGCAGCGGCTCGGGGACCGTGCCGTCGCGACGCTGGTCCGACGCACTTTCGGAGTCGGCGTCGGTCGGGTTGAAGAACCGCATCTCGGTACGCCCGATGCGCAAGATGTCCGCGTGACTCAGGCGCGCGTCCTTCACGCGATCGCCGTTGACGTAGATACCGTTCTCACTGTCCAGGTCCTGCACCACGAACTCGTCCGATGCGACCTGGATCACGACCGAATGCTCACGCGAGACCCAGCCATCCTTGAGGATGAGATGGCAGCTCTCCTTGCGGCCCACCAGGAAGCGGGGTCCGGTCAGCTTGAACGTCTTCCATTGCAGAGGTCCGTTCAGGACCTGCAACTCGGCCATGGCATGGAATCTCCGGGCGCGGGTGTCCCGTCCGCCGCCCGTGGCTCTCGATGCGTCCCTCTTGGTTTCGAAGTGACTCCTATTCTGAGAGGTCGCGACGGTTTGGGAACCCCCATGTTGATTGGTCACGGCCCTCGCCGCATCCTTGCCGCGTCCCCGCGGTGTGCCCTAAGATGTCATCTCAAAGGGACTTCCTACGCCCGACGTCGGTCGAAGGAGGACGATCTGGCCACGGCCGGGTCTCTGGGGAGGGACCGCAACGGGTCCCTATCAGCCGCCCCCGGCGCGGACGTACCACCAAGAACTTTGGGGATGGCCTGCCATGGCTCGCACCCTCCGGCTGTTGTTGCTCGCTTCGCTTCTGGGCGCCCCCGTCTCCGCCCAACCGACGCCTCCTGTCATCACGGTCACGTCCGCGTTCGACGGAGGCGCAGGCCCGTTCGTGCGGACGGAGATGGTCCGGATCGACATCACGGGTGTCGAGCCCTTGCGGCCGATCACGCTGTTCGCAGGCAACCCGGCCTTCAGTCCCATCAGCATCCCCGGGTTCGACGGTCAATTGCAGATCGATCCTGCCGCGCTCGCCCCGTTCGGTCCCTATGACGGGATCGGTATCTTCGGCGGCTCGTTCCCGTTCCGCGCGAACTCTGCAGGAATGGCGTCGCTGGTGATCCGCGTCCCGATGAACTTCGGCGCGCCGGCCATGTTGCCAGCGTCCCTGTCGATCCAGGCGGTGGTGGCGCAGAACCCGTTCTCGTCGCTCGTCGGCAACGGGTTCCTGTTCTCCGACCTCGCGGCCGTGACCGTCGATGAACCCGCGACGCAACCTTCGGTAGCAACGCTCTCCACGCAGTTCGTCCTCGAGAACGCCACGCCGACCATCGTCATCAGCGGCGCCGGGTTCCTCCCCGAGTCGACCGTGCAACCCCGGGTCACGTTCATCTCGACCACGTCCCCCGGAGCCGAAGCCGACGCCGACGACGTGCTCGTCATCGACGAGGATCCCGGGCCGGGCATCACGCCCGCACTGCAAGTCAGATGCCCGCCGATCCTCGGCATGCCGATGACCCCGCCGATGACGTCGGCTGGCCCGACGCTGATCAGGATCTCGTACGTCAACTCGGGTCTATACAACGCGAGCAGCGCGAACGCCGAGTTCACGACCGCCCCGACGGGTTTCGCGGACCCGACGTTCTTCGTGTATCAGACGGCGCTCATGCCGACGTTCGCATCGATCTCGCCCAAGGCGAACCTGACGCCCGGCGGATGCACGGGCACGGTGATGGGCACCGACTTCCTCGAGGGCGCCACCGTGTTCTTCGACTTCGGCGGCGCCAGCGAGACGGCAGCGACGATGCCGATCGTGGTCAGCACGACGCAGATCACCGTCGACCCTCCGGCGCTGCCCGTCGGGCTGGTGGGAGTCGTCGTACGCAACGTCGACCACTTCCCGGCGTCGCCGCGCGAGACCGTTCTCGCAGCTCCGGCGACCGACTTCGCGTACTTCGACCCGAGCCTGCTCTCGAGCATCACGGTGACGGGCGTCACGCCCCCATCGCTCGTCGAAGGCACGGGCGGCGCGATGATCACGGTCACCGGAACCTGTCCGCAGGTCGGCGGCTACACCGCACTCGACCTGCTGTCCGGTCCGGCGGTCGTCAACCTCGGGTCGAACCTCTCGGGGACGGACGCTTTCGTTCCGGTCACCGTCATGAGCCAGACCACGCCGACGCCCGGACAGTTCTCCATCGACATCATGGCCCCGAACCTGCCCCCGGGGCTGAACCCACCAGGCGTCACCACGGGCGGGCTCGGCAACGCGGGCATCAAGTACTGCCAGATCGTCCCGCCGATCTGCCTGAACCCGATGGGGGATCCGCACCTGACATTCGCCGCGATTCCGGGCGCGGAACCGATGAACGCGCTCGCCTTCCTGGCTCCGTTCCAACCGACGATCACGTCGATCACTCCCAACAACGCCGGGCGCGTCGATGGGGGTCAGAGTGTCACCATCACCGGGACCGGATTCTTCACGAACGACACGGCGCTTCCGTCGTCCAACGCGGCGCTGACGGTATCCCTCGGGTTCGGCGGCGCGATCACCGAAACACTGCTCACGTCGCTCACCATCGTGAGCGATACGCAGATCGATGCCGTCACCCCTGACCTCACGGCGCTCATGCTCGCGCTGCCGCTACAAGTCGACACCATCGCCCGCAACCCGGACGGGCAGACGAACCCGGCCGCGGCGTCCGACGACTTCTGGATCGTGGATTCGCTGTCACCCGCCGTGCTGGCCGGGTTCATCACGACTCCGGGCACCACGCTGCTGCAGACCCGGGCGATCGGCGGGATGACGCCCGACATCTTCACGTTCAACACTGACGTCACGCTCGACCTCGGGCTGCTGGTGCAGGCGTTCGGCGATGCACCGCTGATCATCCGTTGCCGCGGCAACCTCACCCTCGACGGCACGGTCGACTTGAGCGGCGACGTGTTCGTGGGGGCCCCGGGCGGACCGATGATGCCGTCCGATGGCGATCCTCCGTCGGGCGGTGGAATCAAGGGCGTCGGCGGCGACGTCGACCTGATCCAGGGCGGGACGGTCGGACTCGAAGGAGTCGGACCGTACGACCCGATCGGCATGGCGCGCCTCAACACGTTCGGCCGGGCCGGACTCCACAACCCCAACCAGGCCGGGGGCGGAGGCGGGGGCGGTCACTCGATGGCCGGCATCATGGGCCTCGGCATGGATGGTGGGCCGACGGGCGGGGCCGGTGGCTTCATGCTGGCGCCCGGGTTCGCGATGGTGCAGATTCCGGTCCTGAACGCGATGGACGAGACCGAGTTCTTCTTCCCGCTCGGTGGGTCCGGCGGCGCGGCCGGAGGACTCGGAGTCGCTCCGCCCTATCTGCCGGGGCCGCCCGCGGCTGCTCTCGGCCTCTCGGGATCGGGGGGCAACGGTGGGGGCGGTATCTGCATCGCCTGTGACGGCATCCTCACGGTCAGCATGACCGGCGTGGTCGACGCGGATGGCCAGGACGGATCGCCCGGGGCCCTCGACATGAACACATCGACGCTTCCAGGCGGTGGTGGCGGCGGCGGTTCGGGCGGGGGCATCCTCCTGCAAGCCATCCAGGGCATCGTCGTCAACGGCACGGCACAAGCGCGATCGGGGCTGGCGGGCGCGGGCGCGCTCGTGGGCGTCAACGACGGAGGCGGGGGCAGCCCCGGCCAGATCCGGTTCGCGATGCCGGTGCAGGCGCTCGGAACGCCGCAGATCGGCGGATCGGCGGTGGTGGATCCCGTCGCGGACATGACCGGCTATTGAGGGCGATGATCATGCGAATGCACAAGACATCCGGTCCCCTGGCTCTCGTCCTCTTGGTGCTCGTCACGGCGCCGACGACGTTCGGCCAGTCTCTCCAGATCACACTGGACCCCGCCAGTGCATCGACGTTCAACACCGGGCCGACCGGGATGAACGCCGCGCTCACGGACATCGTCTTGTCCGAAGCGGCCGACATCGTCCTCACGACGACGCCGACGATTCCGATCCCGCCACCGGCGCAGCTACAGCCGCGCGCCGTCGCGTTGTTCATCGGCATCGATCTGCCCGGAGGCCAGATGTTCCCCGAAGGGACGCTCTTCATCGACCCGATGGGGGCCTTGCCGCCGATCGAGCTCTTCAACTCGTTCGTGGACCCATTTGCCCCGTTCTTCGGACCGCCACTTCAGGGCGCGTCGAACACGATCAGCATCACGATCGGCGCGGACCTCTTCGGCTTGCTACCGCTGCCGACGCTGACCTTTCAGGCACTCGCTGCCGACCTGCCCGGCAACCCGGCGTTGCTCTCGAACCCGGTGCGTCTGACCCTCGTCGACCCCGAGACCATCCCGGCGCTCACGCCGACGGTGACCGACATCAACCCCAAGTCGCTGACGCCGCTCGGCAACAACCGCCCACAGGGCAACGAGGCCGGCGGAAACGTGGTCATGATCTCCGGGACGAGCTTTCTCGCGCAGTCGGACTGGGTTCGCTTCCCGCCGACCGTGACCTTCGGCGGCATCGCATCGCCTCAGATCTCGATCCTCGACAACACCACGATGATGGTCGTCGTGCCGCCAACGCTCGCGCCGACGATGCCTCCGATGACCAGCGCGTGTCTCGTAGACGTCATCGTCACGGCCAACAGCATGGTCGTCCCCTCGGGCGCGCCGGTGACGGCCCCGCTCCAGTACCTCTACACGACCGGTCTCGTTCCGGTGATCACGGGCTTCGACGTCGCCACGGGCACTCCCGAGGGCGGTGAAGCCCGCATGACGCTCGGAACGGATTTCCTCGACGGCCTGCTGATCACATTCACGTCGCAGGCGAACCCCCTGCTGACCGAGACGATCGCGGCGCCACCCGCAATCCCGGGCGCCGGGGGAACGACGATCGCGTTCACGACCCCCGTCTTCTGCACCGGACCGGTCGACGTCGTCGTCACCAACTGCGACGAGGAGTTCTCGAACACGTTCACGTTCGACTACGTGGCACTGCAGCCGACGCTCGCGTCAGGCGCGCCGACGGTGACGACCGCCGCCGGACTGATGGGCATCACCTTCATCGCGATCAACGAGACCGGAACCGCCCTGACGCTCAACGGCACGAACTATTTGCCCCCGGACTCGCCGCTCGCAACGTCTCCGAACGTGATCCCCGGCTCGTTCTACCCCACCCGGACCTTCCTGGACGGCGTGCTCGAGGCGGGGCTGCTGCCCCCGGCCGGCAACCGCACGACCATCACCGGAATGACGCAGGCGTTCACCACCACCGGGGTGTTCCGGCCCGAGCTCGGCTTCAAGGACCTGCGCGTCGAGAACCCGCCCTGCGTCAACACGGGCAACGCGTCACCGCTGTCGAACCCACCGTGCGCACCGTTGACGCCGCCCTGCACCGCCGTGGTGCAAGACGACCTGCCACCAACGATCACCGACGTGTTCCCCGCGATCGCCGTCGCAACCGGAATGACCTACGTGGAGGTCCGCGGATCGAACTTCTTCTCGGTGCAGAACGGAGTCATGATCCAGGACTTCACGCCGTTCGCCAATCCGGGAGGCGAGATCACGTCCATCGACCCGACGCAGCTCGTCGTGCCCGCCGTGCTGTTCGGAAGCCGCTTCTCTCCTGAAGTCGAGCTGCTCGATTCGCAGAGACTTCGCGTTCGCGTTCCCGTCGCCGCGATGACCACGGGTACGACGACCGTTGCCGTCACCGTCTTCAACCCGGACGTTCGCAGCGGCGTGGCGCCGATCACGTTCACCTACGTGCCGCCGCTGACCGACCCGACCCGCTTGCTCGATCCCCTGTTCCCGACCATCGACGCGACGATCCTCGAACTCATCGCGCGTGGCATCGGGGGAGCGCCGACCGTCATTCCCGGCGGTGCCGCTGGGGCTGCGCCGGCGCTCGCGTTCGCACGGAATCCATCACCCGCCGCCGATAGAGAGCAGGATCCCATCGATCCGATGCTGATCGTTCCGCCAGGAGTGACGGCGGTGTCCTACGACTACGTCTTCCTCTTCAACACATTCGATCCCGACCCCATGAGTCCGACGGGCGGGACACGCCTGTTCGAGTTCGACGAGATCGACTTTCCCGCGACGTTGACGCTCCCGTTAGGCGGTGTCGCGCTCGTGCCTGCGATCGACCCGACACTCCCGAGCCTGGGACAGCCTCTGTCCACCTTCGCGGTTCCGGTGAACACGACGGTGCGGGTGATCGTGAAGGCGTGCGGGTTCACCATAGGAACGGACAACCGCCTTCTCTTCAACAACGATCGCAACCCACCACTCGTCCTGATGTCGCACGACGACCTCGTCATCGATGCGATCGTCGACCTCGGTGGCGACGCGTTCTTCTTCGAGGAGACCTCACTGCTGTTCAACTCGCCCGTCGGCGGACCGTTCCGGGTTCGCGTCGATCAGACGTTCCCCCCCGCGGGGGCAGGTCAGGGCGGCCGTGGCGGCGCGTACTTCCCCTCGGGGCTCGTGCAGCTCCCCGGCCCGAACTTCGGCGTCTCACCCGGCATCCTCGCTGGGGGTGACGGGCTCGCTCCGGGCAGCCAGTTCATGATCCCGCCACCGGGGCCGCGAACGCAGGGACGCGCGGGACTCGGCGCCGCGCCGATCGGCGTCCAGGCCGGCGCGGGTGGCGGCGCGGGCTACACGACGCTGGGCGTCGCGGGAATGTCAGGGACGAGCCCCGGCGGACCCGGCGGTCTCACGTTCGGCAATCTGACCAACGGTCCGATGATGCCGCCCCTCGGCGCGCCCGCCGACGATCGCAACATCTACGGCGCAGCCGCTGCCGACTTCCTCGGATTCAGCACCCAGGCCGCGTTCCTGACCGGGCTGCTATACGGTGGCTCCGGCGGCGGGGGCGGGGGCGGCGGTCTCGCGATCTTCATCCCAGCGCTGACCCTCGGCGGACGCGGCGGCAACGGTGGCGGGTGCCTGGTCATGGTGTCCGATCGCCTGCTGCGGATCGGACCGGGCGGCGTCCTGGCGGCCCACGGCGAGACCGGCCAGCTCGGCGTCGATGCCTTCCCGCTCTACAACTCAAACCCCGTGATCCCGGTCAACTTCCCGGGATCGGGAGGCTCCGGCGCGGGGGGCACCATCTACGGCCTCGCCATTGCCGACGTGTGCTTCGACTACGGCCTGTCGACGATTTGCGGCACCGCGCCGCCCCCCTTGCCCATCGACCCGCTCATCGACGTCTCCGGCGGCCTCACCGGACCGGCCCAGGTCGCGGCCAATCCCGGAGTCCCGGCGGGCGGCGCGGGCGGCGAAGGCCGCATCCGCTTCGCCATCCCGAACGTCTCGCCCTACGTCGCCGACTTCACCACCGAGATCACCGGCCTGTTCAACCAGAACGCGCTCGTCCCGATGCCTCCGAACTTCGTGATGCTCCCGCCGGACTTCTTCGCGTTCCCGCTGCCCTAGCCCGGACCCGCCTGGGCACCTGGCTCCGCTGAGTCGAGTTCACGCGACGATCGCAACAAGAGAACGCGCCATTGCGACCTGGACCGCGGCGAAGCCGTTGTCTTCCGGGAGCGCGAACCCCCAGGTCCGTGGGAGCGCGGACCTTCCAGGTCCGCTCTGGCCTGGCGGTGCAGCCGGATCCGGACACGGAGCGGACCTGGAGGTCCGCGCTCCCGGCAGAGCGGATTGCTTCGCACGCTCTGGAGGTCCGCGCTCCCATCCGGAGCAGATGGCTTCACACGCTCTCCGACGTCTCGGTGGAAAGACCTGGACGGAGGGGCACCCAGCCGAGGGGTCGGCATCGGCGTAATCCTTCCCCACGGCGCACTATAAGAAGCCCTCGAGGGTCCCCTCGAGCCACACGGAATCCACATGAGGTGCAACCTTGGGATATGGTGTATCGGAGGTCGTCTCTTTCCGATCCGCAGCTCACGCCCACCGTTCTCGGCAGGAAGTCGTGATCTCCCAAGGAGTTGAATCCTCGCCCCAGGGCACCCGGGGCGAGGATTCAAGAACCACGCCCCGCAAACGCCGGAGTTCCCCAATGGCCCGGAACATCCTGATTCTCGCTCTCCTCGCGACGCCCATCATCACGGCTCAAACGACGTTGACCCCCGTGCTCGACGCGTCTGATCCCGGCAATCCCGACAACGGCACGATCCTGGTGATCCAGCCGTCTCGTCATGGACCGGTCTATCTCTTGCCCCAGCTGACCGGCGATACGGGTTACCAGGCGTTGCCGATCCTCAGCCTCCAAGGTCGCTACGAGATGACCAACTCGGGGCTGTTCGACACCTTCTGCAGCATCGATTCGTTGCTGCACCTCATCTTCCCCAACCCGGCCGGGATCGAGATCCCGGCGTGGCTGGCCATGGTGGGACCGCTGCAGTCGGGCGCGCTCACCCCGTTCACGCCTCCGACGCTCGTGTCGGGTCCGGTCAACGAGGACATCGCGGTCTACTTCCAGATCGCGCAGGTGATGGGATTCGGCGGCGGTGCCTTGGACTTCGACTTCTCCAACGGCCTGACGATCGTCCAGACTGAAGGACTCGGCAACCAGCTCACCGGTGCCCCCGCAATCGCGTCAGCGAAGCTCGGCGCGGCGATGGCGGTCGGCGACTTCAACGGTGACGGTGTGGACGACCTCGCGGTCGGCGCGCCCGAAGACATGGCCAATGGACTGCTCGGCGCGGGACGCGTGTATGTCTTCGTCGGACTGGAACGTGCCGGCGGTTTCCTCGGCGGCCTGCATCCCACTCCGTTCATCATCGAGGAGCCAGACTTCTCGCAGGTGTTCGTGGGCGAGAACACGGGACCCGAGCACCACGCGCACTTCGGCGCTGCGCTCGCCGCTGGCGACCTCGACGGCGACGGAATCGATGAGCTCGTGATCGGCGCACCGGAAGGCGAGGCGGTCTCGGGTGAGCCGAACCCGGGTGAAGCGTACGTGTACCTGGCTCTCGAGACGTTACTCACGACCGTGCCCCCCATCGCAACGCCGACGCTCATTGCGCCCCCGCTCACGGACATCATCCGGATCCGCCCCGACGTCGAGCGCGCGGAAGCCCACTTCGGGTTCGCCATCGCCGTCGGCGACGTCGACGGCGACACGATCGACGACGTCGTCGTTTCCGCACCGTTCCTCGACGTATCGCTGATCGCCGAGCAGCAGGCGGGCGCCGCCTACACGTTCTACGGGCCGTTCATTCAGATCCCGGGCCCGACCCGCGACTCGCAGCTGACGATCCAGGACGATACTCTCGGCACCGACGAGCGCTTCGGAGCCGCCATCGCTCTCGCGGACATCGATGGCGATGGACGCGACGAGCTGCTCTGCGGCGTCCCGGGCCAGATGGTGGCCGGCACGCTGAACGCCGGGAAGATCACCATCCACTCGATCGAAGCAGCAACCGCGATCCTCGACGACACCGTCGAGCATCCGGCCCCGATCGCGCTGGCCGACCTCGGATCCTCGATCTCCGTCGGAGACATCAACGGTGACGGCGTGCTGGACATCGTCGCCGGAGCCAACGAGGCCGTGAACGTCGGCGGTCCCCAGGGAGGAGGGGGCATGGCTCCCAACGCCGGCATCGTCTATGTCATCCGTGGTCCCTCCTACGCGGCCCACGAGATCCTCACGACGCCCACCTCTCCGCAGCCGTACGAGCGCTTCGGTTCCCAGGTCCTCGTCGCGGACCTCAACTGTGATGGCATCGACGACATCGTCTCAGGTGCCCCCGGTTGCGCGGCCGATGGGAACCCGCTGGCCGGACGCGCGTTCGTATACTTCGGATCGACCCTGCCGAGCCTCGACGACGACTTCCGCATCCTCTCGCTGAAGTCCGATTCGCCGCAGCCGCTGTCACTCTTCGGCATGGCCATGACCGCCGGCGACTTCGCGGGGGTCGGCGTCAACGACCTCATCTGCGCCGAGCCGCTTGCGGGCGTAGCCACCGGCGGGGCAGGCCGCGTCGTGGTCTACACCGACCTCCTCCACCGCAAGGACAACCTCTCGTTGCCCGACCTCCTCAACGGAATCGCGCCCAACCAGTAGCTGGTGGGCGTGCGGTCGTCGGTGGTTTCTGTGGGAAGCCCGGGAAGTCCAGGAGAAGAGGAGAAGGTAAGGAGAACCCTGGACCCCAGGAGCAGAAACAGATCTGATCTGGTTCCTGGGTTCTCCTTACCTCCTGCTCCGTCCATGGGGTTGCTGGACTACTGGGTTCCCCACGGTAGCCACCGAGCCACGCTGCAACCGCCCGCATCCAAACGCAGCGCGCCGCCCCAATCCCCCCCCAAACAAAACACCCGCCGATCACTTTCGTGACCGGCGGGCTTTCTCCTGTTTGCCCGGATGCGTGCGGCGCTCGCGAGGTTCCGGGCTACCTCTCAGCTGCTGCGAGCGCGTTGAGGTTGCTTTCCAGTTTTCTCTGATTTCGGGCCCCGGCGTGCAAGACACGGCCGGTCCCTGGAGGGCTCGTCCCGCGATGCGGAACGCGGCGATCATCCCAGATCGCGGGGAGGGGTTCAAGGAATTCTGGGGTAGGAGATCCGGCAGGTCCTACAACCCCCATCCCTCGGTCGTCCCTGGACGGTCGGACCCCAAGACCTGGGTGTACCGTCGGAGCCTGATACCGTCTCCGGCATGGCCGAGCTGCATCCAACCGACGCCGATCTCCCGGATGATCGCACGTTGAGGGTCTCGTGGAGCGACGAGCAAATCACGTCGTTCCCGCTCGATCTGCTGCGGTCGCGATGTCCGTGCGCCCAGTGCGTCGACGAATGGACGGGCGAGGTGCGAGTGTCGCGGAGCATGTTCCCGGACATCGGGCTGAAGGGACTCGAGGAGGTGGGGAGCTACGCGTTCCGCATCACGTTCACCGATGGGCACTCGGACGGTTTGTTCACCTGGCCGAAACTGCGCGCACTTGCCGACGAGTCGGCCCGAGCCGCGCAGGACCAGCGCTAGCCAGTCAACGCCGAACGCGCGCCGTCCAGTACCTCGTCGAGCGCTTCGGTGTCGTGAGCACGCGACAGGAACCACGCTTCGAACGGAGAGGGCGGCAACAGCACTCCGTGCTCGAGAAGGTGGTGAAAGAACGGAGTGAACCGGGCGCGGTCCGAATCGAGAACGTCCTGGAACGAACTCACGGGACGCTCGGAGAAGTAGAGACAGAGCATGGATCCCTGACGGTTCACGCACCCGGGGGTCGAGGTCTCGTCGAGGATGTGCTCGAGTCCGCTCTGCAATTGCGCGCCCGCGTCTTCGAGTGCGTCGTAGGCACCGGGACGGTCGAGTGCTTCCAGTGCCGCGAGTCCGGCCGCAACGGCGAGCGGATTGCCGGACAACGTTCCGGCCTGGTACACCTCACCCGCCGGCGACACCTGCTCCATGAGGTCCTTGCGGCCTCCATACGCTCCAACGGGAAGTCCCCCGCCGATGACCTTGCCAAGTGTCGTGAGATCGGGCCGGACGCCGCAGATCTCCTGGTAGCCCCCCCGTGCAACGCGGAACCCCGTCATCACCTCGTCGAACACGAGCAGCGCGCCGTGGTCGTCGCACAGCTCGCGCAGCCCTTCGAGGAACCCCGGTTGCGGAAGGACACACCCCATGTTGCCGGCGACGGGTTCGACGAAGATCGCGGCGATCTCCGATCCGCGCGCATCAAAGTGCCTCCGGACAGAGTCGAGGTCGTTGAACTCGGCCACGAGAGTGTCGCGAACGACTGACTCGGGGACGCCAGGCGAGTCCGGAGCGCCGAACGTCAGCGCGCCCGAACCAGCCTTGACCAGGAACGCGTCGCCGTGCCCGTGGTAGCAGCCGTTGAACTTCACGAACCCATCGCGTTCGGTCGCCGCGCGCGCGAGCCGCAGCGCCGACATCGTGGCTTCGGTCCCCGAGTTCACCAGCCGGACCATCTCGACCGACGGCACCCGCTCGGAAATCGCTTCCGCGAGGCGGATCTCGGCCTCGGTGGGCGCCCCGAACGCGGTGCCACGCTCCAACGCGTCTTTCACCGCCGCCACGACGTCGGGATGGCCGTGACCGAGGATGAGAGGACCGTAGGACAGCACGAGGTCCACGAAATGGTTGCCATCCTCGTCGACCACGCGGCACCCGTCGCCGCGGATGATGAATGGCGGAGTTCCCCCCACCCCGCGATAGGCTCGGACCGGACTGTTCACCCCGCCGGGGAGCCGCCGGCAGCCCCGTTCCAGGAGCTGCGCGCTACGTTCGAGATCGAGACCCATGGCTATCTCCGCGTCCGGGTCGTCCCTCACGGAACGCCCGGGCACGCAAGGTAACCGGGATGGTCAACGATCAGAACGTGACCTGAGCCACGTTGCTCACGTAAACGATGGAGTAGTTCGCGTCGAGCATCACCTGAACAGCGTCCATGGTCGTGCCCGGGAGCAGCACCGATCCCGCCGGCAGGACGAGCCCGGTGTTGGGGTAGGTGTTCGGCGTGACGACGTGATGGAGCGGATCGCCCGGTGTCGCTGGAATCTGCACCGAAAGCAAGGTCGCCGCGTCCGGCACGATGCCGAACCAACCGCCCTGACCAATCGAGCCTGACGTGGCGTTGAACGACACGAAAGTGAAGCCGGTGGTCGCGAGGGGGTAGCAACTCGCGGGGACCGGGCTGACCGTGAGGTCCCCCACACCCGACGTCGCCATCGAGAACTGGAAGTCCCCGACCGCCACGAACCCGGGGCGCACGAGGGTCGACGGCGCGTTGACGCCGTCGGTGACCGTCAACGAGACGTCGTACGTCCCGGGGCAGTTGTAGATGAACGTCGGGAACTGGATGAACGAGTCCGGCGTCCCGTCGTTCTGGAAGTCCCAGGACCACGAGGTGATGCCGCCGGGAGCATTCGTGAAAGAGAGATCATTGAAGCTGACGGTGAGCGCAGCCGGCCCGTTCGTCGCACCTGCGCTGAACGCTGCGAACAGACCGTTCGGCTGCAACTCGTCGGCACCGATGCTCGGCGTCGGAGGACGCGGGTCGCCGTCGTAGTCGTCAGACACGGCCGGAACGGGAACGCCGGAGAGGAACGCCGCGGAGCTCCCGAGGATGTGAAGGTCCTGCGCCGAGATGAAGTCCGCGGCGCCGGTCAGGGAGTTGGACTCGTTGCCGGCGACCTGAGGCAACCCCTGCCACGCCGGCAGCGTGGGGTACGTCGTGACGCTGACCGCACCGACGTTGGCCGAGGGCGCCGGGTCGTAGAGGTTGTAGTCCCAGGTCGTCGGAAGCGGGTCCACCGTACTGACGAACGCGGTACACGCACCGGTGCCATCGTGCTTGACGATGTTGTTGGAGACCTCGGCGGGCCCCCCCACCGTCGCCGTGGAGGACATCAGGATGCCGTGGTTGGCCGAACCGGCCGGCATCCACACCGAGTTGTTCGCGATGACGGCGGCCGCCGCGTAGCGCAACACGACCCCACCACGGTACGTCGAGGTCGAACCCGGGCAATTCGAGACGAAGTTGTTGATGACGGTGTTGTTCGTCGATTGGGACCCGACCGCCGTGCTGCTCCCCCCCACGAAGATGCCGTTGCCGGTCGTGTCCCGGATCAGGTTCTTCTGGACGAGGTTGTTGGAGCTGCCGTTGTAGAGCGTGATGCCACCGGTGTAGGTGTTGCTGCCGGGCGTGGCCGCCAAGGCAGCCGTCCCGTACACCAGGTTCCGCTCGATGAGACAGCTCGTGGAGGCCACGAGGTAGACCCCCGTGCCGCTCGTGTGAAAGGTGCAGTTGCGAACGGTGATGTTCGTGCAGCCCGCGACCATCAGGGCGGCGCCGGTCGGTGCGCCCGTGATCTCCAGACCGTCCATGACGACCCAGGTCGGTCCGGAGCCGACGACGGTTCCGCTCCCAAGGCGGACGGCGTCCGAAAGACCCCACAGGTTCGGCCCGCCGATGACGGGCGACTGATTGGCGCCCGCAACGAACGTCACATCGGAACCCGGCCCGGTGCCCGGTATCTGCCCGGGAATCCAGAACCCGGCGTAGGTCCCCGACCCCGTCATGACGGTAAAGGTCACCGGCCCCGCGATCCCCTGCGACACGAGTTCGGCGGCGGCGACCAGGAAGTTGTTGTAGTTGCCCGCACCGGTCGGCAGCGAGCTGTCAATCGTGAGGTTACCCGACAGCTGCGCGCTCGCGACACTCGCCAGCAGCGAAAGGACGATGGCGAGTCGATAGAGCATGGTGGTCATTTCCTCGTCTCTCTAGTTGAAGCTGAACCGGACGACGTTCGAGTTGCCGACGAACCCGAAGCTGCCGTCGAAGAGGAGCACGACCAGGTCCCAGGTCTGTCCGACGAACGGCGCCATGGTTCCCGGCGGAAGGTTGAGGGGGTTGGTCGGATAGGTGCCCGGCCCGACGATGAAGTGGAACGGGTTGCCGATCGCTGCCGGCTGGACCAACCCGAGCCAGGTCAGGCTGTCGGGAAGCAGGCCGTAGATCGGACCCTGGCCGGCAGGAAGGACCGTGGTCGCCGACAGCATCGTGAACCCCTCGACGGCACCGGGGCTCAGCATGCCAAGGGTGACGTTGAAGTCTGCAACGGCCGGCCCTCCCCAGCTGGCCTGGAGGTTGTTGTTCTCGGTGTAGTCGATGCGGACGGTCGGTACGAACTCGTTGTTGCTGAACGAGGTTGTCACCGCGTTGCATATCGCGGTGTCACCGTAGCGATTGCCGCCATTGAGGCCGGCCGTTCCCGACTGACCGTCCATCGAGGTCCCCCACATCGAAATCGTCCCGCACTTGTCGATCTGGATGACGAAGTCGTTACCGAGCGTCGGGTCGTAAGTGAAGGTCCCGGTGAGCCCCCACGGAATCCACGTCGCTGCGGGTGCGCCGGAAGGCGGATATGGCCCACCGACGAGCGGACCCGTCCGCACAACGGTCGCGTCAGAGTTGAGGTTGTTCGCCAAGGTGAGGCTATGCCCCGGCACGCCTCCCTGACCGGCAACCGTGTAGTCCGTTGGTGACGACGCCAGCATCACGTCCCAGGTCCCGAAGCTGAACGCTGCGACGGTCGCCGTTG
>NZBC01000246.1 GCA_002687715.1 Planctomycetota bacterium | reverse complement strand
GAAACCGGCGGCCGGTTCTTTCGGCAGCACGTCCCGAACGACGACCCCGAGCACCAGCGATTCCAGGCGCGCGCGCCCGAGCATGGCGAGCCCGTGCCCCACTGTGTCGACCTCGCTCGCAAGGCCGAAAGCCGCGGAGTTCACCATCTTCAGCACGCCGACGGACATGCCGGGGTCGGTCTCGACCCTCGTCGCGATGGACTCCAGATCCTTCTCGGGATCCCGCAGTGAGCGCAGGACTTCCATCACGGCCATCGGAAACCCGGGCAACTCGAATTCACCGAGTACTGCCGCGAGGCCAGCCCGCGGATCCTGCTTTCGTTTGAACATCTTGAGCATCAGTCTGCCCTCCGTGCGAGCTTGTTGCTGAATATCGCGAGTATGCCGCCAAGCATGACGTAACCGAACATGACTTCGCACATCGCCAGCGCCTGCGCCGCGACGCTTCGCGGTAGGACGTCGCCGTAGCCGAGCGATGTGAGCGTGACGACGCTGTAGTAGAGCGGCGACAGGACCGTCTCGGAGTCGCCGTAGTCGATTTCGACGAACAGATACGCCACGGCGAACAGCCCCGCGATCAGGAGCGTGCAGGCGGCCCACCGAGTAAGGCTGCGACCGCAGTCACTGGTCACCCACCACACGGTGTACGCGAACGCCGTCCATCGGCTTCGTGACCGGAACTCCTGGATGTAGTTCTGGTCGCTCGCGAAGCGGCGGAACAGGTACGCACCAGAGAAGTTCACGTCGCGCAGGTCAGTCCCGATCCACGACGCGGTCTCGTAGCCCTTGATTCCGAGCGGGCGCACCTCGCGCAGATCGCACTCGTCGAAGGTCGATCCGGCAACGTCGGCGAAGTCGAGATCGGCCAGGTGCAAGTCCGCACGGGTGAAGTCGCAATCGCGCAGCTGTGCTCCCCGCAGGCGAGTGTCCCGGAGCGAGGCGGCCCGGAAGTCCGACCCTCTGACCTCGGCCTTCGCCAACGATGCCTGCTCGAGATTGGCCTCGAGGAAGCTCGCCTCGACGATCTTGGCGGTCCCGAATCCGGCCCGCTGGCACTTCGCGCCGCGCAGGTTCGCGAATGAGAGATCCGCCGCGGCGAACTCGGTCCCGTGCAGCGTCGCCTTGTAGAGGACGGTCCCGTCGAGCTTCGCCCCGAGAAGGACGGTCTCCGACAGATCGGCGTTGCTGAGGTCGGCACCCGACAGATCGACCCTCGGCATCTGCAGCCGCGAGAGGTCAGCCCCCTGGAGCGGCGCACCGCGCAGGTCCTGGAACTCCGGCGGGAGAAGGCCGTCGCCGTCGCGCAGCTCCTCGACGGCACGCAGCAAGGCGTCGCGACGGGTCCCCTCCCCGTCGTCCGCCGGCTCTCGCCAGCGCATGACCAGGGACGCATCGACCCTCCTCTTGGGCGCGGCCCGGGCCGGCCCTTCTTGCTTCCGGGCGGAGGTCCGCTGCCCCCTACTCAACGCAGCTGTCACGAAATGACTCCGAGGCCCCTATCGGGCGGGGGTTGGCACGACCTTGACGACAGGTCACGCTCACCGCACCCCAACGTCCGGTTTCGCGACGGAAGAAAGCGGCGCGACCGTGGATAATATGACCTCGGATGACCCGTCCCCTGCTCGAGATCTGCGTCGACTCGATCGCTGCCGCACGTGCCGCGTGCGACGGAGGGGCCGACCGCTTGGAGCTGTGCGCAGCCCTTGACCTCGACGGTCTGACGCCGGATGTCACGTTCGTGGGCGAGGTCCGGGGACAGGTCGCGGTCCCCCTCATGGTCATGGTGCGACCGCGCGGCGGAGGGTTCACGTACGACGCCTCCGAGCTGACCGTGATGGAGTCCCAGGCCCACGAGATGCGCGCAGCGGGAGCTGACGGCATCGTGTTCGGCTGCGTCTGCGCGGACGGAGGCGTCGACCGCGAGGCGACAGAGCGGCTCATCGACGCTGCGCGTCCGCTGCCGGTTACGTTCCACCGCGCGTTGGACGGCGTCCCCGATCCCTTCGCGGCACTCGACGTCCTGCTCGACCTCGGCGTCGACCGCGTCCTCACCTCGGGCGGACCGGGTCCCGCACACCACCATCGCGATGCGCTGCGTCAGCTCGTACTGCGCGCCGGGGACCTCCTAGCGATCATGCCGGGCGGAGGAGTCCGCGCCGACAACGTCGTCGACACGGTGCGGACCTCGCACGCCCTCGAGGTCCACAGCAGCGCGGGTCTCGGGAGTGACCCGGACCCCGACCGGGTAGCCGCGCTGATCAAGGCGCTGGACACCATTTGATGCTCCGCCCTCTCTGGCGCGTCGGGTGGTTCCTGCTCTGCTCCATCGGTCGCACCTTCGGCGACGTCCGCCCCCGCCGCATCCTTGACCTCGTGGGCCGCCGCGCCTGGCCCGACCCGATCCACACCTGGCGCAAGAACCGTTGGGGCGACGAGCTTCACCTCTCCCCGTCTTTCCACATCGACCGCAACATCATCGCGCTCGGCACCTATGACCGGGACCTTCACCTCGCCTTCGAGCATTGCGTCGAGCCCGGCATGACCTGCTTGGACGTCGGTGCCAACCTCGGCGAGATGACCCTCCACCTGGCCCGGCTCGTCGGCGCCGGCGGCCGGGTCCATGCGTTCGAACCGGCACCGCGAATTCGCGACCGTCTCACCGCCCACGTCGCCCGCAATCACTACGAAGATCGCGTCACCGTCCACCCCCTCGCCCTCGCCGATCACGAAGGCAGCCTCCCCCTCACCTGCCCCAGTCCCACCGAGGACAACCAGGGCACGGCGTCGCTGGTCGACCTGGTGTCCTCCACCCCTACCGCTGAGACCACGCGGGTCCCGATCATGACCCTCGACGAGCTCGCGGAGCGACATCCCATTCCGCGGATCGACCTCGTCAAGGTGGACATCCAGGGCGCCGAGCCGCTCTTCCTCCGCGGCGCGGACACCGTGCTGCGGCGGGATCATCCGATCCTCTTCATCGAGGTCTCGAAGACGGACCTCGCGCACGGGAAGGCAACGCCGCGCGCACTGATCAGGCAGCTCACCGAAATCGGCTACACCGTGCGGACGTTGCGTCGAGGGGGAACGGCCGGCGTCCGCATCGACCCGGTGACGGTCGACGAGTCGTTCGACGTGCCCAACGTCGTCTGCCGGGCCGAGTGAATCAGGCGATGAGCCAGAACACGAGCGCTCCCACGACGAGGACGCCGGTGATAGTGAAGAAGCCGGCGCGGCCGCGCCGGACGCAATCGGTAAGCAGTCAGAGCATGGTCGATCTCGTTGGAGGGTCCGCAGTGCTGGTCGGACCAGCGCTGCGAACGTTACACCATGAGATCAGTTGTGGGTGCCGACGGCCACGGTGTCGCTCTTTTCTGCGACGACGGTGATCTTGCCGCGGCCAGGATCCCGGACGTCGAGCATGCCGCGCTCGTCAGTCGTACCGGAGTGGAAGATGCGACCGGCGACGCCGAGCTTGACCTGCGCGTCGGCCAACGGCTTGCCCTTGGCGTCAACGAGGTACACGCGAACGGCCCCGTTGCTGCGCTGGACGGTGAGGCGGGCATCGGTGACCACCATCAGGGTCGTGGCGGTGTGAGGGCCGGCGCGCAGGACCACGAGGTAGGCGCCGGCGGTCTTCTTGCCGAGCGTGCAGCTCGCGGAACCGCGGCGGTACTTCTCGAGGTTCGTCTTCGAGGTCACTTCCTGGGCCGGACGGATGCCGGCGAGGTCGGCGGTGTTGAGTCGATCGAAGCTCTTCTTGACCGCGAAGAGGACGCCGAGGTCGACCGGGTAGACGAGGGCCTTGACCTCGTCGAGGTTCTTGGCGCGGTACGGGACCTTCGCTTCCGAGCCCGGCTTGACCGAGACCAGCGGGTCGACCGCGAGCTCCTTCTCCGTAAAGAAGAGCCAGCTCTGCTGGGCGTCGGCGACGCGACCGCGGACGCGGCCATACCACGTGACGGCGTCCTCGTAGCGACCGTCGACGTGCGCGATCCGGCCCATGAGGTAGCCCGCCGGCCAGCGGTGGCTGCTCTGGTAGCGATGCGTTTTCGAGTTCGTCTTGCGCTCCCAACGCTTCTCCCAGACGGCCTTCGCCTCCTTCGCAGCATCCTCATACCGCTCCTGAGTGAACAAGGCAGCGGCGAGGAAGAACGTGACGGCGTCGGCCCGCCCGGAGTACGCATGGCGACTCAGGTAGAGGCGGCACTCGCGCTCGACGAGCTTGGCCTCATCGAGCCCCCGCAGGATCTCGATACGCTGCCAGTTGGCATTCTCGGCGATCTTGGAGCCGGAGTGCCATGCCATGACGGAGCGGTGCGCCGACAGGGCCGCGACCGACCGCACTCGCCGCAACGGCGGCAACAGATGAGCGCGCTTGGGGTCGATCTTCGGGTTCTGTTCCTTCAGCAGCCAGGACGCCACCGACGCGTGCTGCACGACGACCTCACCGACGGCGGGGTAGCGCGACATCGTCCGTAGCAGGTGAGACACCGCGCGACCGCTCTGACCAAGGCTGCGATACGCGTCGCACACCTCCAGCTCCTTGGAGAAACCGTCAAGCACGACCCACTGGAAATGACCGCGCGCGGCCCAGGGATCGCCCGCCGACAGGTACGCCCGGCCCAGACGCTCGCGGTCCTCCTTGCCGAGACGCTCCTTGCCCGGGTTGCGCAGACGGAGCTCGTCGCGCGTCTTCACGGCAGCGGGCCACCGTTCGAGCCGCAAGTACGACACCAGCAGCCGCGCCAGGATGTGATCGTGGATGTTCTCGCGGACCGGCCACTTCTCGAGGAGCGGCGTGAACAGGGCGACCGTCTCCTCGTACTTGCCGGTGTCGAACGCGCGGTTGCCCATCGCGTACAGCTCATCCGGCGTCGGTTTGCGCGGCGCAACGCTCGCGAGCATCGACGCATCCCCAACGACGTGGAACGTCCCCGAGCCACTTCGACCCCACCGCTCCGGCGCGTACATCTCCTCCGCCCGCGCCGGCAGCGACGTGAACCGGCCCTGGTATACGGCGTAGGCCGGGTAGCGGATGACGATCTCCTCACCCTTGCGAACGCGGTCCTTGAAGAAGAGAAGGTGCGTGTCCCGACGCTCGAACCGGTCGAACGAGCCGCGAACGCCACTCTCGATCACCTCGAAGCCCGCGATCTGTGGCTCCTCGAGCACGACGTAGCTCGCGGATTCGCGCGCCTTCAACTTCAGCTCTACGGTGACCTTGCTGCCTTCGATCGCCTGGTCGAGACCCGGCGCGGGAACCGGACGCGGCCGGTCACCGACGCGCACGATGTCGTGCCCTGGCGCGTAGGAGGGAGTCTTGGCGTCGGGGTCGCGATACGCGACCACCCGGCGCTGCACGGTGAAGATGTTGCCGTCGGCGGGTACGCGATCCACCGGCTTGACGTTGCGCAGTACGAGGCGGCACGTCGCTGCGATCCCGCCGCGCTTCTGCACGACCACCCGGTGTTCACCCTTGCCCACGGCCTTGATCGGGATCGACAGCGCAAGCACCGGTGTCTCCCCACCGACCGATCCGGACGCGACCTCCTTGCCGTCGACCATGACCCGGACGTTACCCGCCGAACGCAGGCCGCCGGTCGCGACGACCCAATCCGTCAGCGCCTCGATACCGAGGGCGACCGCCTTCGTCCCGCCGGAGCGACGCCGAACCCCCTCGCGCACGGCCTTCACCAGAGACTCGGTTTCCGCCGGACCCGCGCCCGCCGCCTGGTACGCCAGCAGCGCCAGGGCCGAGGCTTCGAGGCCGGACGCCAACCACGGATGGCCGAGACGCCCGCTGAACGGATGCCGCTTGGCCACCGTGACCTTGGTCCTCCGCGACTTCAGCTCACCGAACATGGTGCGGACCATCTCCGGCCGTCCCGCGCGGTGACACGCGAGGAGCAAGCGGGACAACCCCTGCACGGAGAGGCCCTGTCGCTCGCGGAACACTGCGTTCAGCGTCGCCCGCTGGTCATCGCCACCGCGGACGCACGCCAGGAGCAATGCGGCGCGCGCATCCAGGGAGACCCGACCGGACTGCAGCATCCGTCGCGCCGCAGTCCAGCCACTGCTCAGCAATGCGGACGGCACCACGTGCCGATGATCGCGAACGCGCAGAAGCGTCTCCAGGCACATCGCCGTGACCCACGGATCACTCGCCCCCTTCGGCCAGTACGAGAACCCGCCGTCGTTGCGCTGGTACGCCGCCAGCCGGACGATCCCCGTCTTCACGAGCTCGGCAAGCCTGGCGCGATCAAGCAGCGGCGGAAGCCCGGCCCGGGACCGCGCTTCGGCGAGCAACATCGCGGGCAAGAACCGGTTCAGCGACTGCTCGAGACACCCGTAGGGGTATCCGACGAGGTAGCGCACGCCGTCGAGGACATCCGCCTCCATGCCGGCCTGCACGATGACGGAGTAGTTCTGCGAACCAGAGACCGGCTCGTGGTCCAGGTTGAAGCGGAAGGCCGCTTCGTCGACGAGCTCCATCGTGTCCGCGAACACCCAGCGCTGGCCGAACGCAAGCACGGGCAGTCCACGCTTCACCGCGTCCGACGCTTTCGACGAAAGCGCGTTCGCTTCGAACGTACCCAGGCCTGCGCCGCGGGCCCGGAAGCGCCAGTTCCTCCGCGCCACGCCATACGGCCCGAGCTCGAAGCTCGTCTCGGTCATGCCGACGGCCTGCAGCACTGCGGGATCGTTCGACCGCAGCTCGTGACGGAAAGCGATCGTCTCGTCCAGGTGGCTGTGAACGATCGACGCGATACCGACCTCGTCCCGGCTGGTGAGGAACCGCGGCCGCTCGATGCGAAGCACGACGTCCTGCGACACCTTGATCGACGATCCGCCCTGGCCGACCGCCGAGCCTTTGCCAGCACCCGCACCGAGGACGTCCCAGGTGGTCAGGTTGTCGGGGAGATCCAGGGTCACCGTCGCCTCACCCCGCGCGTTGGTGACCAGATCCGGCCACCAGCCCGCGACCTCGAGGAACCGCTGCCGGAGCTCGGGTTGCACCATCATCTCCTCCACCGCGGCGCTGTAGCTGTAGAGGTTGAAGAACTGTCCTTGACCGTTGACGGCCTTGCCCAGGAGTCCGTGGCTCTTGTTGGCCTGGGCCCACACGCGGTAGTCCTTGCCCCCCTGCTCCGCTCGCTTGAGGGATTCGCGGAACGCGAGACCCTCTCCGCCCTGACCGGCCTCCTGGCCACTCTGCTGCTGCTCCCCAAGCCCTTTCTTGGCCTCCTCGTAGCCGGCGGCAAAGCGACGGTTGGCGGATCCGCCACCGATCGGTGGTGGCGCGCCGGGTTTCGCCGGCTGATTGCTCCCCCGGCGGCCGCGCCCGCTGCGGTTGGCGGCGTTGCCCATCGGCGCAGCCGCGGGGTCGTCCGCAGGTGCGCCGAACCGTTCCTTCGCGTCCGATTCCGATGCCTCGTCCAGTGACTCCGCCAGCGCGAACAACCCGTCGAGGGCCTTGGTCTTGCGCCCCAACTCCCGTTTCATCTTGTCGTTTTCCAGGTTCACGAGGTCCTTGTCGAGGAACCGGGTGGCGCCTTTGAAACGGAACGCGAAGCTGGACCCAGTGGTGACCAGGTGGGCCCGCACGTCCTTGTTGAACACGAAACGAGGGTCCTGCCCCGCGTTGCCTCCGAGCTGAGCCAGCGCGCCGTCCGAAACCCGAACTGCGACCGCCGCCGGCACGGGGCGTCCGAGCTGATCGCGCGTCTGTACGCGTAGCTTGACCTTCTCCTTGGGTCCGGCCGTACGCTTGGCGGGCGCGACTGACACCTGCAGGTAGCGCAGCACGACGATCTCGTCCTGCGACGTCAACAGGCCGTCTCCATGCGGCAGGGCGCACGCGACGACCACGTTCGGCGCGAGATCCTCGGCCAGGGTCACCTCGTGGACCTGGCTCTTCGCTTCCGGACGCAGGATCTCGTAGCGAAGCACGCGCTCGCCTTCGAACGTTACCAATACCGGGCGCTTCGGCGTCGGCACGGAGAGGTGCATGCGAGCAGTCTCGCCGCCGCGGTAGACCTCCTTCTCGAAGCGCAGCAGGGCCTCGGTGGCCAGATCGGGTCGTTCCCCCGTCACCACGACCGCCGTCTCGGCAACGATGGGCGCTTCCCGCGCGTCCTTGCCTTCGAAGCGCAGGACGTAGTCACCGGCCTTCTCCAACACCAGGTTCACCGTTGCCTCGCCCGGCAATCCGGTATCCACCGCCGCCTCGGCGACGCGCTCCAACGTGGTGCGACCATCCGCCCCCACCCGCTTCAGCATCGCC
This sequence comes from Planctomycetota bacterium, assembly GCA_002687715.1. Lineage (GTDB taxonomy): Bacteria > Planctomycetota. Next base: position 10,462 of record NZBC01000246.1, on the reverse strand, counting down.
AGCAGTCGCCCTTGGGTCGCGACCCCCTGATAGCCCGGGTCGGCCGTCACGACGCGCACCTCAGCACGGTCGCCGGCACGGTAGGTCCGCTGCGCCGCGAGCACGACGCCGAAGCGATCGGTGTTCCCCGCGTAGACGAGGCCCGTACCCGTGACCGGAGCGCCCGCGGAGTCGCGGACGAAGACCTGGATGACGAATCGGCGCGATCCGTCCTGCATCGGCGCACGGAACGTGAACCGGCCCTTGCCCTTCGCATCAAGGCTGCCGGACCCGTTGCCGACATGGCTCATTCCCGCTGCCGGCACCGGCGTGCGCTGGGTCTCGGTCGCCCGCAAGTACCACGAGTGGGCCTGGTAGCGCTCACGATCGATCTGGTGGGGCGCCTGCCACACTCGCCATTCGAACGTGCCCTCGCGAACCGGACCGCCGAAGTAGTACTGGACGTCGACGCCGACGTCGATCTCCTCGCCCGGACGCACGACGCGCTGCTTGGGCTTCACCTGGACCCGGTACTCGGGCTTCTTGTACGCGCGAACCGGCACGGTCTCGCGGAAGGTGTGGTTGGCGAAGCTCACTTCGACGACGTGGTCGCCCACGCTGCCTTCGGGCGGAAGCTGGAACGAGCCGTGGATGATGCCGTAGGCGCCGATCACCGGCTGCTGCTCGGCCAGGCTGCGTCCGTCAGGCGCGAGGAAGCGCACCGGCAACCTGACCTTCTTCGGCGTCACGAACCGCCCGCCCTGGGGTTGCCGAAGCACGGCGCGGTAACGGACCCGGTCTCCCGGGCGGTAGATCGGACGATCGAGGGTGAACGCCACGCGCGGCGCGAGCCCCTTCTTCGAGTACCGTCGGTTGGGCTTCGCGAGTCCCGGAGCGACCGCATCGCCGAGGAGCCCGAGCACCTGGCAGTTCCCGTGCGCAGCCGTCGTCGACTGGCGGGCCACGCCGTCCTTGCCCGTCTTCATCGTCTGGCTGAGGCCGCCGCGAACGAGGATCTCGACGCCTTCGCGCGGTTCCCCCGTCTTCGCGTCCGTCGCCCAGCAGAACAGTTCGTACGGCGACTGTTTGACCACGATCCGCACGCTCGACACGAGCACCAGCACGACCGAGCGCCGCTGCTCGGCCTCGACGGCGACGAGCCACGCGCCTTCAGGGAGGGTCTTGTCCTTTTCGAGCTCGACCTTCACGTCGAGCTGGTCCCTGCGATACCGCTCGTACGCCTTCGGCTTCCACGTCCAGCTGCGGTCTGACTTGACGAGCGCGACCTCGATGTTGGCCGCGCCGTCGAGCGAACCCCGGCGCTCGAAGTAGTCCCGCGCGTCGAGCCGGTAGAGCCGGAACGAGGCGTCCTTGACGTTGCGGACGGTCAGCGACACGTCAGCCCTGTCCCCGGGCGCATAGATCTTCGGAACGGCCAACGCGAGCTCGATCGCCTCCATCTTGGAGACCCGTTCCTGCGCCGCCCGCGCCGCCGCGGTGCCCCGGAACGTCTTCAGGACGGCGTGATATGCCTTGGCCGCCGCTTCCAGGTCTTTGCGGTCTTCCTCCTCGACCACGCCGAGAAGGAACCCGGCGCGCGCCGCCTGGTTCTTGTCGTGATTCCGGTAACGATCACGAGCCGCGAGGAACGCCGCCGCCGCATCCGCGATCTTCTTGCGCTCGCGCAGCACGAGTCCGATCTCGACGGACACCGACGCCGCCTTGCGAGACAACGGGTACTCCGCCACATACTGACGCAACGCCGCGACTGATCCATCGACGTTCTTCAGCTTGCGCAGGGCCCGCGCCTTCTCGAGCAGGAGCTCCGGAACGAGCGCCTGCGCCTCGGGCACGCGACCGTCATCCGGCCACGCCGCCAGATAGCGGCGGAAGGCCTCGCGCGCCGCGTCGAAACGCTGGAGCCGGCGCATACTCTCGGCCACGCGAAACAGCGCGAGTGCCCGCGCCTCGCCCTTCGCTTTCTTGTCATTCGCGACGAGACCGTACGCCGTGATGGCCTCCTCGCTCTCGCCCGCGTCGAACCACGCACGCGCGATGCGTTGGCGGACGTCCGCGGCCTCTTCGCGGTCCGGGAACCGCTTCAGATAGGTCCTCCACGCCGCGACACCCTCACGCATCCGCTCCTTCGTGCGCGCGACCGCCATCAGCGTCTGCCCCTGCAGGACAAGGCCCTTTGGCTCGTACGGCGTCTCGGTGACGCTCTCGATCTCGAGCAGCTTCCCGAGCTCCGTCAGCGCTTCGGCGGGGCGCCGGGACGCCGCCAGCGCGTCGGCTCGCAGATACCGCGCCTCGGCCTGCTGCGCGTTGGACAGCTTCTCGGTCTTCGAGTCGAGCAGCGCCTTGAGCTCGTTCGCTGCGACGCCGAGATGATTCGGGCCGCGCCGTCGTCCGCCGCTGACCGCTTTCCCCGCCGCGACCAGATTGCGGCAGCGGGGGATCGTGACGTCGACTTTGGGTTTGCCGCCAGTCAGGATCTCGAGGGCCTTGCCGTACATCGACGCGGCCCGCGCGGGATCGGCCTTCCTGCCGGGCTTCAACGGGTCCGTCGACTTCTCGTCCTGTTCCTGGTCGTGCGCGAGCGACAGGTAGTACCCCGCTACCCGGGCTCGATGTCCCTCGCCGAGGACCTTGGCCGCCTCCGCCGCATACACCCGCGCCGCCTCGTCGCGTTTGCCCATCGCCTCGAATGCTTCTGCGACGAGGAAGTGGGCACGCCCGCGGCCGGGGCTGTCCTTGCGGAGCCCCTCCATGAGCCGGCGCGCGGCCTCGGCGGAATCGGACGGCTCGTTCGCGCGCAGCAGCGCTCGACACCGGAGGAGCGCCGCCTGAAGCGCCGTCCCTGACTCCGCCGGATTGGTTTCGATCCCGCCGAGGACCTCGGCCGCCGACTTGAAGTCGCCGGAGGCCATGAGCTCCTGCCCTCGAGCCAGCTTCTTGGCGTCCTCGTCGTCGAAGACCCCGGAGCCGATGGCGATCGTGAGCGAGGCAAGGATGAGCAGCGAGGCCGAGATGCTGAGGCGCAACATGGTGTCGTCTCTACGGTTCGAGCGAGAGCCGTGACGTGGGACGGAGAACGGACTCCGACCCCGGGACCCCCGAGGCCTCTTGAGACGCACGGGGTTGCGGACGGTTCACTGGTCGTCCACGAGAGCCAGGATAGCCGCCGGAATGTCCGTGATGAGGCCATCCACGCCGGCGGCGGTCAGCGAAGCCACCTGACCCGGGGCATCGACGGTCCAGCCCCAGGTCACCTGACCGGCCGCCTGCCCTGCCGCCACGGCGGCGACGGTGACCGCGGACCGCTCCACCGCCCACCCGGCGAGGGGCAGGGCCTCGAGCTCCGGGGTCCGGGTGTCCCCGCGCGCGACGCCCAGCATCATGATCCCGGGGCACGTGTCGTGGCAGGCGGCGAGCGCGGACGGGTCATAGGAAGCCGCGAGGAGCCGGTCCCGGTCCGGGCCGGGTGCGACCTGTGCGATACGTCGCCCGACGGCAGCCCCGAGGGCGGGGCCCTGCGGCCCCGGTTTGAGTTCGATCATCAACGCGAGCCCCTCACCCACCCCCAGGAACGCATCGAGGGTCGGCACCCGATGCCCGCGGTGGGCCGCTCCGTGGGTCCAGCCGAGGTCGGCCGCGAGGACTGCCGCGGCCTCGGCCTCGCCAATCCCGACCCGCGGCCCCTCGGCGGCGAGTTTCAGATCGGGATCGTGGTGGACGACGACGACGCCGTCCCGCGTCAGGTGGACGTCGCACTCGAGCCCGTCGACTCCAAGATCCCGCGCGCGAACGAACGCAGCGATCGTGTTCTCCGGCGCCTCGCCCGCACCCCCGCGATGAGCGATCACCAGCGGCCGCGTCACGCGTCCACGACCCCGGGCCACTGGTCGAAGAACGCAGGGAACGACTTCGCGACACAGGTCTCGTCGTCGATGAGGACCGGACGCCTGAGCCCGAGCAAGGCCGCGGTCATCGCGATCCGGTGGTCGCCCCGGACTGGCAGCCGCACCGGAGGGCCTTGGGCCCGCGCCAGCGGACCGCCCATGATGCGCAGACCATCCCGGAGTTCCTCGGCCTCGAGTCCGACCCCTTCGAGCAACGCGACGAGCGCCGCGATGCGGTCGCTCTCCTTGTGTCGCAGATGAGCGGCACCTTCGATACGAACCTCGTGCGACCCTGCGGCGGCGAGCGCCGCGAGCGCAGGAGCGGAGTCAGGGAACTCGCCCAGGTCAAACGTCCCACCGGCGTCCACGCTTCCCGAAGCGAGGAGACCGCCGTCACGCGCGACGACGTCGACGCCGATCGCCGTCAGGACTTCCGCGAACGCCCGGTCCGGTTGCACGGACGACGTCCGCAGCGACGGGACGAACACCGGCCGGCCGAGCAGCGGCGCCGCGGCGAGGAGCGCCGTCGCACCGGACCAGTCGGCGCCCACCGCATAGGTGCGGCCCGCGACGTACGTCTGGTCGGTGAGGGCGTCGAGCCCGCCGTCGCTCCCGGCTCCGAACGCCGCCATCACGTCGCGAGTGAGATCGATGTAGGGACGCGAGACCTGGCGTCCGACGCTTCGCAACGCGAGCCCGCCCGGGACGGCGGGGGCGACGAGCAGGAGCGCGGACACGAACTGGCTCGACGCACGGCCGTCCACCCCGAGTCGGCGGCCCCCCTGGAGCGGCCCCTGTACGGTCACCGGTAGACCCGGGCCGCCGTCGACCCGCGCGCCGAGGGACCTCAGCGCCGCGAGGAGGGGTCCCATCGGGCGCTCGGGCAATCGCCCCTCTCCGGTGATGGTCACGGGCCGGCCGGTCGTGGCGGCGAGGGCGAGGAGAAAGCGCGCCGGCGCAGCGCCGTCCCCGGCCGAGATGGTGACGGGCTCACCCGTGGACTCCAGCCCGGCGATGACGCGAATGACGTCTTCTTCGACGTCGATCTCTGCCCCCAGCGCCTTCAGCGCCGCGATCACCGCGTGGACGTCCGCGGGCCAGGGGGTCGCGACGTGGGTCAGCGTGCCGCCACCCGCCAGCGTCGCCGCAACGAGCCCCCGCAGCGTCTCGCTCTTCGACGCGGGCGCATGCAAGGTCAGTGACTCCGGCGACGGAGCCGGCGGACGAACGACTACCGGCATGCATCGGTGTTAGGGTCACCGACCCGTCGTCGCAAGGACGCGCCCCGGATATGACCCGACGTCTCGGCACTCGCCTGCTGACTGACGCGCCTCTCGTCGACCTCTTCGGTCCCGACCTGGGCGAGGACTGGGTCGTCCCCCGTGAGCCTGTCCACTACGTCGTCGTGGCCGGACTCGCCGACGGCGCGCTCCTCACCGCGTACGACCCCAGCGGCCGAATCGTCGGCGAACGCTGGAGCGCGACCTTCGAGGACCTGGCTCGGGTCCTGGACGGCGCAGCGCGGCGCGGTCAGGCCGAACCCCCGCGCACCCTCCCCGACGGCGGAAGCGCGCTGCGGTGGCTGGATGGTTCGCCCCCCGCATCCTGATAGACTCCAGCCGTCATGGTGTTTTCGGAGCCGGATCCCTCAGAGAATGGAATCCCCGACGTGCTGCACTCCGTCTTCGCGGACGGTCCGTTCAAGCAATGCGTCGAGTGCGGTCAGGAGTTGCTCGAGTCCGCAACGCCGCACGCAGTCGAGAAGGTCGTCCGTGAGGGAGAGGTGATCTTCGAGTACGCGATCTGCGCGTCCTGCATCATCACGATCTTCCAGGAGTACTCGGAGGAGTCGCTGGAGCGTATCCGCGAGTACCTGGAACAGGAGATGTCTCCGCTCGGAGACCCGGGGTTCATCGACCAGCTCCTGTGGAGTGTCGGCCAACCCACCGAAGACGCGATCGTGCAGTCGCGGGAAGGCAAGTCGCTGGATACCTGCCACCGGTGCGGACAGGTCGACGCTTTCAATTCCGAGCACACGGTGACCGGTCTCCTGGTCGGAGATCGGCTCGCGACCGAGGTGAGCACCATCTGTGGCGCGTGCACCGAAGGACTCGAAGAGCTGCTGTCGAAGCAGACCAAAGACGTCCACGACGACTTCATCCGGCGCAACTTTCCCGGCGTCCCCGAGGGCCTCGACCTGCCCATCGGCGCCCTGGGATTGTGAGCGCTGGGACAAGAAACAAGGGGAAGAGCCATCGCTGCCAGGAATCGCCGTCGGAGGGGGAGCTCCGGATCGTCCGAGAGACGTCAGGGTGACGCCGTCGCGTCGTCGACGTCGTCATCCACGTCGGGATCCCGAGGCGGACGCCGCCAGCGCGGACGGCGCAGCCGGAGCCCGCGCTCCGGCGCCCGGCCCGCCCACCGCGTCCTGATCGAAGGCGGCACCGTCGTCACGTTCGATCCACCGACCGTGCAGAAGGTCGACCTCCTGGTCGAGAACGGCTATGTCGTCGAACGCGGACGACGGATCGACCCCGGCCCGGACGTGCTGCGCATCGACGCGCGGCGCCACGTCGTCATTCCGGGACTGGTCAGTGGCCACTCCCGGGTGACGCTCGACCCGCTGCCAGGGTTCAACGTGCCATCGGACTCCGGACAGGATCGCCATGCCCGCGAGGTGGCGCGCGTCGCGGCCCACGGTGAGGAATCGGTGATCTGCGCCGCGTTCTCGGGAGCACTCCGCGCGGTTCAGGCCGGCACGACGTGTCTCGTCGAGTCGCACGCCTCCCCTGGGTTCGTCCCGGGCGCGACCCGGCGCTTGCGCGAGGTCCTGCTGACCATCGGCCTGCGGGCACTCGTGAGCTACCGCGTCTCGGGAGCCGAGGGCGAAGACGCGCTCGCCGCCGCGCTCGAGAGCACGCGCGAGGGCGCCGTCTATGGCGGGACCGAACAGCTCCGCTTCGCCGTCGGCGCGGCGCACCCGAACGATGTCGACGATGAGGTCCTGGGCCGCCTGGCCGAGATCATCAAGACGTTCGAGACGCCGTTCCATTGCGAGGTCGGGACGCGCGCGGGTGAGAAGGGCGCCGTGAAGCGGCTCGAGAAGGCTGGACTCCTCGGCCCGTCGACCGTGCTCCGGGTCGGCTCCGCGATCTCCGACGCCGACGCCAAGAAGGTCCGGGAGTCGGGCACGCACGCCGTCTATGTCCCGACCGGAGACATCGATGCCGGCGTACGCACCCCGCTCGGACACATCCAAGGCGGCGCGCTGGGCACCGACGCCGCGGCCCCCGACGTCCTGGCGCAGGCTCGCCTCGCGTGGCGTCTCCTGAACGCGGCCGATCCCAAGCGCGAGAACGAAGCGACGACTCCCGACACGGTTCTCGAGCTCGTCGCAAGCGGTCACCGCCTCGCCTCCCAGATCTTCGGCATCCCGTTCGGGACCCTCGATGAGGGTTGCGCCGCCGACATCGTGATCCTCGACTACCTGCCGGCCTGGCCGCTCAACCCGGCCACGGTGGCGCACCACGTGGTCTGCGGCTTCGATACCGCCCGCGTCCGTTCCGTCATGGTCGACGGCCGCTGGCTCCTTCGTGACGGGGCTTTCGGCACCCTCGACGCCGATGACCTCGTGCTGCAACTCCACCGTGGCGCCCTCGACTTCTGGCAGGGTTTCGCCGGCTCACCGTTCCCAGGCTGGGAGCCGGAGCCGGAGGAGGAAGAAGAAGAGGAGGAGGAGGAGGAGATCTTCGACGAGGACGAAACGGGCGACGAGGACGGCCGCGACGACCAGGGCGACGACAGCGAAGAGGGCGCCGACTCCGAGGACGGGGACGACGACGCGTCCGATGAGGACGGCGACGAAGGCAACGAAGACGACGTGTCCGACGACGACGTGTCCGACGACGAGGTGGACGGGGACGACGTGGACGGGGACGACGAAGAAGAAGACGAGGAGAAGATCCCCGACGATCCCTTCGGCGCCGGGATCTTCTAGCCGGGAGCTATCGGTCAGCTCTTCGTGAGCACGGCCCGCACGTACGTCTCTTCCTTGCTCCCGTCCCGCCCCGAGAGGGGGATGCGGAGGAAGAGCTTGCCGTCCTCGTAGTCGAGAGTCTGAGGATCGCTGTCGTCGCGGGTGACGATGATCTGCTCGTCCTTGAAGGACCACTTGCCCACGAACGGGGAGCTGGCGCCCCGGCCTTGAAGGCTGCCCTCGCAGTCGCCGCCGCTCTTGAGTTCGAGCGTCACCTTGAGCGGCGGCCCCAACGTCTCTTTGACGAGTTCGAGCGCATCGAGGCGCAGGGACGCGCGACGGTCACCCGGCGCGCGCTCAGCCAGTTCCGTGGCGAGGAGTTCGGCCGTGGCTTCGATATCGAGCGTCCACTTGCCGGCGACCTCGCTGTCTCCACCGCAGCTGGGGAGACCGACGAGAACGATGAGGAGGAGGAGCGGGATTCTCATGGCAGGATCAGGGTAGGGCTCCCGCCCGTGAGGCTCAAGGCGTGAGGCCGGCGCGAAGCCAGTCCGGGATGTCGTCGCCCACGACGGAGATGTCCAGCGGGGGGAGGACGGTCTCGGTGGCGGTCTCCGCGATCTCCACCTCGTCATCGACGCCGTCGAGGGAGGGGACCCGGTCGAGGATGCTGCGAAGCAGGTCCTCTCCCGCGCGTTCCTCCAGGTGCCGCAGGGTCAGACCGAGGAGGAGCGTCGCGCGCCAGCTTCCGAGGCCGAGCTCCTGCAGCGCTTCGTGGACGCCGGATGGTCCCTGGGGAGGGGGGCCGACGATCTGCCCGCCCGCACCCCGGCAGCGTTGGGTGGGCTCGAGGAGCGGAAGGGCCGCGGGGACCCGCTCCCGGAGCGCCGCCCAATCGGCCGGCCGAGCGCCGCTGGCCATCGCTTCGAGCACGAGGCCAACGCCGGCCCGGACGACCGCTGGTTCGACCAACAGAGCGGTCGCGAGACTTGTGAGAAGGTATTGCATGGAACCGCCACGAAAACGACCCAACCAGGGGCGATGCCTTCTGGATAGACAACGGCAGTCAGGGGTTACGCACGTCACCGGTTTTCTGGACCACGAGTGCTAAGACCGGCCGTGTCCTCCCCCGCCGCTTCAAGGCCGCCGCCACCCACGCTGGACGGCCTCTGCGCGCCCTGGGCCGGAGCAGCTCCCGACCCGGGGACCCCGGCCGGCGAAATCCCCGAAGCGGCGACCGCCGTTCTCCTCGCCCCCGGTCCGGGTGGCTCGGCCGACCCCCTCCTCCTCCTGATCCTCCGGGCGACCCACCCCCAGGACCCGTGGTCCGGCCAGGTCGGGCTCCCGGGCGGGCGCCGCGACCCGATCGACGCCGATCGACTGGCGACGGCGCTGCGGGAGACCCGGGAGGAGATCGGGCTGGACGTTCCCCGTGAGAGCGCGGCGGGCGCTCTGGACCCCATTCGGGCGCTGAGGCGGGGCGTCCGCCAGGACCTCATCGTGCATCCGTTCGTATTCCGGCTGCCCGAGGCCGCTCCGCCGGGGCGCAGCGTCGAGGTGCAGGAGGCCCGCTGGATCCCGGTCGCCCACCTGCTCGACCCTGCTCGAGCGACCGAGGTCGACGTACCGGGCGGATCGCGGGGCGTCCCGGCCGTGTCGCTGGACGGTTGGCTCCTCTGGGGACTGACCTACCGGATGCTGACGGACCTCTTCGCACGGAGCGGCCGGACCCTGGCCGCGGGCCCGCCGACCGCCCGTGGGTAGCATGGGGGCATGATGCGGCCCCTACTCCTCCTCCTGCTCGGTCTGGCCGTGCTTCCGCTCGGGTGCACGGCCTCTCCCACGACGCAATCACCCGCCGTCGTGGCGGCGCCGACCTCTGACCCGAAGCTCTCCGTCGGCACATTCGCCTTGTCCACCGAACGGGAGCCCGTGGTCGACGGCGACACAATCCGCGTCGACGGTCTCGACCGCACTCTGCGCCTGCTCGGGATCGACACCGAGGAGACGTTCCGCGACCCGGGCAAGCGCCAATTGTGCGACGGCGACTGGCGCGAGTATCTCGCGGTCGTGTACGCCGGGTCGACGCCTGATCGCCCGCCCAAGTTCGCCACGCCCATGGGCGAAGCCGCCAAGGAATTCGCGCGCGAGTTCTTCGACGGCCTGAAAACGGTTCACCTCCAGTACGACGACCCCAGACGCACCGTGGGCTACTTCGGACGCCACCTGGTTCACGTGCTCGCAAAGAAGCAGGACAAGTGGGTCAACTACAACGTCGAGATCGTCCGCATGGGCTACTCGCCGTACTTCAAGAAGTACGGCCGCTGCCGCCGCTATCACGACGCCTTCATGGCCGCGGAGAAACAGGCACGCACCGCGCGCCGGGGCATCTGGGCCGAATCCCCGCGGCACGCCTGCTATCCGGACTACGAGAAGCGTCTCGTGTGGTGGGCCGAACGGGACCGCGACATCGCGAAGATCACGGCGCTCCGGGCGAAGGACGACAACCTCTTCGTCCTGGGTGAGGACGCGGAGTGGGAGCGGCTCAAGAAGCAGGCCGGCAAGCGCGTGACCGTTGCCTCCAGCGTCGGCGGATGGCGCAAGG
>NZBC01000245.1 GCA_002687715.1 Planctomycetota bacterium | reverse complement strand
CCACCCGCCCGAAGCGGACGTCATCTCATGGGGTGCCGCACTTTTCGACCGGCGGGCTACGGGCGGCGGACTGCCGCACTTTTCGACCGGCGTTCACACCGTGAGGGTGCAAGCATCGGTGGCTACTTCGTGCTGCGTGCCCGGGACTACGACGAAGCGCTGCAGCTCGTCGGCGACTGCCCCCACCTTGCGGAGGGCGGTTGGATCGAGCTGCGACGCATCGAGGGAACCTGATTCGCCAGGAGCTGAACATCATGACGGAGCGTTGGATCGCACTGACTGCGGCGGGACTCCTCGCCGGTTGTATGACGGTGAGCGCGTGCGCCCAAGGCGCTGCGGACTTCACGCCCGATGTCTGGGGCATCGAGCGTGCGGCGGAGGACCCGGCAGCGATGGTCCGGTTCTACGAGGCCCTCGGCTTCCGCACGGTGAAGAAGCCGTCAGGAGAATCGGGTGCAGTGCTCCGGAGCGACGCTCTGCGCCTCGTCGTCACCCGGCGGGCGCCGGGGTCGCGACCGCCGGATGCCGCCTTCTTGGGCCTCAACGTCCGCGTTCCTGACTTGCGCAAGGCCGCGGTCGCGGTGCGAAACGCGGGGGGCACGGTGCCCGATCCGGAGCCGGCGAAGTTCGTCCTCGGCCACCTCGTTCGGGTCTCGGACCCCGGCGGTCACGTCGTGTCGCTCGTGGATCTCGATGGTCGTCCCCTTCCCGATGACCGGCCCCGCGTCTTCAACATCTCGGTCAGCGTTCCCGATCTTGATGCGTCGGAGGCGTTCTTCACCAAGCTGGGCTTCCGCGTGTTCAGCCGCGATTGGCTGCCACGCACCCTGCCGTTGCACCGGGATGGTGCGGCTCCGCTCGTGCTCCACCCGAGCGCGGCACGCGTTGCGACCGGGAAGGCCGCGTCGCTCCTCCTGGGCACGCCCGACCTGCCGAAGGCGCACACGGTCCTGTGCGAACGGGGAGCTGCTGATTCGTCCGCGAATCCGCGGCGTACCGAGGTCGGTCACGCCATCTCTCTGCGCCCTCCGTCGGGCATTGGCATGAAGCTCGTTGGCCGTTCCCTCGGCCGCCGCGCGTTCGACCGCCTCCAGGCCGTTGCCGGGACGTGGCGCTGTTCGAGCACCAAGGGATGGAAGAGCCGCGTGTCGCTGCAGTCCATCGCGCGCGGCACCGTTCTCGCAGAGACCGACGATCAGATGAATGCACACCCTGGCGAGGCCATGCTCACGGTGTTTCACATGGACGGAGAGCGGCTCCTCCTGACCCACTACTGCGTCGCCGGGAATCAACCCCGCCTCGTCGCCACCGCGTTCGACGAGAAGCTGGACGAGATCCGCTTCGAGTTCCTGGACGGGACTGACCTCCCCTCGCGCGACGTGGGCCACATGGACTCGTGCGTCTACCGCTTCAGCGGACCCGACACGTACACGACGCGCTGGAGCTGGTATCAGGACGGCAAGGCGCGCCCGATGGAGACGATCACCCACCGGCGCACCCGCAGGTGACAGAGTCGTGGACGGTCGATTCTGAGCGGCAGCGGTTCTTCACCGGGTACGCGACCCGGGCCCCCGCTCCCGGCTCGGGTGCCATTGGACGGAACAACGATTCCATGGACACGGACACGGCCGCCGACTGGCGGCCCCAGGCCACTCGGACCATGGGCGTGGTCACCTGAGCCAGGTCTGATCGAGCTTGATGGCCCGGGCCACGTCCCACCGAATGCCCGGGCCCTCTCGACGGTGACCTCAGCGTCACTCACGTTCGCGAACGGGAGTCTGACGTCGGAGATCGTCCTCGTTGGACGTCCCGGTACAGCGTGGTTTCCGATTGTCATTCCCATCGCGGGAGCGGTTGAACAACGTCGGGTGGATACTAGACTGGACCACCCCTCACCCTCCGAGTTCATCCATGCGCATCCCAGCTTTGTTTGCCTGCATCACGCTGATCCTGAATGCCGGTACGTCGGCTCCTGGTCAGAAGCTCTCGCCGAAGAAGACGTACCCGGCGTTCACGATTGGCGTCACGGGGATCGAGGCGTCGATCGAGCCCGGGTTCCTCGTCACCGTTCAAAGGGCGGGGAAGGGCACTCCGGGCGACGGTCTCGTCGTGGCCGGCGACGTGATCCTCGCCGCCGGCGGGCGGGCGTTGGCGGGCCCGGATCCACGGGTCGCGCTCGGCACGGCGCTCACGGAGGCGGAGGCGAAAGGAGGACGCCTCGGTCTGCGGATTCGCCGCGACGGACGCGAGCGAAACGTCCAGATTCGAGTTCCCATCCTGGGGCCGTACGGCAAGACGTGGCCGCGTGCATGTCCGAAGTCTCGGCGCATCGTCAGCGAAACGGCCGCGTGGATCGCGTCGATTCAGGCCGACGACGGAGGTTATCGGATCGGCCCGCGCAAGCGTTCCGAGCGCGACGGTCTTCAGGCCTGCCTCCTGGGGTTGTTCCTGCTCTCCACTGGTGAGGATCGGTATCTGGAGAACGTTGCCCGGCAGGCGCGGGCGCTGGCCAAGAAGTTGGAGCGGCGTCCCGGAAACAGCTCCTGGCAGATCGGGTATCAGGGGATCCTCCTGGCGGAGTATTTCCTTCGGACCGGCGATCGAACGGTGCGGCTCGGGCTCAGGTCTCTTTGCCAGCGCGCGGTCGAAACGCAGGTGGCCGGAAGCTGGGGACACTCCGGCACCGTCGGGCCGGGCTACGTCCAGAGCGGGCTCATGAACTCCGCCGCGGTCCCGGTGCTCACGTTGCTGGCCCTTGGGCGCGAGTGTGGGGTCGGAGTCGATGAGGCGGCGTTCCAGAAATCGCTTCGGTTCTTCTTCCGGATGGCTGGACACGGTTGCGTTTGCTACGGAGATCACCGAGCGGAGTTGTTTCCGAACACGAACGGCCGCAACTCGAAGCTCGCCTGCGCGCTGTCGTTGATTGACGATCCGCGATGCCAGGCGGCGGCGCAGCACCTCGCGACTCTCGTCGCCGATTCCTACTACGCGCCGGAGTTCGGACACACCGGCGGCGGATTCAACGTCATGTGGCGAGGCATGGGGTCCGTGCACGTCCCGACGTCACGCGGCGCGAGCTACCGCCGTCAGATGGATCGCCTGTCGTGGTACTTCGATCTGACTCGTCTTCCCGCCGGCGGGTTCAGCATGCTGCCGACCCCTCCGTCGGAGAAGCGTTACACGGGAGTCTTGTGGGGGACGGGGGCGGTGGCTCTGAACTACACTGCAGCCCTGAAAACGCTGCGGATCACGGGCGCCCCGCGCACGCGCCACGCCGTCACCCCGCCGAAGGTCGACCTCGACTGGGGGGCCGCTGCAGATCGCCGATTCCTCTCGACGGCGGATGCCGCGGGCTTCGGTCAGGGCGCGCCGGACCCTGACGTGGTGTGGCGGTCGCTGTTCGACACGCGTCGAAGCACGGCGGAGGTCGGAATGGCCGCGCGGCACCTCCTGCACTACAGCCCCATGGTGCGCACGTGGGCGGCGCGCGTGCTCGCTCAGCGCGCCGACGAAGCCGCGATCGACGCCCTTGCGAACGCCGCGGCGCATCGGGATCCGCGAGTGCGTCGGGCCGCGTTCGATGCGGTCTCGGGCTACGACAACTGGGGCCGCGCCACGCACCCGGGTCGCCGCCGGGGACGCATCCCGGCCGACGTGGCATCCGCCGGGTTCCTGCCGGCGATCCTCAAGACCTTGCGCAACCGAAGCGCCGCGTGGTGGGAGATCGACGGCGCACTCTGGGCCCTGGGTCGGTGCAAGCCCGAGGACGTCCGCCGCAACCTCGCGTTGGTTCGGGGCTTCGCGCGTCACCGCGAGTGGTATCTGCGGGAAGCGTCGTACTGGGCGCAGGTCGGGCTCGGGCGGACCATCAACTCCGCGGAGTTCGTCTTCCTCGCGAGGATGTACGCCGAGGAGCGACACGTGTTCGTGCGTTCGTCCTATGACGCGGGCTTCCAGGCACTGCTCCGCGGGGCTCGAGTGAAGCTCGATCCACCTACCGAACGGAGGGTGGCCGCCATCCTCGGGAAGACACTCCACAGCGCGCCGACGCTCTCCGACTACGGGCCGGCGGGCCAGCACGAAGTGACTCATCGCACGATGATGGTCCTGAAGCACTTCCCCAAGACGGTCTGGCGCCACGTCGTCAAGGACGCGATCGTCTACTTGAAGACCTGGACTCCCGAATCGCAACACGCCGGCTGGTTGATCACCGGAAGCAAGTGGCAGCCCGGGTTGCTCAAGGTCCTCGCGTGGATCGACGACCGCAAGCCAGCGTTGATCGAAGCGCTGCGCGGAGTCCTGCGACGCACGAAGTGGAACGACCGCAACCAGCGCGAACGCGAGATGCGCGACGCCCTGCGAAACGGCCTGGGGCGGGACTGAGCCGACTTCGGGCTCGCTCTGCGCCCCTCGCTACGCGACTCCGATGGTGCGCCCCGCCGGGGTACTCGCTGCGATCCGGAGCGTGGGACTTCCCGAGCGTGTGAAGCAACCCGCTCTTTCGGGAGCGCGGACCTGGAGGTCCGCGCTCCCGAAAGAGCGGGTCGTCTGCTTTTGGCTGAGTCGGGTGCCACGGGTAGGGGCAGCTTCAGCAAGTCGAGTGTGCGATCAGGACGACCCGCTTTCCCTCCGCGACGAGCCGGTTGTAGAGAGCGAACGCTTTCGGAGTCTTGAGCACGCGGACGTCCGGCACGACCTTCAGTACCGCATCCTCCACGCGGGCTACTTCATGCCAGCCGGTGCCCACGATGAGGACGTCGACACTTCCGTCGATGAGCGGAGTGACTTCCTGCAGGGTGATCAGGTGAGTCTTGTCCCGAAACCAGAGGACCCCGTTCGCGTCGACCGTGATGTCGAGAACCGGAACGGGGATGAGTCCGTAGACGGTGAATCCGAAGCTGGAGGTCGTTACCCGTTGCATCATCATCGACGCAGCGGGAACGACGAGGGCGGCGACGGCAAAGGCGAGGATCAGGACGACACGTCTCGTGCTCTTCTGTCGGGCGAGCAGGATCCCGCCGACGATGCCCACGGCCAGCCCCAATCCGCCGACGATCACCGCGATCAGGTAGCGGTCCGAGTAGCTCTGGAGGTAGCGAATCACGATCCAGGCCACGACGCCGGTACAGGCCAGGACCAGGAGCGTGAACGTGCGGGCGAGGCTCTTTCGCATTCGGCTCTCCGGGTCGTTCCGGTCCTTGCTTTCAGATGCAGCCGTCACGCGTCACGCTCGAGCCGCACGACCTTCTTGGTCGTCTGCGCAGACCGGACCTCGAAGCTCAGCTCGCGGGGTGCGCATCCGCGGGCATGCAGCCGTAGTCGGTAGGTACCGGGCGGCACCTTCGACATGGCGACGATCCCGTCCTCCACTCCGAGCAAGAGCCGCCCCGGGCCAGCCAGGACACTCACCGAGCACGGCGTGTCGCCGGCAACGCCTTCGGGGAATCGGAGCCGGAGTTCGAACGCCCCGGGCTCCTGCGCTCGAAATGTCCCCAGTTTGCGCACCTCACCCCACTGGAGCGTCAGGTTGGCGATCACGGCGTTGGGGAGGGGGCGCACGGAGTGCAGGATCTCATAGTCTCCCGGCGGAACGAGCCCCGAATCGAAGTCGCCGGTCGCGCCGTCGATGTCGCAACTCCGTTGGCTGCCGCCAGCCTTGTTCCGGATCCGAATCGTGCCTTGGGCTGGCTGGCCTGAGACGCCGAGGGCCCGTCCCGTGACGCGAGACCGTGTCAGGTGTCCTTGAGTGAGCTTGATCAGAAGAGGGCCGCGCAACGGGTAGACCGATTCGCGCGTGCAGGAGAGCAACCCGTCGGCTCCGTCCAGCACGAGCACGCGGCAGGGGCCTTCTGTGCAATCGGGAATACGAAAGCTCCCGTCTCGCCCGGTGGTCCCGAAACTCCGGCGACGTCTCGTGTTGGAGGCGACCAGGATGCGCCAACCGGACAGGGGTGCGTCGTGCGCATCGACGAGCCTTCCCGCCAGCACGATTCCCTCGTCGATCTTCAACTCGACGCTCGTCTCGACGCCTGGTTCGAGCACGACGCTGACCGCGGGCTTGACCGCGGAGCCCGCGACCGTCACGTCGACCCGTCCGGCGGGGAGACCCGTTGCTGTGAAATGACCGTCCGGATCCGTCGAGGCTTCCCATTCCTCGAACCTGAAGGCAACGGATCGGATGCTGATCGTTGCCTTCGGGACGGGTACGCCCGAGGAGGTCACGATTCCCGAGAGCCGGGCTGCCGAGGCCAGCTGTATTTCCAGCTCACCGTGCTCCTCCCCGCTGAGGTCGATCAGCTGCGCGTGAGGACCGTGACCCGCCGCGTGGATGCGCAGAGTGTGGGGTGCGGCCAACGTGACCGGGAAGGCAAAGCGGCCATCCAGGTCCGCACGCGTTCGCAGGAAGGGTCGGTACGGATCGTTCGCCTTGCCCTGGTGACGCGCGTGCCGAACGTCCGGCCAGAGAAAGACGCCTGCGCCGGCGGCCGGCCGGCCCGCCGCGGTGAGGACCTGCCCCCGCAGCGGAGCGCCCCCATGGTGCAGGACGAAGACGAGCGTCTGGGAGTCGGGGTGATCGACCAGGCGCTGCGTGCGGGGCGGCCGGTGGGCATCGCTGAAGACGTTGACGGTCGCGTGCGGTCCCGCGTGCCGGATCGTGAAGCGGCCGGCCCGGTCGGTGCGGCCGATGAAGTCCCCTTCGTCGTTCGTCGTGACGTTGGAGAACCACACCCGAGCGTCCGCGACCGGAAGGCCATCCGAGTCCTTGGCGAGCACGGTGACCTCTGCACCCTTGGTGACCTGCAGCTTCACGATGGTCCCGACGCTCGACGCGTCCAGCGTTGCGAAGTCCCCATCGCGGTCCACCTGCACGCGAGCGATCTCACGACCGCCCCGGGGGAGACGCAGGAGTCCGTCCTGATCCGTGACGCCGTGTGCGAAGTCGCTGGGGTCGATGGGCCAGTCGCCGCGGGAGCTTGGCGGCCCGAATCGCACTCCGATCCCCGGTGCGGGTTCGCCGCCCGGATTCCAGACCGTCTGGATGATCCACTCCTCCGGTCGCTCACGGGTGTCGGGGGGCGCCGGCATCGTCTCGGAGTACGGCGCCGTGACCACCGCTGGTCCTTCGGATGTGGGGGAGCGGGCAACGTCGGGCGTCTGGGCAACGGTCTTTCCGGAGCGTCGCTGCGCCACGGGATCCTCTCCACCGACGTCAGATGCCTGGAGCCACCACCAGGCTCCGCCCACCAGCATCAACATCGCAAGGCCAAGGAAACCGCCGCGTCTCTTCATGGTTGCCTCGGAAGGTCAACGTCTCCTACCTCCCACTGGACGCATCGGGTGGCTCGATATTCCAAGCCAATCCTGATCATGCTGACGGCAGAGGCGGCGAACGACCCCTCAGACCGCAGGAAGCCGAACGGTGAACTCCGCCCCCTCGCCCTCGCTGCTGGCCACGGAGACCACGCCGCGGTGCAGTTCGATGATCCGGCGGGTGATGGAGAGACCGAGGCCGCTCCCGCCGTCCCCGCGCGTGCGGGCTACGTCGACGCGGTAGAAACGTTCGAAGATGCGCGGGAGATGCTCCGCGGGGATGCCCGGGCCCGTGTCTGCGACGCGGACGACGGCGACATCGTTGTCCCGCTCGAGGGTGATGGTCACCTTGCCGCCGTCATCGCTGTGGCGGACAGCGTTCGTGTAGAGGTTGGTGATGGCTTCCCGGAGGCGTTCGGCGTCGCCGGGGACGGTGACGGGATCGAGACGGTGCTCGACGGTGACATCTCGCTCGGCCGCAAGCGGCCCGATCGATGTGCGTACGTCCTCCAAGAGAGCGTGGAGGTCGACGTCGCTCTGGTCGAGCTTCAGCTCGCCCGCATCGGCGCGGGCGAGAGTGAGGAGACCCTCGACGACGGAGCGCATGCGTAGGCTCGCTTCGTGGCAGATGGCGACGCGCTCCCGGAGCTGCTCTTCCGTCTTGTCCCGGGTGTCGGCGAGTTCGAGGTGGGCCAGAACGACCGCGAGAGGAGTGCGGAGTTCGTGGGATGCGTCGGCCGTGAACCGGGCCTGGCGCTCGACCTCCGCCTCCAGCCGATCGAAGGACGCGTTGAGGGTGTGCGCAAGATCCGCGAGCTCGTTCTTGATGCCCTTCGTACTGATGCGTGCGCCGAGGTTCTCTCCTGAAATCCGACGCGCCGTCGCGCCAATGTGGGCAACCGGAGCGAGCGCGCGGGTGACGAGCAGCCAGCCTCCGCCGAGCGCGACGACGACGATGCCGGCGCCGGTGAGCAGCAGCAAGTAGAGGAAGTCGCGCACGCGGTGGTGTTCGTCCTCGACGTTCATGCCGACGAGAATCCACCAACCGCCGTCGAGGCGTTTCGTGCGCACGCGGATGTGGCCGCGCGTCTCCGCGCCTTCGTGCCGGGGAGTGGCCAGATCCGCGTCTGCGGACGTCTGCCGCTGCCCCTCGCCGTTCCATACCCCGAACGTCGCGCCCCGGGGCAGAGAGGCCGCGAGCCGTTGCTGCAGGTCAGACGTCGACGCCTTGCTCGTTTCGAGGCGGGCCATCCACAGCCAGTACTCGAGCTGTTCGTCCGCATCCTCATAGAGCTTGCGCTCCATCTCGGCGAGCAGCGTCCAGCCCAGCGCGGCGAGCGACCCGATGATGATCACTGCGTACCAGAAGCTCAGAGTCCAGCGGATGGAGCGAAACGTCACGCGATGATGTATCCCTGGCCCCGTCGCGTCGTGACGACGTCGGGTCCGAGCTTCGATCGGAGGTTCGACACATACACGTCCACGACGTTCGACCAGGTGCCGTCGTGCTCATCCCACAGATGCTCGTAGATCATCGTTCGGGTCACGAGCGTGCCCCGGCGGAGGGCCAGGAGTTCGAGGAGGGCGTATTCCTTCGGAGCGAGGTTCACCTCGTGACCGTTCGCCTTGACCGTGCGCCCGGCCGTGTCGATGACGATTCCGCCGAGATCGATGACGGGGGCCGCCTGGCCAGCGCCGCGTCGAACGAGCGCGCGTACGCGAGCCTTGAGCTCCTCGATCTCGAACGGCTTCGTCAGGTAGTCGTCCGCCCCGGCGTCGAGGCAGCGTACCTTCTCGTCCACCGCATCCAGGGCGGTAAGCACGAGGACTGGTGTTGGCTTCACCTTGCGCAGCCGGTCCAGGATGGTCCACCCGCTCACGTCGGGCAGCATCAGGTCCAGCACGATCGCGTCGTAGTCGACACCCACCGCCATGTGCAGGCCGGTCTCGCCGTCGAGTGCCTCGTCCACTGCGAAGCCAGCGACTTCGAGCGCCTCACGCACCGCGCGCGCGAGGTGAGGCTCATCCTCAACGACGAGAACCCGCACTCGCGCTCAGCCGAGCGCGCGCACACGCTGCTCGACGGCCGTCCAGTTGATGTGATCCGTGAAGCCGTTCACGTAGTCGGCCTTCCGGTTCTGGAAGTCGATGTAGTACGAGTGCTCGTAGGTGTCCGCGACGACGAGCGGAACGCCGGACCATACGGGTCCATCGTCATGGGAATCGGTGCAGACGTTGTACAGCTTTCCGTTCACCGGATGCCACGAAAGAACGGCCCAGCCGCGGCACGACTTCGCTGCTGCACGAAAGTCCTCGATCCACCGGTCGAGGTCGCCAAAGCGCTTCTTCAAGGCTGCGCGGGTTGCCTGGCCGGGATCGGACTTCTTCGCGGCCATGTTGTCGAAGTACAGCTCATGGAGCAGCACGCTGTTCGCCTTCGCGATCCGCGGCCGGTGGTTCCCGGTCGGATCGGCGTCCAGCTTGACGAACCCCCTCAGGGCGCCGCCGTAGTGGGAGTCGTGATGCCAGCGCACCTGGTCCTTGCTGAGGAATCCCTTTACCTCGGTGTAGGGAAGCGGCTTCGGTTTCCCCGTCACGAGCCCGGACGGATCAGCGTCCGGCGCGCGATGATCGCGCTCGAGCACCGAAAGCCCGACCGCGGCCGCGCCTGCGCTGCCGACGAACTGACGTCGAGAGATGGTCATCGGTTCTTCTCCTGGTTTCGCAAGGGAAAGAGCGGTTCGTGATCGTGTCCGGAAGGGCCGAGAAAGTACAGCCTGCTCCGTTCTGCAGCCTGCTCCGTTCCTCGATCTGCTCCGTTCGGGCCTGATCGTGCCATCCACCACCCTAGGGCAACGTGAAGGCCTGATTCCCGTTTCACGCCTGCTCTCGCGTGGTGTTCATCCGGGTGACCAAGCCGAACCCAGGAGGACGAACATGCAGCCGCAGGTACATGAAGAGCTCGCGACGCGGGAGTCGCAACGCATCGCCGAGCAACATCGCCTCGCCTTCCACGGCGAGGCCTGGCACGGCAGCTCCCTGAAGCAGATCCTCGAGAAGATCGGCGCCGTCCGCGCCGCCGCCCGCCCCCTGGCGACCGCCCACTCGATCTGGGAGATCGTGCTCCACATCAGTGCCACCCACGAACTCGTCCATCGCCAGTTGTGCGGCGACCCCAAGCCGCTCACCCCGGATGAGGACTGGCCCTCGGTCACGGACACCCGTGACGCTGCGTGGCACCAGGCGCTGGACGCGCTGGAAACCGGACATGCGCGGGTGATGTCGGCGCTCGCCAGGGTGCCCGACGCCCGTCTCGATCAGCCGATCATGCCCGCCAGCGTCTCCCTCTACTGCACGGTCCACGGCCTCGTCCAACACGACCTCTACCACGCTGGTCAGATCGCGCTTCTCGCCAAGGTAGAGTGAGCGCCAGTTGGCCTGGCTACCGGCTCCGGAGAACGCCCGTTGGCCTTCGTTCGGTGCACCAACGTCCGACGACCGGTCTCAATCGGTTCAGGCGGAGGGCGTCACGGGCTCGGTTGGCGCCGTCGAAGAAGCGGCCGCGAGACGATGCTCGATCATGTCGCACGCGCTGGAGACATCACCACGCTCCAGTGCGCTACCGAGCTCCTGCAGCAACGCGGCGTGCTCCTCATCGCGACGCCGGAGGTGCTTCTGGAGTTCCGCCAGCAAACAGGAGAGCTTCTTCAGGTAGTCACCCTTGCGCAGGGTCACCCGCGCGGCGTAGTCACCGTGCATCATGCTCTTGACGGCCCGGTTGAACACCATTTCCGGACCGGCGATTCGGTGGGACAGCAGGCCGGTCACGATTCCAATCGCGGCCGAGGTGATGACCAGGTATCCGGCAAACAACCAGAAGATGAGACGGTGCACCTCCGCTCCCGTCAGGGCATCGAGGGTCTCAGCGCTCGGCAGCACGAGGGTCGCCGCCATACGCGATCGCTCCCGCGGCGAGAAAAGTGTCCAGTGCCGTGAGGAGGAACGAGTACTGGAACCGCTTGTCTACGATGTAGGTCCTGCGCCTGAACAGGCGTCGCTGCCGTTCTTGTCCGTTGGCTTGGATCCGCCATACGAGGGGATGTCCCGACCGGAGAAGATCTCTCCTCGGTGTCGACCCCGGCCGCCTTGTTCATTGAGCCGATCCGACCTGCGCCGTGGGCAGTCCAACACCGCGGCGCGGACAGAGGATTGCCT
>NZBC01000244.1 GCA_002687715.1 Planctomycetota bacterium | reverse complement strand
GCCGTGGACTTCGTCCCGGTAGCGACCGCGCTCGAGCGTTGCGGATACGGGGGTTGGGTCTCCGTCGAGGTCTTCGACTACACCCCGGGAGGACCGGCGATCGCGCGCAGCAGCATCGCTTGCCTCGAGCAGGCGTGGCGGGACGCGTCCGAGGGTTGATGGCGCCGCGTTCCCGGGCTTCACGTCACGTTGGATGAACTCCGGCCTCGTGCGCAGCATGCAGGGCCACGGCCACCTCGCCCACGAATCGCTCCACGGATCCGGCCGAACCGACGAGTGTTCGGCATGCGGTCCCGATCATATCCCGGTCAGAACGCTCGCCACTGATAGCCCGTGGAGACGGGGAGCGGGGTGAACCATATCTGGTCGGTGCCCCAGGTGAGGGATGTCGGCCGTCCCGGTCCGGTCACGGAGGAGTCGTGGAAGTCGTAGAGGGCGGCCTGGAAAGGCGTGGGCACACCCGCGCTGCCCGGACTGAAGAGGGTCGCCCCAGGATCGGATGCTCCGAGGTTACCGAGGGAGATCCCGAGGATGGCGTCGTCGCCGGCACCGGAGCTGCCTGGGTTGTCGGAGATCGCGGAGAGGCTCGAGAGGACGACTTCCCCGGTGGTCGTGTCGAAGTGGATCCCGAACGTGTTGCGGTCGGTGGTCCCGAAGTACTTCACGTTCGAGAACAGGACCGAGATCAGGCCCGCCGCGGGAGTCACCCCTCCGAACGAGTGTGGATACGCCGCCGCGGTATCGCGGACCTCGATCGTTCCGGTTGCGTCCGGGGTCAGGTCCGTCCAGTACCCCACCGAAGGGTCGTCCTGGTACACGAACTCGGAGACGGTGGCGGTGAAGTCCGTGTCCGGGTTCCCGAACACGACGCGCCCATTGGAGCTGACGTGGAAGCGGTCGTAGGCCGTGCCGTAGAACGGGATGCGCGGACACCCGAATTGGATCGCGACGCTTTCGTCGTCTCCAGTGGGTCCGGCCGCGGGGAGATACGTTGGCCACGCCGGCGACACGCGCAGCTCGATCCCCTGGCTGAACCGCAGGAACCCGAAGACGGTGGGGTCGAACATGAGGTACTGCGCCGACAGGTGCAGGCAGGACGACGGCCCCCACAGCGGGAGGTTCCAGGGTACGAATGGTCGCAGGGACGGAAGGACCCCGCCGCCCAGGAACACGAGGCCCGGGTCCGTGACGTCCAGGTTCAGGATCTGGGTCCCCGGCGTCGCAGCCAGCCCCGGCACCAGCGGTGTGGAGACCGTGATCCCCATGTCCGCAGGGAGGCCGACGTTCGCGCCGGACGCATTGATGATGGCGAGGCCGTTGGCGATGGTCTGCGTCACCGCGGGTGTGGCGCCCGACGTGTTCGTTCCGTTGATGGTCAGGCTCAGCTCCGTGGAGTTCGTCTGGTAGCTTCCGCAGCCGTTTGCGCCGGCGAGGCCTTCTGCGTAGTGGACGGTCCCGTTGAATTGGCTCACTGCGGGGTTCTGGAAGGGGTAGCCCCCTGCGCATCCGCCCCTCAGCTCAACGTGCGTAGTCTGTGCGATTGGGTTCCCCCACACCGAACCACCGTCGGTGAAGCGAATCGGCCCCGGGAAGACGTAGAACCCGGTGGCCGCGATGTAGAACCGCGCGTACGTCCCGGCCGGGACCGCGAGGTTGACGGCGACGGGAACGTGCGTCGGTGCGCTGTCGCCCGTTGACATGACGCTCGACGCGCTCCCCACCAGAGACCACAGTCGGGGAAAGGAGTCGAGGGAACACTCTGGGTTGCCTCCGCCCGAGGGCCAGAACGGGGGTGGCGGCATCCCGAACGGCGGAGTCTGCAGCGTGTGCCACACCTCGAGGTCGTGGACGCCAGCGTTCAGGCGCACACTGAACGAGGAGATCGTGACGTCGCTCAGCGCCTTGATCCCGACGACCACGCCAGCACCCGCGGTCGTCCCCTGGAGCGGGGTGGTCAGGTGATGGAGGACGCACGGCTGCGCCGGCAAGACCGCGGTCAGGAGGAGGGTGAAGAAGGGGAGGGACCGGATCATGAGAGGCTCCTGGATTACCGGCGATGCGGATCCTGGGACTCGGAAGGGCACCGCCTCCCGTGCGGCAACAGCATCGGGGGGCAACCCGGGTTCGCCGTTGGCGCCGTTTTCGCGGGGGAATTCCAGGGAGGGTGTCTCTGACGGGGCGTCAGACCACGCTCCGAATCACCGGCGAAACGACGTGGGCCCCTACCCGCGTCGATGTTTCGGCGTGCGCTTCAAGCGGCTGATGCGCAGTTGCCGGTGCCGCACCCGGACCTTCTGGAGGATCATGAAGATGTCCTTGGGCATGCCTCCGGGGAGGTCGACGACGCTGTGGTCGTCGAAGATCTCGATGCGTCCGATGTGACGCCCATCGATGCCGGCTTCGTTCGCGATGGCGCCTACGATCGCCGCGTGCCTCGCGCCGTGCTCGCGTCCGACCTCGAGGCGAAAGGTCTCCATGCCGGGCTCAGGGCGATGTCTGCTCTGGGGGCGTCGTTCGAAGTTCGAGTCGCGCGGTGTCACGTCTGGTTGGTCGGGAACCAGGAACGGCTGGTTTCCCTTGGCGAGGACCGCGAGGGCGGCGGCGATCTTCTCGACCGGAGTCTCGGTCTCCTCTTGGTACTCGCTCACGATGTGCGCGAAGAACCCCAGGTCGTCGGCCGCGAGGGCATCGGTGATCTTCTGCTTGAAACGACCGATGCGTCGGCTGTTGATGATGTCGGTGGTCGGCATCACCATCTGCTCGATGCGTGTGCCAACGGCCCGTTCGATGGAGCGCAGCATGCGCCGTTCGCGAGGGGTGACGAAGAGGATGGCTTCGCCGGTGCGTCCAGCCCGTCCCGTGCGACCGATGCGGTGAACGTAGGACTCGGCGTCGTGGGGGATATCGAAGTTGATGATGTGGCTGATGCGCTCCACGTCCAGGCCCCGGGCGGCGACGTCGGTCGCGACGAGGATCTCGAGGCGCCCGGCCTTCAGACGCTCGATGGTCTTCTCCCGCACTCGTTGTGGGATGTCGCCGTTGAGCGCGGCGCAATCGTATCCTCGCGCTTCGAGCTTCTCCGCCAGCTCGACGGTCGCACTCTTCGTACGGACGAACACGATCGTCCCTTCGCAGGGCTCCGCTTCGAGTACCCGGGTCAGGGCTTCGAGCTTGTGCTGGCCGCCGACGACGCAGAATCGCTGGCGGATGGACTTCGCCGCCCTGGCCTCCGTCTCGATGGTCACTTCGGCGGGCCGCTTCAGGTGTCGGCGGGCAATGCGCCGGACTGCGTCGGGGAGGGTGGCGGAGAACAGGGCGATCTGGAGCGAGTCCGGAGTCTGCTCGAGGATCCACTCGACGTCCGTGATGAAACCCATGCGCAGCATCTCATCGGCCTCATCGAGAACGACAGTGGAGAGGCTCTCGAGCTTCAGCGTTCCGCGACGCATGTGATCCATGATGCGGCCCGGAGTTCCGACGACCACGTGGACCCCTCGGTTGAGCGGGCGCAGCTGGCGGTCGTAGGCCTGACCTCCATAGACCGGAAGAACGTGGAAACCACGGAGCCGGAGTGCATAGCGCTGGAACGCCTCGGAGACCTGAATGGCCAGCTCCCGCGTGGGCACCAGGACCAACACCTGGGGCGCCCGGAGGGCGATATCGACCTTGCACAGGAGCGGCAGCGCGAAAGCCGCGGTCTTGCCCGTACCGGTCTGCGCCTGTCCGAGGAGGTCCTCTCCGGCCATCAGGTGGGGGATCGTCTGCGCCTGGATCGGCGTGGGCACTTCGTAGCCCACCGCGTTCAAGCCCTCGATCACGGCTTCGGTGAGTCCGAGCTCACCGAAGCCGGACGGTACGTTGTCTGTCGGTCGCGAATCAGTTGGCATGGCTGGCTCCCGGCGCAGGCCGAGGCCGGCACGCCGCGAATGGTACGAACCCTCGGCGGCCTCCCGAACCCGGGGTGTTGACGGTTCGCGCGTCCGGAGGCCGCCTCGCGGAGCAGCCGTCCAGGTCGCTTTGCGGATCGACCTGGTCGGCGAGGCGGGGCTACTTGCGGAGCTTGGTCCCCTTGGCCGTGAAGGCGGCCCACGCCTTCTCGAATGCGTCGAGGTCGACTCCCTCGAACGCAGCGTCAACGGCCTTGTTCCGGTCCTGGGTCTCCTGGAGGACCTTCAGGTAGGTGGGGAGGATCTGCCGCCAGGGGTGGACCTTGGGGATGCCCTTGTTCAGGAAGTAGACGATGCTCCAACCCTCGGCATAGCAGACCTGCGGGTTGCTGTAGTACTGCCCCTGGGAGTACCTGATGATGTCCTTGATCGGGACGTGCGTGCCGGTCCGGACGGCTTTCTTGATGGTGTCGACCCGCCACTTGAAGGGGTTGACCTTCAGCACGCGGCTGCCGGAGATGTGCGCCCCCGAGTAGTAGTCGCCGTAGCCCTCGTTGAACCAGGAGTGGGGGGAGAGCTCGCCGCAGGCGTAGTAGATGTACTGGTGGAAGGCCTCGTGGCTCAGGACGGCGAAGGGCGTGCGCTTGTCGCCCGCCTCCTTGTAGAACACGAGCTCCTTGGCCGGGGAGTACCAGTAGCCGGCGCTGCCGCCCGGACCTCCGTAGTCCGAGTAGGTCTTGTGGTCCTTGCAGACGCGGACGATGGAGACCGCGGTCAGAGGCTTCGCCGTCGGGAAGTCCTTCTCATAGAGGTCGCGAATGGCCTCGAGGCGTGTGCCCAGGGTCTTGATGAAGGGCTTCTTCTTGCGGGGGACGTTGGTGACGATCATGTACCGCTTCGTCTCGAGGTACCACCAGCCGGGATTCCGCTTCGCATTCTCGCGGGCCACGCGCCGCGCCTCGTCGCGGGCCGTCTCGATCGTACGGTCGTAGCCTTCGCCCTTTCCCGCCGCCGGTTTCTCCTCGCTCTTCGCGAGGTCCGGTCGCTTCTTCAGGAGCTTGAACGACTTGACCACGCTCTGGAACCGCGCCTTCATCTTGCGCTCTGCCTGCTTGCTGCAGAAGCACTCGACGGCGTACTCGATGTCCTCGGTGGTGATGACGCCTACCACGACCAGGAAGTCACCCATTCGCTCCGCGCCGCGCACGTAGCCGGACGGACGCGACGTCGTGTACATGAGCCCCGCTTTGAGCTTCGCTGCGGCGGGTGATTTGACCCTGAGCTTCTTGCCCTTCTTGAGGGACATCCCCGCCCGCCCGCGATCCGACGCGATCCAATCGGCGTAGGATTTCTTCGCGCCCATCTTCTGGAAGTACTCCCTCAAGGCGGCGGGGATCTCTCGGCCATCGAGGGGGCCGGTGGTCGGTGCCGCCGCCTTGCGGTTGAACACGTAGACGTGCATCTCGGCAGGAAGTTCGCGGATGCGACGCTTCGAGACCCACTTGGCGACGATATACTTGTCCGTCGGCTGGGGCGGCACCGCCTCCCAGTCCTTGAGCGTGTTGATCGAGTAGCCGTACTTCTCGTCCTCCCAGTTCTTCTGGGCAGGCAGGGCGGCGCCCAGGATGAGAACGAGACCGAGGGCAACGGTCAGGCTGCGGGACGGGGTGCAGTGGTGGTGGGCCATTCTCTCGTGCTCCTTCAGGGGGTTGCCTGCAGAGACCCCGGTATTCGCTTGCACGAGGCAGGAGGATGATTGTCGCACGTCGGGCCGATCTTGGGGCATCGCAGGTTCGTGCGCTGCCGGGGCTGGCCCTAGGTGTCGATTCAGCGGCCGCTTACGACGATGGCCGTCAACCTGCCGTCGTGGTCCTGCGACCAGGCGACCGCTTGCGGCCCACTTCTCGCTTGCCAGATGAGAACGGCCGGCACCGCGGGGCTGCCGGCCGTCATTTCATCGCGACGTGGACTCGGGCTACTGGATTTCGATTGTCGAGCCGTCGGCGCTGGGGGAGATGAAGAGGTACGGGGTTCCCGCAGTATTCGGGATTCCCGCGGCCGTGGCCTGATCGATCCAGCTGTCCGACGGAAGTCCGACCAGGAGGCCGGTGCCGCGAGCGGCGTCGAACGAGACACTGGCGGCACCCGCACCGGGGTGCGTTCCGCCCGCACCGTTGGAGATGCCGGCAACGGTGTCGTGGATGAAGGTGGGGTCCTGGAACAGGCTGAAGTCACAACCGCCACCGATGGTGTCGAAGTTGATGGTGGAGGTCTGCGTACCACCGTTCCCACCGAACTCGACCACACCCTGGAAGTCGACCGTCACCAAGCCAGCGGTTTCCGACACGATGATGGTGCCGGCAACCTGCGGACTGAGGTCGGACTGCGCGCCGATCCGCGGCATCAGGGTTTCCCATTCAAGGACAGTGGCGCTGAAGTCGAGGTGACCGGCGGTGAACGAGACGTCGCCGTTGGAGTTCACCCACAGGTTGTCGTATCCCGTGCCGTAGAAGTTGATCATGCCGTTGAAGCACAGCGGGGGTGCGCCAAGGATGACGTTCACGGTCGCATCGTCGCCCAGCGCCGTCGTGAGGGGGCCGGTGGGGGTGGAATCGCCGAAGGCCTCGACGGCCTGGCTGAGGGTCATGCCGTCAGCACTGCCTGCGTCGATGATGGCCTGCTGGCCGCCGATGGTCACACCGGCGGGGAGGCCGAAGCCGGAGGTGAACACACCCGAGTGGGGAGCCAGCGAGCCGGTGGTGTCCAGGAACAGGAGCGTAAAGCTCGGATCCGCGACGTCGATGTTGATGGTCTGGAGGCCGCCCGTGGGGACGCCACCGCCCCCGAGCGGAACGATCGCGGTCGTGGTGAGACCCACGTCCCAGAAGGTCGGGCCGAGGTTGGTGGTGGAGTTGACCTGGAACTGGGAGAACGGGCAGCGAACCGCGTACTGACCACCGTCGATGGTCAGGGAGGACGCGGCGCTGTTCTGCTGCCACGTCAGCGCGACCGGTTCGTTGAAGGACACGTCGTCGATCGCGAAGTCGCCGCGGAACGTGGCGCCGCTGGTGTAGCTGAAACGAACCTGGGTTATGGCCGTCATGTTCAGCGCGACGACGACCTGCCGCCAGACGTCGCCTTCGTCAACACCGGGCGTCGAGTAGATCGGGGTCCAGCCGCCGGCGCCGTCGGTCTCTTCGACGACCAACGTGCCCATGCCGGATCCGTTGGCGCTGTAGTAGAACTCCAGCGTCGGCGCGGTCAGGGCGCTGACGTCGACTGTCGGCGACAGGGTCTGGAACAGGATGCTCGGGAATCCGCATCCGCTCGTGGACGCCTCACAGTAGAGGAAGATCGAACCACTGAACGGTGCGCTCGGGCCGGTGCCGCCGGACGGCGTTCCGCCGGTGTCGGGCCGGAAGGAGGGGGAGCCGCTCGGGTCCTCGGCCCAGTTCGCGGGCAAGGTCCACGCACCGAGGGCAGCGGTGTTGCTGCAGGCCGACGTCGAGCCGGTCACCGACGTTTCGAAGTCCTCCAGGTACGGGGCTACCGCCTGGGCGGAGGTCACACCGCACAGCACGGTGCCGGCGATGAGAAGAGCAAGAGCAAGTTTCATGGTTCGGGGCCTCTGGGGATCAACGGGGGAATTCGGTGCGAACGGCTGTCGAATGACTTCGACGGTGCCGCACCACAAGAGTCATCTTGGCCTGGTCCAACCACGGTGGGATTGGCAACGATCCGATTGG
>NZBC01000243.1 GCA_002687715.1 Planctomycetota bacterium | reverse complement strand
CTCGCGTTCTCGCCGAGGACGCCCCCCACCATCCTGCTCCGGCGCCGCTGTCGACGGCCGAGCGCTGGGGTACGCACTGGTGCTGGCCCGACCCCGAGCGCGAACCCGAACTCCCGATCGACGACTCGGACATGGGTTGCGACTGCGAGGAGGAGTGCCCGATCCGTGACGCCTGGTCCCGCCAGATCGCCACGCTGCGGGTCGACGAGCGCGACGCGATCACCGACGATGGCCAGCAGACCTTCAACCTGCTCGCGGAGCGGGGAATCGAACACGTGGTCCTGGTGGGTGTCCACCTCAACATGTGCGTGCTCGGACGACCCTTCGGGATCCGCCAGATGGTGAGGCTCGGCAAGGACGTGATGCTGATGCGGGACATGACCGACTGCATGTACGACCCGGACAGCCCGCCGCACGTCGACCACTTCGCGGGCAACGAGCTCGTGGTCGCGCACGTCGAGCGCTACTGGTGCCCCTCCTTCCTCAGCAGCGACATCACCGGACGCCCGCCGTTCCGCTTCGCGGAGGATGGCCGGGACATCGCCCGTTGAACCTCGAGTCGAGCGGGATCGAGGTCGCGTCGATCTCCCTCCCGCTCGCCTGGGGGTTTCCCTCATCCACCAAGAAACGAATGGACTCGCCCCGGAGAGCGGTCCATCATGAGGGCTGCTGTCCGCAGGCTCCCAGTCACTCAACCAACGCATCGAGAGACGCCTCGGCACGGCACCGCCCTGGAACCCGGGAGAGGACCATGTCGCGATCGCAGGAGGTGAACGAACAGAAGCTGGAAGAACTGCAGGGCAAGGTCCTCGGGGACGTCGCGGGTTCGCTCGGGCTCCTGATGGCCTACCTCGGTGACCGCCTCGACCTGTACAGCGCCCTCGCCGAGCTGGGCGAGGCCACGAGCGAGCAGCTGTCCGAGAACACGGGGCTTGACGAACGCTACGTCCGGGAGTGGCTCTCTGCGAACGCGGCGGCCGGGTATGTCGAGTACTCCGCGGAGCGCCGGGCCTTCTCCATGACCCCGGAGCAGGCCGTCCTGTTCTCGGCGGAGGGGCATCCGGCCTGCATGCAGGGCTTCTTCCAGGCGGTCGTGTCCAACTACCTGGACGAGCCCAAGGTGCACGAGGTGTTTCGATCCGGCGAAGGGCTGCCCTGGTCGGAGCACAACACCTGCCTCTTCTGCAGCACCGAGCGTTTCTTCCGCCCCATGTACGCAGCCAACTTGGTCGAGAGCTGGATCCCTGCGCTCGACGGCGTGCGTAAGAAGCTGGAGCGCGGTGCGAAGGTCGCGGACGTCGGCTGCGGTCACGGGTCATCCACGGTCCTTCTCGCCGAGGCCTTCCCCAACTCGACCTTCCACGGCTTCGACTTCCACGCTCCCTCGATCGAGCACGCTCGCGATCGTGCCCGCAACGCCGGCGTCGCCGGCAACACGATCTTCGAGGTCGTCGGCGCCTCGGACTACCCGGGCGGTGGCTACGACCTGGTCGCGATCTTCGACGCCCTGCACGACATGGGCGACCCCGTCGGGGCCTGTGCCCACATCCGCCGCACGCTGAAGGACGACGGCACATTCATGCTCGTCGAACCGGCGGCGGGCGACTCCCTGGAGGAGAACCTCCATCCTCTCGGACAGATCTACTACTCCTTCTCGACCATGATCTGCACTCCGGCATCTCGTGCGCAGCCGGTCGGCCTCGCCCTGGGTGCCCAGGCCGGCGAGAAGCGACTGACCGAGGTGCTCCGGGAAGGTGGCTTCACGCGGGTGCGGCGAGCCACGGAGACGCCGACCAACATGGTTCTGGAAGCTCGCCCCTGAGGCCCCCCCACGGCGCCGACCGTTCGTTCGCCGGGAAGATCGGCTCCCGGAGGCGCAGCCCGCGCTCCCGGGACCAGGTCCCCCTCGCACGGACTCCACCGGGGTCGTCGCGGAGCCCACGGAGGAACCGGCCTTGCCCTCGATCCCGGGGATCCACGCCCCTTCGCTGATCGCAGCGCTGATCTGCATCCCGCTGGGCCTCGGCGCCAAGGGCGTGGACAGCGGCACGCTGGGGTGGATCTCCCGCCACGGCGCCGGCGCCGTCTTCGTCGCCTTCTGGACCTTCGCCGTCCTCAGCCGGTTCCCGCGCAAGCCGTGGCGAGCGGCCGGCCTGGTCCTCCTCGCGACCAGCCTCGGCGAGTGCCTGCAGCTCTGGCAGCCCGACTGGCTGCAATCTCTGCGCGGCCACCTCGTCGGCGACCTGCTGCTGGGCTCGACCTTCAGCGCCGCGGACTTCCTCCCCTACTCGGTCGGGGCGGCGCTCGCGGCGGTGATCGGCGGGCGCCTGATCCCGGTCACGGAGGCCGACCGCCTCAGCGGCGCAGCTTCGCGCGAAACTCCTGGATGACCGGCAGCGCCTCCAGCCAGGCAGAGGCGTCGGCGCGGTCGGGATCGTCGGGATGCTGCTCTCCCGCGAAGCCGTCGGGGATCTGGCTCGCCACGACCACGCCGTCCTCGTCGAGTTCGTGATATTCGTAGCCCGGCACGAAGAGGTCCTCGTCCGCGAGCACGTCCAGCGTGCGCACCCCGTAGCTGGAGAGCTCGGCGGTGAGGGTCTGCGGGTGGTTGATCCAGGAGTGGCTGGGAGAGGACAGGAAGAGGTACTGGATCCGGCGGTTGGTGGAGAGGATGCGGTACTTGTGCAGCTCCCCGCCGAAGTACCGGCTGGCCGAGACCGCGTCCTCCAGGACGCCCTTCTCGAAGTCCGGCTCGTAGCCACGCGTGAAGCGCAGCGAGGAGGGATCTCCCCTGCGGAGGAACCGCGCCACCGGGCGTCCTCCGTTGATGCGCCAGCGGGCCGCGGCGCGCCGCCGGGGGGCGGTGAAGTCGGCGTAGGGTGCGATCCGGTCCGACGGGGCCTGCCGGACGAAGAGCTCGATGGCCTCGTCGTCCCGACGCCGACGCGCCCGCCGGCTGATCTCGTCGAGGGGAGTCTGGATCTCGTAGGGGAGGTTCGTCGTCTCCTCGGCGCTGGACAGGAACTCCCCCACTGCATCACGCTCCCACCGGACGTCCCCCTTGCCGATCCAGTACGCGACCTCGTCGTGCGTGAAGTGACTGGCCACGCGCCAGACCAGACCGGAGTCCTTGTAGAAGATTCGCGGGTGGATACGGCGCACGCCGCGGCTGCCTTCCCTCAGCACGACGGAGGCGACGAAGAAACTCAGCCCGTCGTCGAAGCGGAAGTCGGTCAGGAAGAAGGTCGCGTCGAACAGTCGGAGCTCGTGACGCGGGAGGTAGCGCCGCGTGAGCAACACGCCCGGGTCGTGACGCGCCCGGCCGGCGGGGCACAGCTCCGCCCCCTGCTTCAGGAGGGCGCGAAAGCGGCGGGCGACGAGGGCCGGCGCGTGGTCCTCCGGGGCCACGCGGGAGAGGATCACGGACTCGGGGGCGGTGTTGGACGGGGGGCGCTTGCGAGGGGCCATGAGGGCCGAGTCTTAGCGTTCCCTCCACACGAACCAAGGCCCCAGGCAGAGCCTCGTCGAACGGCGAGAAGGGGAGGCGGGCGTGCCCGGGGTTGCCCGGACCGCTCGAGAACCTCCCGCGGTTCCGCTTCGACAACGGCGACGGCCCGACCTACGACGTCGAGTGGCCCGACCGGATCTCCCCGCTCGGCGGCGCCGTCGACGCGCTCAGCTACCGCGGCGGCCGCGGCGGAACCGCCGCGACGTTCTTCTCCGGCGGCTACCGCGTGCTCTACCTCGGATTTCCATTCGAGACCATCCGCCGCCCCGGTCTCCGCGCCCGGCTCATGCGAGACGCGGTGCGGGCTCTGGTCCGATGACGAGACGTCTCTGCGGGCCTGCAGACAGGCCAGGGCTGGCCGAGCGAGGTCGTCATCGGTCGACCTCGGTGTGGAGATCGAGGACCTTGCGGACCATGCGCCCCAGCTCGTTCGGCGTCATGGGCTTGGCGACGAAGTTGTTCTCGTCGAGAGGTTCGGACTCTCCCTGATCGTTCGCTGGATAACCGGACATGAAGAGGACCCGGGTCTCCGGCCGGTCTTCCCGGATTCGCGCGGCCAGCTCCCGGCCGCCCATCTCGGGCATGACCATGTCGGTGAGCAACAAGTGGACCTTCCCATCGAACTCCTCGCTCATGGCCACGGCGTCCGCGGGGCGCCCGGTATCCATGACCCGGTATCCGAGACCCGACAAGGTCTTGCGCAGGAGGAGCCGAACTCGGTGCTCGTCTTCCACCAGCAGCACCGTCTCGCTGCCCGTCATTTCTACCGGCTCGGCCGAGTGACCTGCGCGGAGCTCCGGTCGCTGGAGGACCGCCGGGAGAAAGATCGAGAACGTCGTTCCTTTTCCCACCTGGCTGTCGACATGAACCCAGCCGCCGCTCTGAACCACCGTCCCGTACACCGCCGCCAATCCGAGCCCCGTTCCCTTACCCGCTCCCTTGGTCGTGTAGAAGGGCTCGAAGATCCTCTGCAGATCCGCCGACGGAATGCCGCAGCCATCATCGGTCACCTGGAAGAGCACGTACCCTCCCTCGGAGTCCACCACGTAGTCGACGTCCTGCTCATTCGTCACCCGCACCCGTGTCGTGGCGATCTCGATGCACCCGGTCCCTCCGAGCGCGTCTCGAGCATTCACCACAAGATTCACGATCACCTGCTCGAACTGCCCCATGTCCAGCCTCACGTCTGGTAAGGACGACTCCAGCGCCGTCACCAGATCGATGTTGGTCGGAACCAGGCGCCGGAGCATCCTCATGGTCTCGGAGATCAGGTCATTGAGGTCCACTACCTGACCGACCATTGGATGTTGTCGGCTGAAGGCCAGCAGCTGGCGGGTCAGCCCCGCCGCCCGCTCAGCGGCGAGGCACATCTCCTTCACGCAGTCCACCAGATCGGGGGGGAGCTGTTCATCGACGATCACGAGCTCTCCGTAGCCCATGATCACGGTGAGGAGGTTGTTGAAGTCGTGAGCCACGCCTCCCGCCAGCATGCCCAGAGCTTCCATCTTCTGTGATTGGTTCTGCTGATCTCGGCACTCCCTGAACGCGCCCTCCGCCGTCTTCTGCACCGTGATGTCATGGGTCACCCCGAACACGACCAGGACGCCGTCGTCGCGCCGGTGAGTCCGCATGCGCTCCTCGAGCCACCGGACCTCCCCGGCCTTGGTGATGATGCGAAACTCGTGTTCAGAGGCCCCCTCGGGACCCGTCACGCGGGTCAGCGCGAACGGCAAGTCGTCGGGATGCACCAGCATCTCCAAGCCGATCTGGGAGAACTCCTCGGTGCTGTAACCCGTCAGCCGCTCCGGTGATCCGGTGATCCATTCACGATGGGAGCGCCCATCTGGAAACTCCTGGCGCATCCAGCAGCAGTCGTTCGTGAATTCGGAGATCGCCTGCAAGCGTCCGGCCAGGGTCTCCCAGCTGGCCTCGGAGCCGACCTCCCCTCCGGAGCAGGCGGCGGACGCTTCAACTGCTTGGTTCGTGTGCACCATCGTCTTCTTCTCCATTACGACACAGGCGGCTCGAGTAGAGCCTTCCCCACCTTCCAGACACAGGCACGATGATTTCGAAGTCACAGCCTGACCCCGAGCTCCGACGCGTGAGGTCGAGAGCTCCTGACGACCGTCGTGCAGCGCGGCGCTCCAATGCGACGAAGATGCCGACGAGGTTCACGACAGCCTATGCCTCATGGCACGACCTCCACATCCTCCCTCGCCCCGCCGAGCGTCTCGTACAGGGTGCGGACGAGGGTCTCCGGTTTGAAGGGTTTCTTCAGCCGAGCGGCGAACCCGTGGACGTGGAGTTCGGACAGGGCAGGGTCATCGGAGTAGCCGCTCGCGACGATGATCCGCGCGTCGGAGTCGAGCTCGCGCACCTTGGCCGAGGCCTCGATGCCGCCCATTCCACCCGGTACGGTCAGGTCCATGACGACGGCGTCGATCGCGGGACCATTGATCAGGGATTCACGGTAGAGACGAACGGCCTCCGCGCCGTCGGGCGCTTCGAGGACCGTACAGCGCTGCTGCTCGAGGATGCGGCGAATGATGACTCGCACAGAGGGATCGTCGTCCATGACCATGATCCGCCTATGCAGCAGCGACCGCCCCGTCGGCTCCTCTTTGGGCAGCGGCGACACCACGTCGGAAGCGGGCAAGGTCATGCAGAAGGTGGCCCCCTGCCCCGGCGGCGAGGAGACGGACAGCTCACCCCCGTGACGCTCGATGATGGAGCGCGCTGTCGTGAGACCGAGCCCGTGACCCTCCCCCTTCGTCGAGAAGTACGGGTCGAAGACACGACCGATGACGTCCTGAGAGATACCGCCCCCCCCGTCCGTGACCTCGATCTGCAGCGCGCACGCCGCCGCGTGAGACGGCTGCAGATTGCGGGCTGACACCCGGACAATCCCTCCGCCGGGCATCGCTTGGCGCGCGTTGATCAGCAGGTTCGTGATGACCTGATTGACCTGTCCGGAATCGACCTCGACCGTCGCCAGGTCTTCTGGCAGATCAAATTCACACTTCACGGACGAGCCGCGCAGTACGAAACGGCTCGATTCACGGATGAGCTCGGCGAGTGACGTCGCTTCGCGAATGGGCGCGCCGCCACGCGCAAACGTCAGCAGCTGATTGGACAGTTCGCGGGCCTTCCAGCACCCGTTCTCGACGTCGCTGATGACGACCGCCGAACCCTCCGGCAGGGCCCGGTCCTTCAGCAACACCACGTTGCCGACGATCGCGGTCAGGATGTTGTTGAAGTCATGCGCGATGCCACCGGCCAGGAGCCCGATCGACTCGATGCGTTCGTGGTTCTCCCGCTCCCGCTCCATCTCGCGGATCTCTGCGGTGCGAACACTCACCTCATTCTCCAGCCGCAGCGCGTACCGCCGCTGCGACCAGTACCTGAGAAACCCCGCGACGATCGCCAAACCGAGGAGCACCTCCGCCGCGATGAACCAGGGGATCTTCCAGATCGGCTTCTGCACCACAACGGACGCGGATGTCGTCGCCGGGCTCACCACGCCCTCGATGTCGATCGCGCGGATCTGAAACCGGTACTCCCCCGGCGACAGGTTCGTGTAACGGATCTCGCGATTCGGGATGATGCTCGGGATCGACCACTCGTCGTCGAATCCAACCAGCCTGGTCTGGAACCGCAGGCGGTCCTCGTTCATGAACGAGATGCCGGCGAAGCGAAACGTCAACGCGCGAGAATCGTGCGGCAAGCGTGCGTCGGAGTTCAGTGGATACAGGCTCCCGCCCACCTCCATGTCGAGCAGGCGCACCGAGGGGCCGTGCACGCGCGGTTCGTCGAACCGCTCGTCGTACACCGAGATGCCGCTGTTGGTCCCGAACCACGTTCGACCGGCCCGGTCGACGAAGGCCGCGCCGCGGTTCGACTCCGATCCGATGACGCCGTCGCCGGTGCCGTAATCCAGCAGAGTGCTGCCGTCCCAGCGAAGCAGACCCGCGTCCGTACCGATCCAGAGGCACCCGTCCTGGTCCTCCGTCAAGGCGTAGACCGGGCGGCGGATCCGCGGATGATCCGCCAGCTCGAGGCGGCCGCCTTCGCGCGTAGACACGAGGCCTCCCTTGGCCCCTCCCCAGATCGTCCCGTCGGAGTGCCGCAGGACGGTGAAGGTGGAGTAGACGGCGAAATCGGAGTGAGTCCAGCGCCGAACGGTGTGGTCCTCATCGATCGAGAAGAGCCCCTTCTTGATCGTCGCGACGAGCACGCTGTCAGCGCCGTCGCGGACGACACGGCGCACCGACGTGGGCTCACCATCCTCCGGAGTCAGGGGGACCGGGGTCAGCACGCCCTCCTCGAACCAGAACAGGCCCCGATCCGAGCCCAGCCACATCCCCGAACCCACCGGCGCGATGCTCGCGAGCGTGCCCAGGAGGCCCCCGCTCGCCTCCCGATCCAGGACGATCTCCAGGCCGTCCGGGCCGAGCCGCCCGAGGCCGAGGTAGCCGGTCGCTGCCCAGAGGACGCCGTCATCGTCCTCGGCGAGGTCCATGACGCGCGGTCGCACGATCTCGTCGGAGAAGGAGATCACCTCGGGATTCGAACCGAGCAAGGTGAGGCCACCGTTGTGACCGAGCACGATCGAGCCGTCCGCGCGCTCGACGGCAGCCGAGACCTCGTCCTCGAAGAGGCCGTGATCCTTGTCGTAGGTCTTGAACCGGCGGCTCACGATCTTGTTCACTCCGCGGGCGGCGGACGTCCAGATGTTCCCCTCGCGATCGCAGAAAACGCCGTTGACGCCCTCGGTCGTCATCCCGCTCGCGAGCCCCACCCGCTCCAGCCCGGTCTCGTGATGGAAATAGTGGAGGCTGAAATCGTCACCGAGGTAGAGCCCTCCCGAGAGGTCCACGCCGCAGAAGTAACGCACGCTCAGGCCCGTCCTGAGGAGCTCGGGATGGTCGTGAACGAGGTTGACTTCCCTGGCCCCGGCCGAACAGTCCACGCGCGCGATCCAGCTCTTGCCCGCGACCCACAAGGTGTCGCGACGCGCGTCGTAGCAGAGTCCGCTCAGGTCGGTGTCCGGGAGATCCAGCTCCCACCGATCGAGGGTCCCCGTGACGGCGTCGAATTCGATGACGCCGCGCGAGGTCCCGATCAGACAACGCGTACCCATCGCCGTGAGCGCACGGATCCACGTGATCTCGTCTCCCGTCCCGACCTCGGTCGTCGTCCAGGACGCCCCGTCGAACACGTGCATCTGATCTCGTGCGCCGCCGGCGACGCGTCGGGCCGCCGCGCCGTCACCGATGGAGACGATCTGGACGATCCTGGTGGAGTCGACCGGCGGCGACGGCAACTCCTCCCACCCCGCCTCTGTCCGGCTCCAGCATTGATCCCCGCTGTAGACCCACAGCTGTCCGCGCGCGTCCGCGCTCATGTACGACAAGCGTTGCGGCGAGACCCTCGGGTAGCTCTCGACGTTCCAGTTCGCCCCGTCGTACGACGCGATGCCCAGGCGGGTCAGGAACCACATGGTCCCGGCGCCGTCCTGCGCGATGCTCTCGACCTGCGCGCTCGGCAATCCGTCCGTCATCGTGTAGTCGCGAACGGCGATTCGCTGCGCGAGCGACGTACCCGAAAGCAGGACCACGCCAGCGGCGATGGCCTGCAGAGACCGCTGGTACCGATTGCGTGTGAGTGAGCTGATGCCATCCTCCTTCGCCAGTGCGCACGAGCGTGCTGGTCCGTTGGAAGAACAAGTGTGAGCCGCAGGGGCTCGGGTCAGTCGTGAGCGAGCGGCCTGGAAGGACGCGAGAGACAGCGGCGGAAGAAGAACTCGGGGTCGAACCTTCGATCGGCGATCAACGACTGAGGGCGGGCCCCGTCCTTCGCGCTGGATCGAGCTGATGCCACAGTCGTTGTAGGTAACGGATCGCCGGCTGATCCTCGATGACCGGGGCACTCCCTCGCCCCGGCTCACCTTCATCAGGCTCCGCAGAGGAGCTTGACGCAGCGAGGGTCGAGGCCGAGGGAGGCCAGGGACCGTCCTTGCCGATGAAGGAGCGGAGCCCCTCGAGTTCCTGAGGGCGGCAGAAGTAGTAGCCCTGCGCCACGTCACAACCGAGCTGCCCGAGCAGCCTGGCGGTCACTGCATCCTCGACCCCCTCCGCCACGACAGCCTGGCCCAGGCCTCGGCCCAGAGCGACGATCGCCTTGACGATGGTCTCGGCGCCTTCGTTCCGACCCAGGTCGGCGACGAAGGTCCTGTCGATCTTGATCTCCTCGAAGGGGAGAGCGTAGAGGTGAGCCAGCGAGGAGAACCCCGTCCCGAAGTCATCCACGGAGAGGTGGAAACCCATGAGGCGGAACCGGACGAGCGTGTCCAGGCACCGACTCCGGTCCTTCAGGGCTTCGTTCTCCGTGATCTCGAGGGTCACGCGGTCGGGGGAGACCCC
The DNA here is from genome assembly GCA_002687715.1 of Planctomycetota bacterium. GTDB lineage: Bacteria > Planctomycetota. Next base: position 36,478 of record NZBC01000243.1, on the reverse strand, counting down.
TTCGGCGCGAGCCCAGTCGAGCACGCGATCGGGGTATCGGACGTCCGTCAGGAGGAGAGGAGACAGGTTGAGCGCGAGGCCGAGCTTCCGTCCGCCTCCCTCCAGACCGACGACCTCCTTGAACGCGCGCTGTGTGATGCAGGCCGTCAACGAATCGATGAGGCCCGCCTCTTCGGCCAGGCCGATGAAGATGCTCGGGGGGATGAACCCGACCTTCTCGTCTTCCCAGCGAGCGAGCGCTTCGACGCCGACCATGCGGCCGGACGAGAGCTCGATCTTCGGCTGGTAATGGGGCCGGATCCGGCCCTCACGAATCGCGTCTTCGAGGTCGCGAGCGGTGGGTTCCACCCCCTCGCACTCCCCCTTGTGAGCGATGATGACGTCGGTGATCTTGCCGACGTTCAGGGGCTTGGGGAGCGGGCTCGCCATCCGCAATCCCAGCGCGCGGCCGAGCTGCACGGCGCCGTCGATCACCTCCAGGTCGGCGCCGGAGAACAAACAGATCACTGCCATGCAGCGAGCGCCGGCCAGGCTACGCAGGACCTCGACCCCATCCAGGCCGGGCATGCTCAGGTCGAGCATGATCAAGTCAGGGCGCAGCCTGGAATCGGCGTCGATGACGTCTCGTGAATCGCTGACCAGCGTCGCGTCGACGCCCAGGTTCTTCGCGACCCGCGACACGAACCGACAGATCCGCATGTCGTCGTCCACGACCAGCATGCGATAGGTTTGCCTCCCCGCTCCGAGCTCCTCGCTCGGCAGCTCCTTGCTTGTCTCTTCCATCATCATCGCCTTCTCTGGTCGAGCAACGCCCGAAGCCGTCGTCCGAGTTGTTCACAGGTGTAGGGCTTGCTGAGAAATTCGCACCGGCCCCCCTCGACCTGGGCGCGTTCGCTGGCGAGACAGCCAGACGCGAGGAGGACCGCGGTCGATGAACCGGCTTCCTTCTGCACGTACTCGGCCAGGTCGTAGCCGGTCAGACATCCAGGCATGAGGACGTCGCTGAAGACCACGTCGAAGGCCGTGGGACCGCGTAGTTGCTCCAGGGCAGCGGCTCCGCTGTCCGCGCCCGTGACCTCGAAGCCGAGGCCCTCGAGGCATCGAACGGCGTAGCGCCGCACGACCTCGTCGTCCTCCACCACGAGGACGGACTCCGATCCTCGGTACGTGACCCGCTGCGTGTCATCGTCCGCCGACGCCGGACCGTCCCCTCGCGGGACCGCGATGGGTGCCAGGGGCCCCTCGCCGGCCATCGACTCCGACAACGCTCCGCCGCACAGCTCGACCGGGTCTTCGACGCACCCGCGGAAGGCGCCGTCACCGTCGCAGCCGTCGCGCAGATCCTCCTCCAGGGTCAGCGCGGTTTCTCCGGCGTCGATCTCGCCCATGATCCGTTCCTTGCTCGCGTGGTTGATTGGTGTACGTCGACCCTGCCGGCGAAGCGCCGGGTGGCACACGGAGCCCAGCGCTCCGCTCGGTCGAGACCTCTCGTCCCGAGCGAGCCCTGCGGCACGTTGGTCACATTGGCGGATCCAGCCGGGCTTGGTTAGATAGGGAGTCCGCAGGTCGGGGTTGGTATTTCCAACCCCTCCCCGCCGCCCGGCGGTCTCGGGCCGGGGCGATCTATCGACAGCTCCGCGCGGGGCCCCGCCGGGGGCCGCGGAGCGGTGCCCTGGTCAGGACCGTGCTAACATGAAACGCGGTTTCAGCCATTCCACGGCCCTCGATCGGAGGGTCGGGAGCTCCCCGAGTCGATGATGCAATCGAGCGCCGACGACAAATCGACCGTGTTCATCGTCGACGACGACGACCAGGTCCGGCGCTGGGTCGGCCGACTCCTCGACGAGGTCGACCTTCCCCACGCGGAGTTCTCGACGGCCGAGGAGTTCCTGGAGGTCTTCGACCCGAGCGCCCGGGGCTGCGTGCTGCTCGACATGCGCATGCCGGGGATGGGGGGGCGCGTGCTCCATGAGAACCTCACCGACATGGGCGCCGAGATCCCCGTCCTGTTCATGACGGGCTTCGGCGAGGTGTCGGTGGCCGTGGAGGCCCTCCAGAAGGGAGCCGTCGAGTTCATCGAGAAGCCCATGCGCGCCCAGGACCTGCTCGACCGCGTGCAGAAGGCCCTCCAGCTCGACGCCGAGCAGCACGAGCAGCGCCACCAGCAGGAAGAACACGACCGGATCCTGGACCGCCTGACGCCTCGGGAACACGAGGTGGTGGAGTTGATCCTGAAGGGCTTCACGAACAAGCAGATCGCCTTCGAGCTCTCGGTGAGCCCGCAGGCCATCGACGCCCGCAAGAACAACGCCATGCGAAAGCTCGGCCTGGACAGCGTCGCTGAGCTGGTGGCCTTCGTCATGCGCACTCGCGGCAAGCCGAAGGGGACCGCGAAGATCTGGGCGGCGAGCACGAAGCGCCGCAAGGAGCCACCGGACAGAGCGCGGCGGTCCTGAGCGTCCAGCAGCGCTCGCCCACATCGGCGGAGAGTCACGTCGCCGCGCTCGCCGAGCCCGTCGTCACCCGAGATGCCCTGGTTGAGGGCGACCGCCGACCAGCAGGATGGACACCCCGAGGGGGCTCAGCGGTGGAGGTCCGGCTCCTCGAACCAGTGAAAAACGAAGAGGCGCAGAGACCCGGCCTCGTACGCGAACGCGTACTGCGCCTCTGAACCATCGAAGGGTCACGTCCATGCCCACCGAACCTCTCCAGAGCGAACAGCTGGTCGAGACAGAGGTCCCCACCGACCTCTTGCAGGATCTGAGACAGCTCCTGGCCGAGGAGTCGCTCACGGTCGACAACGTCACGCTGCGGTCACGGGAGCACGGCGCTGACGCCCTGCTCGACGCCTCGTGGACGGAGGACGACGGCGACGACGGGTGGCGCGACGTACACCGGACCTTCGTCTACTTCCATCGACCGGACGCTCGGTTTCCCGAGATCACGATCGCGCCGAAGAGCGGGCTGGCCGCGAAGCTCCTGTTCAAGCTGTTGAGCGTCGCCGGCATGCCAGAGCTCGAGCTCGAGGACCGGCCGAAGCTGGCCCGGCGCTGCTCTCTGTCCATCGCCGATGAGATTCGAGCAGCTGCTGTCCTGGCGGCAGGACTGGGGCGGGCGAAGCGAGGTCCTCGCCGGTCGGTGAGTCACGGCTCTCCGGAGTCCCGGAGCGGAGAGCCGCGTCGACGTCCGCAGCCCCCCGAGTCACCAAGCGGGACGGTGTGGGTTCACCAGGGGAGCGGGTAGCCCGGGATCCGCACAGCGCGATGTCGGTGGGCTCCGAGGCCTGCCCACCCGACATGCACAATCTTCAGTGCCAGTATCGGGTCAGCGCGGGAACACCGGGAGGGAGAGTCGCGAGGCGGCGTCGTCGCGGTGGAAGACGCGGTGGGTGGCCGACTCCAGGTCCGCCGCGTTCACACGGTAGATGTCGGTGTAGGTCTGCGGGTTCCGGTCGTAGAGCGGGAACCAGGTGCTGTGCACCTGGACCATGATCCGGTGACCGGCGCGGAAGCGGTGCATGCGATCGGGCAGGACGAAGTCCAACTCCGTCACCCGACCGGGCTCCAGCGGAGAGGGGTCCTCGAAGCTGTCGCGGTACCGGGCCCGGAACACCTCCCCGCTGAGGATCATGCGCGCGCCGGCCAGGGGCCGGCCGGTGGCGGGGGAGAGCTCCTCGCTGTCCTCCGGATGGACGTCGATCAGCTTGACGATCCAGTCGGCGTCGGTGCCGGTGGTGGAGAAGTGCAGGCGGACCCCGATCCGGCCCGCGATCACCAGGTCCTCGGCCAGCGGCTCGGGGACGAAGGACAGCACGTCCGCCCGCCCCTCGAGGAATCGCTGGTCCTCGACCATGTAGTCCGGCTTCGGGAAGACCGGCCCGTCCGCGGTGTAGGGGACCGGGTCGGAAGGGTCGCTGAGGAACTCGCTGTGGCCTTCGCCGGCTCCCGGGGCCTCGAAGGAGGCCGCTCCGTCCACCCGCAGGTACAGCGGCCGCCGCGCGATGGACTCCGGCGGCCACTGGTCCAGCTCGTGCCACGTGTTGCCGCCGGTCTCGAAGGCCATGACCTCGGGTAGCAGCGGATCCGCGTCGTCGCGCAACCAGTGCTCGAAGAAGGGCAGCTCCACCTGATCCCGGTAGGTCTCACTGGTCGCGGAGCCGAAGTCGAGGTCCCCCAGGGATTCGCCGGTCTCCCCGGTCTGCACGTTCCAGCCGCCGTGCTTCCACGGCCCGACCACGAGGTAGTTCCGGTCCTGGTCGTCCGAGCTCTCGACCCGGTGGTAGAGGTCGATCGGACCGCGGAAGTCCTCCGCGTCGAACCAGCCGGCCACGTGCAGGACCGCCGGGCGGACATCGTCGAGCAGGTGGAGGACGTTGCGTCGCTGCCAGTACTCGTCGTAGTCGGCGTGCACGATGAGGTCGTCCCAGTCCGGGACCCGGCCCTGGAAGAATCGCTGCTCGAGCTCCTGCAGGGAGGAGAAGGCGAGGAAGAACTCGTAGGCGTCGGCCTGCAGCGCCGGCCGGATCAGCGCCGGATCCGCGTTCCCCCCGCGGGCGGCCATGAAGGCGTGCCAGGCGAAGGTGTAGCTCAGCCGGAAGGCGCCGTTGTGGTGGATGTCGTCCCCCACGTACATGTCCGCGGGAGAAGCCTGTGGCGAGACCGCGACCAGGGCCGGGTGGGCGTCGACCATGGCCATGACCGTCTGCCACGCGTCGTAGGAGATCCCCCACATCCCGACCCGGCCGTTGTGACCTGGGACGTGCTCGAGCAACCAGTCGATGGTGTCCGAGGCATCGGTCGTCTCGTCGACGGCGCTCGGATCGGTCGGATCGAGCCGGGGAGGCCGAAGCGTCTTCCAGTCTCCTTCCGAACGGAAGCGACCGCGGACGTCCTGGGACACGAAGACGTAGCCCGCGTCGGCGAAGAGGGGCGAAGGACCCAGCCGGGAGGGGTCGACCCTCCGCGGCATCGCCCCCACGTCGTAGGGCGTGCGGGTGAGCAGGATCGGACTGGAAGCGTCGCGACCCACCGGTTCGAAGATCTGGGTGTAGAGCTTCACCCCGTCGCGCATGGGCCGAACTCCATCCCGTGGGGACTCGCCTGCTCCTCGTGGCAGCTCTTGCAGTCCGCGTAGGGGCTGCTGTCCCCGGTGTGGCAGGTCCAGCAGTCCACCTCGTCGTGGGCCTCGTTGCGGAAGGGATGCAGGTTGGTCAGGTCCGCCGGCACCTCGATCAGGCTCTCGGAGTCGCGCGCCTTCTCGACGAAGAGGTGGCAGAGCGCGCAGTCGCTGTTCAGGACCTCCCCCCGCTCGTCGACGTGCTCACCGTCGTGGCAGCGGAAGCACCCCGGAGAGTTCCGGTGTCCGATGTGATCGGCGTAGGTGGTCCAGTCCACGTTCATCTCGGGGAACACGTTGAGCTCGTAGATCCGCTGGATCTCGTCGACCGCTTCCGCCAGGCTCTCCTCGCGCTTCAGGACCGAGCCCGCGAAGTTCTCCTCGTAGAAGGTGTCCACCATCTCGCGGATGTCGCCGTGCTCCTCCGGTCGCGCCGTCAGGATCTGCACCGCCAGCTTCTTGATGGAGGGCAGCGAGCGGTCCAGCCCCCCCGACTCCAGCGCCTTGTCGACCGCCTGGTCCGGATTGAGGAAGCGGTGGGCGGCGGTGGCGTCGCGGAGCAGCCGACGAGGAGGAGGGTGAGCAGCAGGGAAGGACGGAGTTCGCTCATGGGATCCCTAGGGTACATGAACGGCGAAGTCTGCGATCGTATCGGAGCGTGCGCCGCCAGGACAGGGAAGTGAGAGTGCGATGCCGACCCCGACGGTCCCGGGCTTCACGACGTGCAGCGACTCCTTCCAGTTCCGGAGCATGCGACGCATGAGGAGCCAGAGAAGGCGCGATCGCTGTCGTTGATGCGCGGTCGCTTCGTGGTGCGCTTGAGCACGAGGCGCGGTTGCTTGAGCGCGACGTTCTCGAGGGCGAGACGGGCGCAGTCCGAGGCGACTGCGTGTACGGTCGATTCTGGTGCCGCCGTACCGTCATGATGTGACGGTGGACCCAGTTCTTGGGTGGCCCAGGGACCGCCGGATAGCGCGATGCTCCGGATGTTGCACACTACGGGCTCGGTAGCGTGGCAGTCTCGCCGGAATCTCAGTTGAGCAATCCGTCGCGCCCTCGAGACTTGATCCACCGCGGGGGCGTCGCATGGCTCGCCACCCTCACCTCTGCAACCTGCCGGTTCACCCCACCAAGTGAGCATCGATGAACTCCAAGGGCATTTCGCGGCCTCAGCTTCACTCTGATCTACAGCGTCCTCGTGCCGCTCGCCGCTCCACGACGAATCGATGTACATGACCTGGAACAGATCAAGTCGCTCAGTGCAATGGGCCTCGAGCGAGCTATCGATCTCGATCGGCTGTGGGTCCCGAAAACCCCATCCGCGTCCAGAGCGTCGTGTGGTTTCTGCGGAGGAGCTGCCTGCCCGGACACCCGGGATTCTCGATGACGGATCTCCGTCGCCAAGGTGGCGGTGCGATGGGGTCGCGCGCGCGAAGCTCGGCGACAGCAGGAAGCGATGCGGTGAATCGCTGCGACTGAGCTGACAAAGCCCTGGACACGGAGCTACACGAACGCTCTTGGCGCTCTTCGCCGTCGGCGCCGGTGGCGACCACACGAGGCGAGGCGCTACAAACTCCGGCCAACTGGTGCCGTGAGGATTCGTATCAAATACGGGTCGGATCCTGCTCCTGATCCCTCCATGCGAAGCTCACGGAGGCAAGCTCATGCGGCACTCCACACCCTCAGCGCCGGGCTCGCACACCGAGGCAGTGCACCACGGGGCGAACTTCAGCCCGGACGCCCTACGTCGCCTGCTCGCGACGACCAAGATCACGTGTGCGGAGACGTTCATCTCGGGAGGTCGGTCGATCGAGGACTATCGGGGGTCGATCTGGATGTACATCGACAGGTTCATCGTCACGGGCGAACTTCCGGCCCTCGCCAAGTCGGCCCTGAAGGCCGTGTCTCTCCGGCAGTACCTGCTGGACCATCCCTGCGCCTGATCGAACAGACACGAAGCGATCACCATGACGGACATCATGGTGAGAGAGGCTCGGAACGGTCCTTGCGTTCCTTCCTTTGCTCCCGGACCGCGATCGAGGCCGGAGGTGCGATCATGTGGCGTACGAAAACGATGGTCCTGGCCCTGGCGCTCATGGGTGTTGCATCAGCCGGAGCGCAATGCCCTCCGATCGAGCGGCCGACGACCGGACAACCTGCACCCGAGAAGCCGGGTGCGTTGCCCCTCCCGCCCTGGTTCGAGGCGCTTCGAGTCGCCTCTGCGGACGTGACGTCCCGGTGGCAGCCGTGGTTTCCCGATGTCGCGCGAGAGGTCCTCGAGCGAGGCTCGGACGTTCTGCCCCGGCCCGTCGCGAAGACGGACATCGGGGATCGCGTCCCCTACCTGGTCCTCATCTTCGACGGGTCACGGTCCGATCACCGGCGTGACCTGAAGAGGTTGCGGAACGCGCCGCGCCTCCGGGCCGCTGCGCTCCTCTTCGATTGTCTGCGTCTCGATGCGCGATCCCTCGAACAGCGACCCGCGACCGTGCTCCTCCGGGTCCACACCCCAGTCGGAGCTCTCCTCGCGTCGGTCGACGAGCCGAGTCCTGGTCGCGCACTCTCGATGATCGGGGTCGCCGCCCGGCGGCTCGGCGTCTCGCGGTTTGACCGCGCCCTCGCGAAGGCCGAGCGACTCGCCTCGGGCATCACGACCGAGGAGCTCTCCGTGCGGCGGCTGGAGGCTCGGCTCGTCTGCCCGAGCTGCGGCCAGGGGCACGAGGACGTTGCGCGGGAACTGAAGGCCGCGCGCTCACGGCGCGACGCCGGTGACCTGCAGCTCGAGCAGTTGCGCCTCCAGCTGTGGTCGCGTCGGTAACAGCAGCGCACGGACCGTAGGGTGCAAGAACTCGTGCGCTGGGCCCGAATGGGGAGATGGCCACGCGTCAGCTCCCCGCGGGGGCTAGCTCGAGATGACCGACGTCAGGTTCGACCCCGTGGGCGGCCCCGGGTCCCGCATGATTCTCATCACGTCTCAACCCAGCACGGATCCGGAAGAAGCGTGCGCCCCGCGGTTGCGTGAGAAGAAGCCGAGGTCGATCTCGGCGCCCGTCCGGGGGAGCGTGAGACCGACGGGGTCGCGATCGTGGTCGCGGCCCGCCTCACCGGCCTGGATGAGCTCGGCCAGCGCCATGCCGATCACGGGAGCGGTCTTGAAGGACGAGCCACTCGTGCCCATGGCAACGTAGAAGCCGGGCTCGTCTGTGCGATCCAGGATGGGGTTCCAGTCGCGCAGGGTGACGTCGTAGAGACCGGCGACACCGCGGCAGCTTCCCAGAGTGACTTCCGGGAAGCGCTTCATGAGGCGCAGGGCGTGGCGCTCGAAAGCCTGTCGGGAGCAGGTCTCGTCGAAGTCGTCGGGATCGGTCACCCACTCCTTCTCGTCGCACTCGGGGTCAAGTGACCCGACCATGAACTCGCGGCCACGCGCCTCGGGCCGTAGATAGATGCCCGAGTCGACGTCCCCGAGGATCGGTACGGGCGAGCCGGCCGCCGCCGAGAACAGGGGATTGTCCATGGCGTGGACCTCTCGACGCAGGGCCCGGGTCTCGATGGGGAGGGACACTCCGGCCAGCTCGTTCACGATGGCCGAGTGCGGGCCCGCAGCGTTGACGACGACACCCGCACGAACCACGGAGCCATCCTGGAGCGAAATGCGGAACCCGTCGCCACTCCGGGAGATCTCGGTGACCGCGCGGCCGAGGCGGAACCGGACCCCGGCCTCGTCTCCGGCGCGGCGGAGATCCGTCGTCGCGAGCTGGGGAGAGACGACGTAGCCGGCGTCCGGCTCGAGCACGGCTCCCGCGATCGGCCGCCCGGTGTCGTCGAAGAACGAGTCGTCGTCCGGTTGCCGGATCGGTGAGTGGGAGCTCGCGTCGAGGAACGGGAACCGCTCCTCCACCTCCTCCTTCGAGAGCAGCTCGACCTCTACCCCCAGGTCTCGCATGTGCCCGACGACTGCCCGGACACGGTCGTCGATCGCCGGCGGAATGAACAGCATCCCCGGCCGCTCGAAGTGGGCGATCCCGCTGTCCTCGGGCACCCCCAGGTACCCGGCCCAGTCGGCCCAGGTGTGGGCGCCTTCGTGGGCCATCGCGATCATGGTCGGCGTCGAGTAAAAGCGCCTGACGATGCCGCACGACGCGGAGGTCGACCCGTGCCCGACCTCGCCGTTCCGGTCGATCACGGTGCACGATGCGCCGCGCCGCGCGAGTTCGAGCCCGATGGCGCATCCGACGATTCCGGCTCCCACGACCGCGACGTCCCTCATGACGGTAGATCATAAGGTGCTCGTGCACGAGGGGAGCTCGGCGGCGCGTGAGTGCCTGACGACCGTCATTTCACCCGTTCGCATACCATCGCGCCATGAGTGAGCCGACATCTGGACGCGAGCCGATCGTTCGTTACCGGGATGCGACGGATTCCACGTCGTGTCCGCACGGTGAGGTCCTGCGCGTGGTCACCGGGGGCGACGGCGGTGTCGCGAACGTCCATGTCGTTTCGGTAACCCGCGGAGGTGCCCACGTCCACGAAGGGTACGACGAGGTCTACTACGTGCTCGAGGGCACGGGCACGCTCACGATGGCTGGGGAAGACCATGCGCTTCGTCCCGGCGCGGTCGCCGTGGTCCCGAGAGGCGTTCCCCACGCGGTGGAGGCAGACGACGGACGTCCCATCGAGTTCATCATCTTTGGCGTTCCGGGGATGCCGATCAGCGACGCCGCGGCACGACCCCGGAAGCCATGAGCGTTCGCACTCGCGGCTTCAGCCTCGCCTTCGTCGCACTGTGCGTGCTCGCGGGCCTGCGCCTGTGGGGGCTGGCGACCTTCATCGTGGATCCGTCGGAGACCCGGTTCGTCGCCCACCACGAGGACGACTTCGGGATCAGACACAACTGCTTCACCTGTTACGTGATCGCCGCGCACCTGGGGGAGCAGGGCAAGAACGTCTATGACCACAGCCTCTATCGCAACGCGAGCGAGAAGACGTTCATCCACGATCAGGTGGGGGAGACGTTCACGATCGACAGCTACCCCTACCCGGCTCCCTTTCTTGCCGTCCCCGCGCTCCTGATCAGGGCGGGCGGTGACTTCTTCGACTGGCGTATCGTGTGGTTCGTGGTGGTCGGTTCGACGTTCCTGCTCGCGGTCGGGCTCGGGGCCGCGTGGTGCGGTGCTTTTCGCGACCAGCCATGGTTGCTGCTGTTTCCACTGATCTTCCTGGCGCCGACGACGTGCATGGCGCTTCAGATGGGCAACGTGCACGCCCTCGTGCTGGGCGCGAGCATCCTGGGCGCCCTGGCGTTTGCCCGGGGCTGGAACGTCGTCGGTGGGCTGCTGCTGGGTCTGGCGATCTGCACCAAGATCTGGCCGGCCATCCTGCTCGTCCCTCTAGTGCTGCGGGGCCGTTGGCGACCAGTCGGTTTCACTCTGGGTGGCGTGGTCGTCTGGGCCGGCCTTGCGCTCATCCTCGTGGGGCCGGCGCCGTTCGAGGACTTCGTGGCCTACCAGCTGCCACGGCTCGCCGACGGGGAGGCGTTCGCGTTCATGAGCACCTCCCCGAAACCGATCGACGTCAACACCTCGGTGTTCGGGGTTCCCCACAAGCTACATCGCCTCGGAGTCCTGGAGGGCGAGCAACCGCGGCTGAACCCGGACATCAACCTCTGGTACACCGGGTCGGTAGTCCTGCTCGTGCTGCTGGTCGCGGTTCGTCGACGCGGCGACCCTCCGCCCACCGGGGTTGCGCGCTTGCACCAGTTGCAGCTCTGGCTGGCTCTCCTGAACCTCGCCCAGCTTCGCAGCCCGTTCCTGCCCTGGCCCTACGGGGTCGTGTCCAGCCTGTGGCTGCTGCTGCTTCTCGTGCCGCGAGCGAGACCGGCTCTGCGTGGCGTGCTGCTCGCGGGGTGCGTCATCCTCGCCGTCGACATGCCGCTCCCGTTCGGATCCGCGGACGTGTCACGGTGGTGGTCCCTGGCGGGCTCGGGCATCATGCTGTTCGCCGCGTTGTCGGTCGTCGTCCTCAGCCTGCTCCGGCCCGGGCGCCCGGCCTTCACCGTCGACGGACATCCGGCGCGATGACAAAGGTGAGCATCGTCACCGGAGCCCTCGGCTACACCGGCAGGTCGCTCACGCAGCTGCTGCTGGCGCGGGGCGAGAGAGTCCGGACCCTGACCAACTCGCCCAATCGTCCAAACCCGTTCGGCGAGCGGCTCGAGATCGCACCGCTTGCGTTCGACGATCCTGGCGCGCTCGCCGGCTCGCTCGAGGGAGCGGACACGCTGTACAACACCTACTGGGTCCGCTTCAACCACAAGCTCTTCACGTTCGACCAGGCCGTCGCGAACACCAAGGAGCTGTTCTCTGCTGCCAAGGTGGCCGGCGTTCGTCGCGTCGTGCACGTCAGCATCCTCCACGCCGACGAGGCCGATGACCTCGGCTACTACAAGGGCAAGCACGAACTCGAACGTGCGCTCTCGGCCACCGGGCTCTCGCATGCCATCGTGCGGCCCGGGGTCCTGTTCGGCCGCGGTGACATCCTGGTGAACAACATCGCCTGGGTGCTGCGGCATCTGCCGATCTTCGGCGTCTTTGGCGACGGCCGGTACGCGCTCCGGCCGATGTACGTCGACGACATGGCCGCGTTGATGATGGACTGCGCAGACCGACGGGAGGACCTGACCGTCGACGCCGTCGGCCCCGAGAGGTTCACCTTCCGTGAGCTGGTCGAGACCATCGGCAAGATCATCGAGGTCAGGCGCCTGATCGTGCGCGTTCCCCCGTCGCTCGGCTACTGGCTGGGGCGGTGCATCAACCCGTTCGTCAAGGACGTGATCATCACGCGCGAAGAGATCAAGGGGCTCATGCGCAGCCTGCTCGATTCGGACGCAGAGCCGACGGCGCCGACGAAGTTGACGGATTGGGCGCGGGGCAACCGTGCGACGCTCGGGCGTCGCTATGCCAGTGAGGTGGCCAGGCGCGTGATGCGAGACGCCGCCTACGAAGACCTGTAGCCTGGTCGTTGGTGTTGGGCGGGTGGTCAGCGTGCGGCGCGGACCGCAAGCTCGAGGAGCTTCATGTGGTCGTGGACCGTGCCGTGCAAGTACGACTCGTGCTCGCGGATGACGCGGGGCAGGTGGCGCTCGCCGAGTGCCTTGACCTTCCGTCGGGAGACTTCGCGGTAAGAGCGATCGCGGTCGCGAATGAGGAACCGGGGGACGGACCGGTCCCAGTTCTTCGCTCCCATTGGGATACGCTCGCCGCCTGTGATTTGTTCACGACCGAGGTGGGGACGGCATGCAGTCGCTACCTCCGGTCAACGCGTTTCGGGACAGAATCGACGGACGTCGATACGATGGTCCAAACGGCGCTGCGCTGCGCACGGCGATCTCGACGGAGGAACGCCGCTGAGTCGGCAGCTCTCCTTGCCGTTGACGACCGTTGATCATGAGCGGAGGTGGCGGTGGCAGGGAACGAATCCCAGGGCGGTACCGGCAAGCGCCGGCTTCGGCGGGACGAAGCCGCCATCGGCACCTCGGCGCAGGATCCGATGCCCCTGGCGGACCGGCTCCTCGGCCTCGAGGCGAGCGGTATCCGCCGGGTGTTCGAGCGGGCGAGACGAATCCCCGGTGTCGTCGATCTGAGCCTGGGCCAGACCTGCCTCGGAATCGGCACGGTCGTGAGGAAGGCGGCCGGACGCGCACTCGAGGAGGACGATGGCCGCTACGGACCGACGGAGGGACTCCCTCAATTCCTCGAAGCGCTCGGGCACCACGTCGCGCGAGAGTTCGGACCGGGCGGTGAGAACCTGATCGCAACGGCGGGCATCTCGGCCGGGTTCCATCTTGCCTGCCAGGCCCTCTTCCAGTCCGGGGACGAGGTGCTGATCCCCGATCCCGGCTTCGTCGCTCATGCCGCGCTGATCGAGCTGACCGGGGCACGTGCGGTCCGTTACGACACCTACCCGGACTTCCGGCTCCGGAGGGCAGCTCTCGAGTCCGTGCTGACCCCGCGCACACGGGCAGTGGTGGTCTGCAACCCGGGTAACCCGGGCGGAGCCGTCGCGACTCTCGACGAGCTGCGGGGCGTGGTGGAGTTCGCCCACCAGAACCGCCTCCGGCTGCTCTCGGACGAGGCCTATGCCCAACTGGTTCATCGTGGCGAGCACGTGAGCGTGCGACGCCTCGACGCGAACGCCCTGCTGTTCAGCGGCTTCTCCAAGAGCCACGCCATCGCGGGCTGGCGACTCGGCTTCGTCCAGGGCCCCGCGGAGATCATCGAACAGCTCCGGACGCTGCAGCAGTTCATCTTCATGTGTGCTCCGACCGTTGCTCAACGAACCATGGCCCAGGTGCTGCAAGACGACAACACCGAGATGCGCGAGGCCGTGGCCACACGACGGGACGTCATCGTTCGAGAGCTGGGCGAGCTCCTCCCCGTGTCACCCGAGGGTGGACTCTTCGCCTTCGTCCCCGCCCCGTGGGGCACGGGAACCGAGTTCGCCGACCGTTGCCTGGAAGAGAAGCTCGCCATCGTGCCCGGCCGGTGCTTCTCCAGGCGTGATACCCACGTCCGGATCACGTACTCCGCGGATTCACGGGGGCTCGAGCGCGGACTCGAGATCTTCAAGGACGTGGCCAGGCGAGGGACCCGGTCGTGAGGGAGGCGACCAGGAGGCTGCTGGGCGACGCGGATGAGGGGCCTCGCGTCATGCTCGGGACGGACGCCGTCGTGCGGGGTGCCCTCGAGGCCGGAGTCAGCGTCGCCACGGGGTATCCGGGAACCCCCGCCTCCGAGATCGGCGATCGCTTTCACGAGCTGGCGGATGCGGTGGGGCTGAGCGTCGAGTACTCGGTCAACGAGAAAGTCGCCCTCGAGGTCGCCTTCGGGGCCAGCCTGGCCGGGGCGCGTGCCATCACGAGCATGAAGCACCTCGGGCTCGTCTACGCGGGTGATCCGCTCTCGACCATTCCCTACGTGGGCGTGGAGGGCGGGCTCGTGATCGCCTCCGCTGGGGACCCGGGCTGCGGGACCAGCCCCAACGAGCAGGACCAACGCCTGCTCGCACCGATGCTCTTCCTGCCTACCCTCGATCCCTCGGGTCCCCAGGAAGCTCTCGACTTCACGCGGCTGGCCTTCGAGCTCTCGGAGACCAGCCGCCTGCCTGTTCTCCTGCGGCTGACGACCCCGATCTGTCACACTGGCGCACCGGTGACGGTAGGGAGGCTCCCCGATTCCTCGGCCCGAGTTGCGGAGTTTCGGCGGGATCCGGCGCGCTTCGTACCCATCCCGCCCAACGCGCGCGCCATGCGCCTCGAGATCGACGATCGTCTGCGCGCGGCTGGAGAGTGCATTGCGCGCAGCGGCATCGACCAGGAATCCGGAGTCGGCACCAAGGGCGTCATCGCGACCGGACACGCCGCCGCGCTGGCGCGCACGTTGCTTGGGGGCCGGGAGACCCAGGTTCGCCTGCTGACCCTGGGGGCCGTGTACCCGTGGCCCGCCGCCCGGGTCGAGCGCTTCCTCGAGCAGGTCGAATCGGTGCTCGTCGTTGAGGAGCTCGCTCCCTTCGTGGAGGAGAGCCTCATCGTGACCGCACGCGAGTCAGGGTTCACGGGACGGATCTTCGGCAAACGTAGCGGCGACCTGCCCGCCCCCTTCGCGTATACGCTGGAGATCGTCGGCGAGGCAATCGATCGCTATCTGGCGGGCGGCGCCGGCGTGAACCCGCGCGGTGGCGCGCCACGCAGGAGCACCCCGCCGGCGGCCTCTGATGCTTCGTCCCTCTGCGCAGCGCGACCCGCCGTGCTGTGCTCCTCATGCCCTCATCGAGCGAGCTATGTTGCGGTGCGGGCCGTGTTCGGTGACGACGCCCTCTACTGCAGCGACATCGGCTGCTACACCCTCGGTTACGGCCCGCCCCTCGACGCCGCCGACACGCTGCTGAGCATGGGCTCGAGCATCACCCAGGCCGCCGGCCTGGTCCGAGCCACGGGAAAGACGGCGCTCGCGTTCATTGGAGACTCGACCTTTCTCCACTCGGGGATGCCCGCGCTCCTCAACGTTGTCACCCATGAAGTCCCGATGATCGTGGTCATCCTGGACAACAGCGTGACGGCCATGACCGGGCTGCAGCCGAGCACGGCGGCGCGTACCGAGACGGCTGTGCCCACGGACCTGGAGGCCATCGTGCGGGCGCTCGGGGTTTCGGCACTGGAGATCGTCGATCCGAGCGACCTGTCTGAAACGATGGCCGCGCTCGAGCGCCTCGGCACGCGGGAAGGGGTCCGCGTCCTGCTCGCCCGCAGCCCGTGCGTTCGCCTCCCGGAACCCCGCCGTGAGCTCGAGCAGCAGGCGCCCTTCGTCATCGACGAGAAGCGTTGCCGCGCTTGCGCCCGCGCGCCCTTCGCGCGGGACTGCGGCGGTGCATCAACCCGAGGTTTCAGCTTCGAGCTCGCCACGGCCCGACTGCGGGCGTCCACGACCGGCGGGAACGAGCACGATCGGCCGGCCCCGTGTACGTTCGCTTGTCCACTGGACCTCTGCGTGCAGGGGTACTGCGGGCTCTTCGCGGCCGAGCGCTACGGGCAGGCGTTCAGCCCGGTCCGGGAAGGAACTCCCCTGCCTTCGGTCTGCGGGACCGTCTGCCATCGCCCCTGCGAGGATGCGTGTCCCGCGCCTGGTGGTCCCGTGCCCATCATGGACATCAAGCAGGCGGCCGTGACCGCCGCTCGAGAAGCAGGCGACGCCACCTTGACGTCAGGCCTTGCGGGATCCGATGCTCCGCCCGTCGCCGTCGTCGGGGCAGGTCCTGCCGGACTCTGCGCCGCGGCCGACCTGGCGAGCGCGGGGGCCCGCGTCGTGCTCTTCGACCGCCGCGAGCAACCCGGCGGGCTGCTCGCCCACGGCATTCCCCCGTACCGGCTGGATCGTGAACATCTCGCCGCGGACCTCCGCGACCTGTTCGCGCTGGGGGTCGAGTTCCGCGGTGGGCGCTCCCTCGGCCAGGACCTCTCCCTGGCCGAGCTGTTCCGTGAGGGATTCCGCGCGGTGATCCTCGCGCTCGGCGCCAGTCGGTCGGTCCCGATCGAGCTTCCGGGCCTCCCCACCGGCGGTGTCGCCACGGCGCTCGAGTTCCTGGCGCGGGCGTGGAATGGCGACGCGGTCGAGATCCCGGATCGCGTCGTCGTGCTCGGCGGCGGAAGCGCCGCCATGGACGCTGCCCGCACGGCGATCCGCAAGGGTGCCTCGCGCGTCCTCGTCGTCTGTCCCGAGGCGGCCGGCGAGATTCCCGCCGATCCCGGCGAGGTCGAGGACGCGCTGGACGAAGGGATCGAGATCCGAAGCAACGCCACGATCGTGGGCGTGCGCGCGGCGGGGGACCGCATCAGCGAGGCCTGCATCGGAGCGGCCCGCGTGGTGCACGACCCTCCCGGCGGTCTCCGCGTGGAGACCCGTGATGGTCCCCAGGAGAGCGTTCCGGTCGATCTCCTCGTCACCGCGGTCGGGCAGTCGGTGGACCTTGACTTCCTCCACGGTGTTCCCGAACTCGCACTGGTGGATGGCCTGGTCCGGGTCGATCCCGTCACCGGGCAGACCAGCCTGAGGGGCGTCTTCGCCGCCGGCGATCTCGTTCCCGGACATCGTCGCGTGGTGACGGCGATGGCTTCGGGCCGGCGCGCTGCCCGCGGCGCGCTTGCTCACCTTTTGGAGGAGCACGGCTGGTCGGCCCCGCGTCCCGTTCCCGGGAGCATCACCGACCCTGGCGAGCAACCGCTGGGCGGAACCGAGAGGATCGCCCCGCCGCCGCGCGAGACCCCAGCACCGCAGCCTCCTCGGCGGACCCGCCGGCGCGCCGGCTCCGATCTGCGGGCGGAGGCGAGGCGCTGCATGCACTGCGGTGACTGCGCCCTGTGCCGGGCCTGCGTTGACCTCGTGGGATGTCCCTCCATCGCGCTCCGTGACGGACGTCCCTTCATCGACGCGGAGAGCTGCACCGCATGTGGTCTGTGCGCACAGGTCTGTCCCGCAGGGGCGATCCGACAGGAGATCCTGGTTTGAGCGACGCACGTAATGCACCTGCTTGCTTGCGCATCTTCCTCGCGGGAGTGGGGGGACAGGGCGTGGTGACGGCCGCCGGCTGGTTGGCGCTCGCCGCCGACAGTGTCGGCTTGCGAGTCGTCGTCGGCCAGGCTCACAACATGAGCCAGCGGGGCGGCTGCGTCAGCGCGGCGGTGGTGATCGAAGCGGGTCCGGTGGCGGCCATCGGTCCTCGGGAGGCCGACGTGCTGGTGGCGCTGGAGCCCATGGAGGCGGCCAGAGCCGCTCACCTCCTCCGGCCGCAGGGTCTCGCCCTGGTCGACCCCCACCCGATCCCCCCCTTCACTCTCGCGCAAGCCGGCCTCGAGTACCCGGCGCCCCATCTCCTCCTGGCCGATCTCGAGCAGGCGACGGACCGCTGTTTCAGGATTCCCGCTCACCGCATGGCCGCAGAGGGAGGCGATCCGCGAGACGCGAACCTGCTCCACCTGGGCGCCCTCCAGGGCCTGGGTGCCCTGCCGTGGAAGGCGGATGACCTGCGACGAGCCGTCCTCCAGAACGCCCCGACGACTTGGGAGGAGCGCGTGGTCCTGGCCCTGCAGCGCGGCCAGGCGCTGGGACGAGAGCTGTCGATCGGCACCTGTGAGGAGCACCTGGTCGAGCCGTCGAAAGGAGAGCTGCCGTGAGTCTGACCATCGGCGTTGACGTCGGCGGGACCTTCACCGACGTGGAGCTCTGCGAGTCCGGTCGCCCGCCTGAGAACTACAAGACCCCGAGCACTCCAGAGGATCCCTCCGTGGGGTTCATGGAAGGGCTGCGACTCGCAGCGCAGGCCCGCGGCCTGGAACCCCGCGAGCTCGTGCAGAGGATCGACCGCATCGTGCACGGCACGACCGTCACCACCAACGCGGTGCTCACCCGGACCGGAGCGCGGGTCGGCCTCCTGACCACGTACGGCGTGCGGGACGCCCTCGAGATGAGGCGCGGGATCCGCGAGGAGCAGTACAACAACCGCCAGACCAACGTCGAGCCCCTCGTGCCGCGGTCCCTGCGCATCGGGATCCGGGAGCGCATCGATCGCTTGGGACGTGAGTCGGCGCCTCTGCAGGAAGAGGACGTCCTGCTCGCACTCGAGCACTTCGAGCGCGAGGACGTGCAGGCGGTGGCCGTCTGCTTCCTCAACTCGTGGGCCAACTCGGCACACGAGGGTGCGGCGAAGAAGCTCGTTCAGGACCGCCTGCCCGGACGCTACGTATCGGTCTCGTCCAAGGTGCTTCCCGCCATCCGCTTCTACGACCGCCTCTCCACGACGGTGCTCTCTGCGTACGTCGGGCCCATCCTGGACCACTACCTGGACCGCCTGGTCGGGCGATTGGAGGAGGCCGGCTTTGCCGGGACTCTCCTGATCATGCAGAGCAGCGGTGGCGTGGTTTCGCCCGAGACGGCGCGTAGCCGAGCCGCTCTGACACTGCTGTCGGGGCCGGCGGCAGGCCCAGCGTCGGGGCTCGCCGCCGTGGCGCCGCACGGCCTGCGCGACTGCATCACGGTCGACATGGGCGGGACCTCCTTCGATGCGGCCCTCGTCACGGACGGAGCCGCCGCGCTGCGTACCGAAGCGGACATCGACCGCCTGCGCATCGCGCTGCCGACCCTCGACATCGCCACCATCGGTGCCGGAGGAGGCTCGGTGGCCTGGCTCGATCCGGGGGGCCTCCTGCGCATGGGGCCGAAGAGCGCGGGGGCGCGACCGGGTCCCGTCTGCTACGGATTCGGCGGTCGCGAGCCCACGTGTACCGACGCCGACCTGATCCTGGGCCTGCTGAGCGCCGAGTTCTTCGCGGGCGGCAGCATGGAGCTCGACCTCGAGGGCGCCCGCAAGGCCGTGGCGGACACCATCGCCGGCCCGCTGGGACTCGCGGTCGAGGAAGCAGCGGCGGGAATGTACCGCGTGATCAACAGCAACATGGCCCTGGGCGTGAGGCAGGTGAGCGTCCAGCGCGGGGTCGATCCGCGCAACCACTCCCTCGTCATCGCGGGCGGTGCCGGTCCGCTGCATGCCTGCGCGATCATGGAAGAGCTCGAGATCCCGCACGGGGTCGTCCCTCGCAACGCCTCCACCTTCTGCGCCTCCGGCATGCTGCTCACCGACCTCGAACACGACTTCGTGGTCTCCTATCCCGCGCGTCTCGGGGAGCTCGAGTGGCCGCACCTGCGAGAGGTCGTGGGCCAGATGGAGGAGAGCGGTCGGAGCCAACTGCTCGAGGAGGGAGTCCCGGCGGAGAGGATCGAAATCCAACTGGCCTTCGACATGCGCTACGTGCGCCAGTACCACGAGGTCCACGTCGGAGTCGATCGCGGAGACCTCGACCTGGACGGTCTTGCGCGGATAGCCGACGCGTTTCACCGACGCCATGCCGTGCTCTATGGCTACCAGCTCGCTGAGGAAGACACGGCGCTGGAGGTCATCAATGTGCGGCTGCGAGCCGTGGGCCGTCTCGACCGCACCGATCACCCCGCTGCCGATCGGCAGGCCGCCTCGCACAAGACCACGGCCAAGGGGCAGCGCAAGGTGTTCTCACCGGAGCTGCGGAGCTGGGATCTGGTGCCCGTCTTCGACCTCGACCGTCTCGCTCCTGGCGACTCGGTCCCGGGACCGGCGCTGGCGGAGGGTCGCCACACGACGGTGTGGATCACGGCGGCCTTCGAGGGCCGCGTGGACGCTGCGCGCTCCCTGTTGCTGACGAGAAAGGGCTCCGGAGGTCCGACCAGATGAGCGCGACGACACCCGACCCCATCCTGACGAGCGTACTCGCGAGCGCCTTCAAGGCGATCACCGAAGAGATGAGCAACGCGATGTCCCGCACCACGCGCTCGCCGATACTCTGCGAGGCGAAGGATTTCGTCACGGGTCTGTACGACGCCGAGGGGCGCATGCTCGAGCAGACGGAGAACCTCCCCATCCTCTCCTTCTCCCTCAGCCCCGTGTGCAAACACCTGTGCGAGCGCTTCCGGGGCGACATCAACGAGGGGGACGTCTTCTTCCACAACGACGTCTTCACCTTCGGCAACCAGAACAACGACGTGGCCGCGTTCAAGCCGATCTTCCACGAGGGTGACCTCGTGGCCTGGGCCGCGGTCAAGGGCCACCAGGCCGACATCGGCGGCGCCGTCGCCGGCGGCTACAACCCGGGTGCCACGGAGGTCTGGCAGGAGGCGCTCAGGATCCCGGCCATCAAGGTGATCGACCGCGGTCGACTGCGGCAGGACGTCTGGGACCTGATCTTCGCCAACATCCGCCTGGACATCGTGCAGGAGGACATGCGCGCCGAGATTGGCGCCTGCACCGTCGGCGAGCGTCGCATGGTCGCGCTTCTCGAGCGTCACGGCCGGGAGGTGTTCGACCTCCAGCGAGAGGAGCTCTTCAGCGCCACCGAGCGGATGATGCGCGCCGAGATCAAGAGCATCCCCGACGGCGTCTATCGGGGCGAGGGCCGCATCCACTACGACGGCCGCCACCCGGGCTCCCTGCACGTGATCCGCGTGGAGATCACGGTGGACGGCGACCACATCCGCTTCGACTACGGCGGCACCGATGAGCAGACCAGCGGGTTCGTCAACGGCACCTACGCGTCCAGCGCGTCGGCGACCGTCCTGACCTTCCTGCAGATGGTCAATCCCGACATCCCCCACAACGAGGGGATGGTGCGGCCCGTGACCATAGAGATCCCCGAAGGCACGGTCCTGAACGCCTCCTATCCGAAGGCGACCACCTTCGGCAACCACCTCTGCCCCCCCAACGCGGACGCCATCATGCGGGCCCTGGTCTCCGCCATCCCCGACCGCGTGACCGCAGGCTGGAACCAC
The DNA here is from genome assembly GCA_002687715.1 of Planctomycetota bacterium. Taxonomy (GTDB): domain Bacteria; phylum Planctomycetota. Next base: position 15,461 of record NZBC01000243.1, on the reverse strand, counting down.
CTGCTCTGCGGCCTGAGCACGGGGCTGGATCCGCGGACCGGGGACAAGTTCGTGGACATCGGCTTCATGGGGCTCAAGGGAGGGTCCGGGGCCCTTCCCGACGTGGACGGCTACGATCACATCGGCATGATCGATGCCTCGGGCGGCGTGCTCGACCAGGACTACGAGATGTTCGAGCAGCAGACGCCCCACACCCTCGTCGAGCACGAGCTCCTGGAAGACTCGGCCGGAGCTGGCCGGCAGCGGGGTGGACTCGGCGTGCGGACGCGCTTTGTCCTCGGAGGTGAAGACCTGCAGGTCGTCACGTTCGGGGATGGTGACGTCGAGCCCGCATTCGGGTTGATGGGCGGGACTCCGGGGACGCTCAACTTCATCGAGCTGCACCTCCCTGGTGGCGAGGTCCGCAAGCTGACATCGAAGGACCTCCTCAAAGGGGTCCCCGCCGGGACGATGTGGGTGCAGGAGGCTGGCGGTGGTGGCGGATGGGGCGACCCGCGGGAGCGCCCGGCCGAGCTCGTCGCCACGGAGGTCGAGAACGGAGTCGTGTCGCGCGAGCAGGCCAGGTCCGCCTACGGCGTGGCGATCGATCCCGCCACCGGGAAGCTGGACCCGGGCGAGACCCGGCGCCTCCGGGAAGGGAGCTGACCGTGGACTTCACGCTTTCGGCCTTCGAGGACGAGATCAAGGACACCTTCCGCCGCTTCGCCGACGAGGTCCTCGCTCCCCAGGCCGCCGAGATCGACGAGCTCGGTGAGTTCCCTCGGGAGCCGTTCCTCGAGGTCGCCCGGCTGGGCTTCTTCGGCATGCGCTACCCGGAGTCGGTGGGCGGTCTGGGGCTCTCCCGTGTCGCGTACTGTCTGGCCATCGAGGAGATCGCCCGGGCCTCCCTCTCCGTTGCGGCTTCCTGTGCGATGCAGTCGCTCATGGGGACGCACTTCGTCTATCGCTCCGGCAATCAGGAGCTGCTCCGCGAGTTCTTCGCCCCCGCGCTCGAAGGGAACCGGATCGGCACCATCTGCATGACCGAGCCGGACGCGGGCAGCGATCTCAAGGCGATCCGCACCCGCGCGGTGCGGGACGGTGAGGAGTGGGTGCTCTCCGGACAGAAGACCTGGGTGACCTCGGCTCCGGTGGCCGACTTCTTCACCGTCTTCGCCCGCACCGACGCGGAGCGCTCCGCCGGATTGAGCATCTTTCTGGTGCCTCGCGATGCGCCCGGCCTCGTCGTCGGCCGCAAGATCGAGAAGCTCGGGGTCCGGGCCTCGCCCACGTCCGAGGTCGTTTTCGACGAGTGCCGGATCCCGGAGCGTTTCATCCTCTGCGAGGAGGGCCAGGCCGAGGGCCTGCTGAAGGAGGTCCTGGCCGAGATCCGCATCATGACCGGGGCCCTGGCCTGCGGCGTCGCCCAGGCAGCGCTGGACGAGGCTGTCCGCTATGCGAAGCAGCGCGAGCAGTTCGGACGCGCCATCGGGAAGTTCCAGGCCGTGCGGCTGCCGCTCGGAGAGGCCGCGACGGACCTGGTCGCCGCGCGCCAGCTCGTCCGCTATGCCGCTTGGACCGCGGACCAGGGGCCCTGCGGGCCGGCGCTCCCGTCCATGGCCAAGCTCTTCGCCTCGGAGGCCGCGGTGTCCGTCTGTGACAAGGCCGCGCGTGTCCTGGCCAGCTACGGCTTCGCCACCGAGTTCCCGGTCGAGAGGTTCCTGCGGGACGTCCGCTTCACGCTCATCGGCGGGGGGACGTCGGAGATCCTGAAGCTCACCGTCGCACGCTCACTCGAGCTCTGATCATGTCACCAGCACGCATTCTCATTGCCAAGCCCGGCCTCGACGGCCACGACGTGGGAGCCCGGGTCGTGTGCCTGGCCCTGCGCGACGCCGGCTTCGAGGTCATCTACACCGGCCTGCGGCGCACGCCGGCAGAGATCGCAGCCTGCGCCCTGGAGGAAGGGGTCGATTGCGTGGGCCTGTCCATCCTCTCGGGAGCCCACCTCGTGCTCTGCGAGGAGCTGAAGCGGGAGCTGGCGAAACTCGACCTGCCGGACCTTCCCTGGATCGTGGGCGGCAATATCCCCGCCGAGGATCGCGAACCCCTCGAGGCCGCGGGGGCCGCTGCGGTCATGCCCACTGCAACCCCGCTGGAGGAGATCGTGCGGGTCTGTCGAACCGTCTTGGAATCCCCGCGAGGAGGCAAGCAGTGACGAGCACTGGGAGATCAGGAAAGGGCGAGCCGCTGCCCGAGGTCATCCTCGAATCGGGGATCCCGGTCGAGGTGGTCTACGGCCCCGAGGATCCAGCGGACCCGGTCAGCGCCCGGATCGGGGCGCCGGGCGAGTTCCCTTTCACGCGGGGCATCCACCCGGCCATGTACCGCAAGCGCCCCTGGACGATGCGACAGTATTCGGGCTTCGGAACCGCGACGGACACCAATGCCCGGTTCCGGTACCTGATCAACGAGGGCAACACCGGGCTCAACGTGGCCTTCGATCTGCCCACGCAGTGCGGGCTCGACTCCGACGACGAACGCGCCCGCGGCGAGGTCGGCCGGGTCGGCATGGCCGTAGACACGCTGCTCGACATGCAGACGGCCTTCGAAGGCATCGACCTGGATGCGATCACCGTCTCGCTCACCATCAACGGGGCGGCGGTGCCGATCATGGCCATGTACTTCGCCCTCGCCCGAAAGCGGGGCTACGAGCTCTCGCAGCTGCGCGGGACGGCGCAGAACGACATCCTCAAGGAGTTCATCGGACGCGGCACCTGGATCTTCCCGGTCGAGCCCTCCGTGAAGCTCGTGGGCGACACCATCCTCTTCTGCGCCGAGCACTGCCCCCGCTACAGCCCGGTGAGCGTCTGCGGATACCACATCCGCGAGAGCGGGGCGAACCCCGTGCAGGAGATGGCCTATGCCTTCCTGATCGCGCGAGCCTACGCGGACCACGTCATCGGGCGCGGACTCGAGATCGACGGCTTCGCCTCGCGGCTCTCCTTCAACTTCGACATCTTCGGCAAGCTCTTCGAGCAGGTGGCCAAGTTCCGCGGTGGGCGGCGGCTGTGGGCGCGGATCATCCGCGACCAGTATGGCGCGCAGGACCCACGCTCGGCCTGGCTGCGCATGATCGCCGGCGGCGGCGGCGGTGGCCTCACCATCGAACAGCCGGTGAACAACATCGTCCGCGGCGCCTACTACGCGCTGATCTCGGCTTTGTCCGGGACCCAGACGATGGCGCTCTGCTCCTACGACGAGGCCTACACCATTCCGTCCGAGGAGGCCGCTCGCATCTCGCTCCGCACGATGCAGATCCTCGTGGAGGAGATGGGGCTGTGCGACACCGTCGATCCGCTCGGGGGGTCGTGGCTCGTCGAGAGCCTCACGGACGAAATGGAGCGCCGCATCGAGGCGTGCATGGAGGAGACGGCCGCCGAGGGCGGGATAGTGCAGCAGATCGCCGACGGAGTGATTCAGGCGAAGGTCGCCCGCCAGGCCTACCAACGCGAGCGCGACATCGCGTCCGGACGACTACGCAAGGTGGGTGTCAACTGCCACCGCGTGGAGGAAGAGCACCGTCGGGTCGAGCTGCATCCTTACGATCGGAAAGCAGCGGAGGCTCAGTGCGAAGGTCTGAACAAGACCCGTGCGACCCGCAACAGCGGGGAGGTGAATGCGGCTCTGGATCGGTTGCGGAAGGACGCGGAGGCCGGGGCCAACGTCATGCCGGCCGCGATCGATGCCGTGACCGCGCTCGCCACCGTCGGCGAGGTGACCCGCGCGCTGCGGGACGTCTACGGCGAGTACGTGGAGCGCGTGCGCTTCTGAGCACCTGGAGGACGAATGGTGAGAATCGAATGCTACTCCGCCCCCACGAGCTTGCGGGAAGCGCTCCAGCTGCTGGCCAAGTACGGTGACCGGGCCCGCGTCCTGGCCGGCGGCACCGACCTCGTGCTTCGCCTCGAGGGTGTCGACCGCGACCTGGAGGGGGCGCTGGTGAACATCAAGCAGGTGCCGGGCCTCGTGGGGGTGCGCGCCGTCGACGATGTGTACCGCATCGGTGCCCTGACCACCGTCACCGAACTTCGCGAGGACCCGGTCGTCGCGGAGCACATGCCGGTGCTTGCGGACATCTGCGATCACTTCGCTTCCGGGCAGATCCGCAACGCGGCCACCATCGGGGGGAACCTGGTGAACGCCTCGCCCGCCGCGGATCTCGCCGTGCCCCTGCTCCTGCTGGATGCGAGAGTGCGCCTGGCCTCGCTGGAGGGCGATCAGCCGCGCGAGCGAGAGCTGTCTCTTGGCGACTTCTTCCGCGGCCCGGGCGTAACGGCCCTCGAAGCGGGTGAGCTGCTGACCGCGGTCGTCGTACCCCGACCCCCCCCCGGCTTTCGGGCTCGTATGAGGAAGGCCGGGACCCGACCCGCCATGGACATCTCCATCGTGTCGGTCGGAGTGGGGTTCTGCGTGGATGGAGGACTCATCCGGGACGCCCGCGTGGCCCTGGGTGCGACCGCGCCGACACCGCTTCGCTGCCCCGCTGCGGAGAAGACCCTCGAGGGTCGCCCACCGGACGCTGCCACTGCCCGGGCGGCGGCGCAGTCGGCGGTCGAGGCGGCACGCCCCATCGATGACGTGCGCGCCAGCGCCTGGTATCGGCGGCACCTGGTGCGAGTCCACCTGGAGAGGGAGGTGCTGCATGTCGGTCGAGGTTGAGATCCGCTTCAGCCTGAACGGCGATGAGCTGCGCGCCACTGTCCCCGCTCACCGGAGCCTGCTCGCCATGCTGCGCGAGGACTTCGCCCTGACCAGCCCGCGGCTGGGCTGTGGAGAGGGTGAGTGTGGAGCCTGCACCGTGATGATCGGGGGGCAGGCGCGCGCGGCCTGCCTGGTGCTGGCGGTCGAGGTAGACGGCGCCGAGGTCGAGACCGCGGAGTGCCTGAGGCGCTCCGACGGCTCCCTCGCCGCCGTCCCCGCCGCGCTGGTCCGGGCGGGCGCGGTTCAATGCGGCTTCTGCATGCCGGGGATCGCAGTCACGGCAACCGCGCTCCTGAGGCAGAAGCGCGGCCCGCTCGAGCGTCGCGAGATCGAGCGCGCCCTCGAGGGCAACCTGTGTCGCTGCACGGGATACACCAAAGCCATCGACGCCATCGAGGCCGCGTCGCGAGAGGAGGAGAGATCATGAGCCGCGTGCGAAGCTCTCTCATCGGCAGCTCAGTCCCCAAGCTGGATGCGGCCAAGCGCGTCATCGGCGATGCCCGCTACATGGACGACCTCACTCTGCCCCGCATGCTGCACGGCAAGATCCTGCGCGCGGATCGCCCCAGCGCCCGCATCCTCGGCATCGACACCAGCCGGGCGGAGGTCATGGAGGGCGTGCGCGCGGTGATCACCGCCGCCGACATCCCCAACCACTCCTTCGGTCATGGACGGGACAACACGCCGCTCAAGGGCGAGGTCGTGCGCTGCATCCGCGACGAGATCGCGGCCGTGGCCGCCGACACGCCCGAGCAGGCCGAAGCGGCCTGTCGCCGCATCGAGGTGAAGTACGGGGATCTCCCACCGATCCTCACGACCGATGCGGCCCGGGCGTCAGGAGCGCGCGCCATCCACGGCGACCATCCGGAGAACGTCGCCCTCACCTACCACTACGATCACGGCGAGGTCGAGCAGGGCCGCCGCGCGTCGGCGCACGTGGTGGAATCGACCTTCCATCTGAGATACGTCACCCACTGCTGCCTCGGGGTCTCCGGTGTGGTCGCCTCGTTCGACGGGGAAGGCAAGCTGACCATCTGGTCCCAGACCCAGGTCCCCTTCCTGTACCGCCGGGACCTCGCCGCCATCGTGGGCCTCGATCCGCGCGATATCCGTGTGATCCAGCCCTTCATCGGTGGCGCCTTCGGGTCCAAGCTGGATATCTACCCCTTCGAGCCCATCTGCGTACATCTCGCCCAGGTGACCCGGCGGCCGGTCAAGATCCTCTTCAGCCGTGAAGAGGAGTTCGTCGCGTCTCCAACCCGCCAGCCGGCGGAGATCCGCTGCAGCATGGGCTGTGACGCCGACGGCAACCTGACGTTCCGCGAGGCCGACCTGGTGCTGGACAACGGGGGCTACACGTCGTGGGGAGCGACGACCCCCTTCGTGATGATGCAGACCTTCTCCTCGCTCTACCGGGTACCTCATGTGCGCTTCGATGCCGAGGTGGTCTACACCAACAACCCCTACGCGGGCTCCTTCCGTGGGTACGGCAACCTGCAGGCGAGCTTCACCGTGGAATCGCTGATCGACGAGCTCGCCGATCGCGTCGGGATGGACCCCCTCGAGCTCCGCCTCCAGAACGCCCAGGAGCAGGGCGAGGTGACGGGTCAGGGAATGGTGATCTCCTCCTGCGGCTTCCGCGAGTGCCTGGAGGGCTCGACTACGGCGGCACGCTGGAAGGAGAAGCGGGAGGAATACCGGCAGCAGACGGGCCGCGTTCGCCGCGGTATCGGCATGGCGTCGATGTTGCACGTCGGTGGCGGGGCGAAGATCTATCGCTCGGACGGGTGCGGGAGCATCCTGAAGCTGGACGACTTCGGCGCGGTCACGCTGATCACCGGGGCCTCCGAGATCGGGCAGGGCTCGGAAACGGCCCTGGCCATGATCACCGCCGAAGAGCTGGGAGTGAAGCTGGAGGTCGTGCGGGTCGTGAACGACGATTCCGAGATCCGGCCCTGGGACGTGGGGGTGCACGCGAGCCGGACCACCTTCATCGCCGGTAACTCGGCCCGGCTCGCGGCCCGCGCGGCCCGCGAGAAACTGCTCAAGGCGGCGGCCAGGCTGGTGGAGCGACCGGAGCAGGAGCTGACCATCGAGGATGGGGAGGTGCTGGAGCAGGCGACCGGCAAGCACGTCATGTCGGTTCCGAAGGTCATCCGCTCCCTGCACTTCCAGGACAAGTCCGAGCTGGTGGTGACCAACGCCTACTACGAACCTCCGTCGGTGGCCCAGGACGAGAAGTTCAAGGGCAACGTCTCCGCCACCTACGCCTGGGCGACCCAGGTCGCGGAGGTCGAGGTGGACATGGACACGGGGATCATTCGCGTGCTCAAGATCTCTGCGGCCCATGACGTGGGCCGGGTGATCAACCGCCTCGGATGCGAGGGACAAGTGGAAGGAGGCATCGCCATGGGGATGGGCTACACGCTCTCCGAGGAGCTCCTGGTCCAGGAGGGCCGCGTCCGAAACCCCTGCTTCCGCGACTACAAGATCATGACGGCTCCCGACATGCCGGAGATCGAGCTGATCCTGGTGGAGAGCCTGGACGAGGAGGGACCGTTCGGAGCCAAGGGGCTCGGCGAGGCTCCGGCCATCTGCACGGCGCCCGCCATCGTCAACGCGGTCAAGAGCGCAACCGGTCGTCGCTTCACGGGGCTTCCGATCACCCCGGAGAGAGGGGCGCGAGAGTTCATGAAGGACGCGCAGTGAAGCCGATCACGGTGCTCTCCCTGGAGCAGGCCCTGTCGCTTCCCTCGGGAACGGCCCGCTTCGTTCACGAGGGGTCCCGGGTCATCCGGCTCGAGGCGACGCCCCGCGGAAAGGGCCGCCCTGGGGACCCCAACCGGTACGTGGGTCCGCCCGTGGATCACGCCGATCGACACGCTTACTTCTTCGGGCCGAACGCCGGCAAGGAGGCCATCACGCTGAATCTGCGGACCGGCCGCGGGCGGGAGCTTCTGCTCGACCTCATCCGCAAGCTGCCCGTGGATGTGTTCGCCATCAACACCCTGCCGCGCCGCTACGAGGAGCTGGGAGTCGACTACGAGACGCTGTCGGCCGCGCGGCCACAGCTCATCTGGGTCGGGATCTCGGCCTACGGTCCCGGATTCCCCTCAGCGCCGGGCTACGATCCCGCGCTCCAGGCAGAGCTGGGCTACATGGACGTCACCGGCGATCCCGCAGGCACCCCCACCCTGTGCGGAGTCCCGATGGTGGACCTGAAGGCGGGAGACGAGATGTTCGCCCAGGTGTGCCTCGCTCTGGCGGAGCGCGCGGAGGCGGGTCGCGGCAAGCGCATCGACATCTCCATGGCCCAGGCCGCCACCTCCTGGCTCATGACCATGATCCCGCTCCTGGACCTGGGCACCTCGGGTGTCCCGGTCGGACGCTTCGGCAACGAGCACCGGGAGTTCGTCCCGGTCAACGTCTACCCCTGCCAGGGCGGTCACCTGTACCTGGCCATTGGAAGCGACGCCCAGTGGGATCGGCTCTGCTCTCTTCCCCTGTTCGCCGCCCTGCACCGACCCGAGCGGAACACCAACGAGGGCCGTGCCGACGACCGCGAAGCGATCCATGCCGAGCTCGCCGGGGTTACGGCCGCTCGACCCCTCGATGAGCTGCTGGGCCTCCTGCGCGACGCGGGCCTGGTCGTTGCGCCAGTCAACCCCGTGAGCCGGGTCCGGGACCTGGACACGATCGCTCCGCACCTGCTCCGGACCCAACGGGCCAGCGGCGTCCCCCTGCACCTCGCCCCTCCGGCCGTCGACACTCCCCACCTCGACTCCCTCGACCATGAGCTGAATCCGCCGCCACGCTATGGCGAGCACACCCAGCCGATCCTCTCCGAGATCGGCCTCGACTCATCCGAGATCCAGAGACTTCTCGAAGACGGAGTGGCCTTCTTTGGGGCCGAGGTCTAGCCAGTGCCCTGAGTCAGTCTCTCGCCTGCACTCTCGACCCCTGGCCGCGTTGCCGCTCCTCGCCATACCTACGAGTATTCCCGCGTCGCGGCGCCTTGCCCAAAGCCCCGATGCCTCGCCGATAGTGCGGCCGAACCAATGACTCAGGCCACTAGATCATCTCCGCCAGGTAGCGCTGCTCGCCCACCGTTTCGATGATCTCGACCTGGCTCTCGAACCACAGGATGTGGTCGCCCTCGGTGTCCTGCAACAGGGGTACCAGGAGGGCCCGGGTGCCGTTGTCGCCGAGCCTCTCGGCCTGGGCAATGGCGAGGTTCAGGTTGCTTGCGACCTTGAGTTCGAGTTCCAGGTCCGCTCGCATCATCGCCAGCACTGTGTCTCCGTGCGCGAAAGGCAGGCGGGCAGACATGTCCGGCGTCCCTTCGAGAAAGAGGATGCGTTCGATGAGCTTCTCCGCATGTCCCTTCTCGTCGTCGAACTCATGGGACAGTCGATCGTGGAGCTTCGTGTACCCCCAGTTGGCAAACATCTTGCTCTGGACCAGGTAGACATCCATGGCCGTCAGCTCACCTGTCAGCAGGCTCTTGAGGGTGTCGAGGATTCCTGCCTGACTCTTCATGCTGGTGAGAATACCAAGTTGCGGTCGGCGTGCCTGCGGTGGGTCGTCGAGCTGAGCGGGTACGTCGTCGCCGCCGCCGAAGCGCGACGTTCTCCATCGCGAGTCGGGCACGATCGGAGGAGAGGAGCGGACCAGAATCAGCAGGTGGACGACGACTGGCGTCCGGTCGATCGTCCCGTTCTCAGGCCCGTTGACACAACGCGGACGCACGCTGTACGGTCGTCTCGGATGGCGTCGTAACGTCATGATGGCTGCGCACATGGAGTTCTCGGTAGCGCCAGGCGGCCGTGGTCCGGACCGTGCCATGTTCATCCCGACGAGATCGACCGGCCTCAGCCCACTGCTCGCGGCGCCCACCAAGATGAGCTGGCGGGGACGGTTCGCGCTGGTCGCGCTCGCGCTCGGACTCCTCTTCCTCCGGAAGCCGGAGGGCATCCTCAATCCCCAGCTCTGGGGGGGAGGACGGCGCGGTCTTCTACCCCGACGGACGCCGACTCGGCCTCGCGGCCCTCTTCGAGACCAGTCTCGGCTTCGGCTACTACCACACCTTCCCCCGCCTCGTGGCGTGGATCACGGCGTACCTCCCACCGTGGACCGCACCCGGCGTGTTCTGCTTCGCGACGGTCGCTCTGATCGCCGGGAACCTGCTCTTCCTTCTGTCCACCCGGGTCACGGTGTCGTGGAAGCCACTCTGGGTACTCGTCCTGGCCCTGGTCCCTCACAACGGCGAGATCCTCTTCAACCTCACCAACGCTCAAGCCTGGTTGAGTCTGGGCCTCGTGCTGCTGCTCATGGCGGAAGCTCCTCGCAGTCGGGTGCAGGCCGTCGGGGACGCAGGCTTCCTCTGTCTCGCGGGCGCGACGAGTCCGCATGTGATCTTCCTCCTGCCCCTCTTCGCGCTGGCGGCGTGGCAACGCAGGACCCGACATGCCGTGATCCTGTTCGGGCTGGCCGCGCTTCTGTCGTGGCTCCAGGTCTGGCACCTTCTGGGAACCCGAGATTCCGGGGGCATCGATCTCGGAGATCCCGGGTGGGTGATGGGCCTTGGTGTCCGGTTCGGAGGTGCGACTCTCCTCCCGCCGTCCCTGCTCCGCGGCATGCCGGCCTCGCTGGTCCTGGTCCTGGTCGGGGTCCTCCACATCTTCCTGGCGACCGTCCTGTGGCGCACGCGTGTGCGTGCGCTCCGGGAGGCGTGGCTCGCTGGAGTCCTGGTGACGATCGCGGTGCTCGCCGCCTACCGGCACGCCCCTGCGCGACTCGCGTCGGGCGGTCTCGACCACTACGCTTTCTTGCCCGGCGTGACCCTCCTGTGGGTGCTGGCGGGTCTCGCCACGTCCGGCGGCCCGGGGCGACGGGTGGCGGCTCTCCTCCTCGTCCTCGCCGTGGGGTCGGCGGGCGCCAGCTTCCGGTCTCGCCCCCTACAAGATCTACGCTGGGGGCGGTGCTCGGAGTGGATCGGGGGCGACGTTCCCTGCGACATACCTCTCAATCCCTTCGGATGGATGTTGCGATACGAGCCGGCGGCGGAAGGCCGGCCGACGACAGACGACGCCCTGGCTAGCGTCCTCGCCCGCACGATCGGCACCAGACCTCTGAGGATCACGCCCGAACCCGCCGCCCGCGTCGCCTTTGCGGGTGGACGCCCGATGCTCGCGGCGCCTCCCGGCACGGTGATCGAACTGCCGCTCCCGATCGGGGCCACGCGGATCGTGGGGCGTTGCGCGCCTTGGCCCCTCTCCCATTTGATGACGCGGGACGACGTCCTGCGCTTCCACGTCGGGTGGCGCGCTGACGGTGGCGACTGGCAGATCATTCACACCTGGGAGTACCGGCCGTCTCTCGAACGGCTGTTCTGGGAGTACCACGACCTCGACGTGCCGCTCCCTTCGGACGCGCAGGGCGTGGTGGGGTTCGCCTCCGTCTCCCTGGGCGGGCACCCGGAGCTATACCAGGCGCTTTGGGGAGGTCTCCACGTCCGGTGAGGTCTCACCGGACGTCTGCGCGACGTCAACGGCTCGGAGCATAGCGATCGGGCCGAGGGCCACTGGAATCGCGCTTTGGCCTGGTCCTCGCCCGCAGTCGCGTGCAGTCGACGATGGAACGTCCGCGGCCGTGGCGAGACCGATGTCCCGCGAGCCTCTGACGAGGTCGCGAAGTCGATGATCGGAGGCCTGCATCGCCCTCGGGTTCTTGCAGCTGGGGCTGGGATTCGCTTGCTTTTGGTATGGGGCGCGGACAGCGGATGCTCGCGGCATGATGGGCGCACACTGGCTCGTCTTCGGCTACTTGCTGCAGAGCTCAGGAGAGCTCTGCATTTCCGTCGTGGGTCTGGCCGCCGTTACCCGGCCGGCATCGACGACCGGCGAGAGGTTGAAGAAGACCGGCGTCGGCTGGTTGAACCACGACCCCGCATTCACGGCCGCTTCGAACCACACCCGGTCCGCGAAGGCGTCCCCGTTGTTGTCACCGATCTTCACCGACACTCCACCCCAGCTCGCGTCGGCGCCCGCGATGAGGAGGAGCCGGGCCCCGACCACGTTCTGCGACCAATCAGCGCGGATCACCTGCTCGGCGTACGAGGAAACAAAGGTCGTGTGCATCGACCAGCCGAGGTTCCAGGGTTGGTTGCCTCGAAGCTGGTTGTTGCTGATGGCTCCGTCCCCCGCCTGTTCGGCCCAGTCGGGTCCGAGGTTGGTCCCATTGGGCCGGTCAAAGAGGTCGTTCACGGCGACCTGGGCCGGGACGAGGGCGGTGATGAACGTCAGCGCGATGACGGGGAGGAGTCGGCTGGCCATGATCTGGATGTTCTTTCTCTTGCGTAGGATCGAGGGGGAAGAGGTCACTATCCCAGGTTGGCACCGGATATGGCTCCCGCAACCCGGTTTGTGCGCGGACCGTCGCGAATCACCACCGTAGGCGAACGAACGTCGTGATGTCGGAGAATCTCATGCGCAGTCACTGCACCAAACCGAGGTCCAAGACCTGCCACCGGGACCAGTGGGTGAAGGTCGAGGGCAGTTGCGCTGGGTGATCGACGTCGGTTCCTTCCACTAGCGCCTCGCGTCGATCGCTGGTCTACAGGTCGATGATGGCCGCGTCCGGGTCGTTGGGGTCCGCGACGAGCGCGCCCGAGAGCGTGACACCGCTCGAGAACGTGACGCTGATGTTCATCCCGATGAAGTAGTTGGCGTTCACGTTCGGGGCGACGGTGCCCGAGTCGAACACGAACTCGTCTACCGTGGCCGTGAAGCCGCTGAAGTCGAACTGGAGGCCGCTGTAGCCATTGCCCGAGCCGGGGAGGGCGCCGAGACAGTTGTAGGCGAACATACCGAGACCGGTCCAGCCGTTGTTGGTGCCGAGGATCAGACCCGACGTGACATCGGTGCCGAACCGATAGGAGGTGCCGAGCGCCAACGACCCCCCCGTGTTCAGGCCACAGGAGGGGGCGAAGCCCGTGTTCGCCCCCAACGGGGACGCATCGAAGATGACTTGTGTGATCGCCTCGTCACCGGTGTTGAGGACGCGGAAGAAGCCCAGGATCTGGATGGAGGCGTTACCGCGCACCGCGATGCGGGCGTGAGGGCCGGGAATCGGGTCCACCCAGGGCAGGCGCATGAGGTTGGAGGTACCCGTCTGGCTCGGGTAAGCGCCGTCGGGTGCGACGAACTGGAGGACCAGTTCGTCTCCCGCCGTCAGCAGGCTGGGCGGCAGGGATGCCGTGAGCGTGTTGGTCATGCCCTGGGGGCCGCCCGAGTACTGGTACGGAAGCGTCACTCCGAGCCCGACCCCCACCGGGCCAAGACCGAGACCGTCCGGGAAGATGAGAGCTTGCCCCGCGGGCGCGGAGAACGCGTGGCACACCCCCAGGTTGGGGAATCCGACCGTGGTGCAGCCGGGGTCCACGCCGCCGGGCCAGACGTTGATGAGGCACGCCGCCGGCGTCCCGGGTTGGTTCGGGCTGTTGCCGCCCCATTCGAGCAACGTCCCGGAAGTGATCCGGCGAGCGGTGGTCCCGATGGGATCACTGTTCGTACCGACGTAGCAGAAGTGCGGCTCGAGCGAGAGGTCCGCCTGGTAGTAGGCGATGTCCGGCACGTTGGGTTGACCCGATGGTCCGACTCCTCCGGCTGCGATCATGAAGTCGGCCATGATGTCCACGTCGCTCCGGGCGAAGCCGTAGATCCGAAAATCGTCGTAGTGTCCGTCCCCCGCGTCCGCACTCGACCCCCGATCGCCCATGATGTCCAGGTTCGTGCCTTGCCAGGTGAAGGGCCCGGCTACCTGGGGTGTGCTGCTGGACACGACCCCGTTGACGAGCCAGTCGATCGTGCTCGCGGCCGGATCGTAGCGCAGCGCAAGGTGGACGAACCCGTTCAGGTTGATCGCGTTCGTCAGGGGCGAACCCAGGAGCGCGGCCTCGTTGGGCACACCCCGGCAGGTCAAACCACCCGTGTTCGCGGGAGTGTACGTCGGGCAGTAGCAGGCCCCGTTCTGGAACACGCGAAAGCGTCCTCCGCTGTAGCCCGCGAGCGGGGAGACCATGTCCGCATCTCCGATGAGGTAGCCGAATCCGGTCGGCCGCGCGGGCCGGTACCACCACTGCATGGTGAATCCCTGAGTGGGATCCAGCGCGATGCCGGTCGGAAGATACGACTGGTTCGACGGCGAGTAGCCCCGCAGCGCGGAGCCGCCGTTCAGCTGGAAGAACCCTGGGTCGACGCTGATGTCCGGACCTACCGTCGACTGGAACACGGAAGGAGGGTTCGAGGCGGCATTGAGCAGGGTCACCTGGGCGGGCACCGAAGGGAGGATCAGGCAGCACGCGACGAGGAACAGGAACGGTCTCATGTCAGCCTCCAGCTAGGCATTCACGGGGGAAAGACCCGGAGACGGGGTGGGTGAGGCATGGTACCACGAGCCATGCGGAGGTCTTCACGGACTGCCTTCGTGGAACACGAGCCGCCGCCCACGCGGCCAGTACGACCGTCAGATGCCCGACTCGTTGGCGGGCACGCGTGCCAGGGTCGGAAAGCCCGGGATGAACGCGCTCTCCTGCTTCGTCAGCACGTCCGTCTTCTCGACACGCACCATCCCCTGCGGGATCTCGGTGCGATCGGCCCTCCGGGGCGGGCACCTTGCCGTTGCCAGTACGCCCACGCCGTGCGGTGAACGGCCTTCTCGGTGATGGGATGGAGCTGATTGCGACCGTCGATCATTCGGGAGTTGCGGTACGCGTCTCCGTCCCGAGCAAGCCGACCGGGCTGCCATTCGGCCGCGTTGCGTCGACCCTCGCTCATCAGGTCAGGCAGGTATGGCGTCGTAAGGCCATGATGGCAGGGTGGATCCAGTTCTCGGGACGGGAGCGGGTTCGAGTCCACGCGCGTGCGCGAGCGTCTTTCCATACAATTACGACATGCGATTGACCATCCTGATCCTGATGGTGTCCGCGGGATTCGCGGGGGTGTCCTCCGCGCAGGTGTCCGTCAGCGTCGTGGCCCTCCAGCCGTCCGGGGTCGCCCTGGTGGAGGGGACCGGCCAGCTCCTGTCCCAGGCGATCCCGGCCGGACAGCCGTGGACCGCTCAGGCAACGTACACGGTCAGCACCAACGGCACCGCTAACCCGTACTTCATCGACTACGTCGAGACCGAGATCACGCCGCCGCTGAACCAGAGCACGCTCAGCCAGTCGATGGTCGCCATCGAGAGTCGCGCGTTTGCCCAGAACAACACGACCGTGTCTTCGCTGTTCACGACGGCCGCGACGGCCAGCCAGCCGGGTACGCAGCGCTTCCGGGTGACGCTGACGTCCGCCCAGCCGCAGAACGTGGAGCTCCGAGCCTGGGCCATGGGCCAGAACTTCGGGAACGCCACCATCTCGGCCACCATGTCCTTCGGGACGGTCAACCAGACCTGGACCTGGACGCCGGGCGCGGGCTACACGACGTCGAACCAGACCTGGCCGATCCAGGTGAACGGAACCGTGGACGTTGACCTCGTCATCACTGGGCAGGTGACGCCAGGCCCCGGGGGCGGGCTCTACTACGACGGGTACGACACGCGCTGGTCGCTCACGGTCGTCCCGATCAACGGGGGCTCGGTCACCTACTGGGGCACTGGCTGCGGCCCGTCGACCCTCAGCCACATCGGCGCACCTACGACAGGCTCGTTGTTCACGATGT
>NZBC01000242.1 GCA_002687715.1 Planctomycetota bacterium | reverse complement strand
GTGGCCGCGCTCGCCGCGGTCACGGTGACCCATCCGTCGGAGGTCATCGCCGAGGCTGGTGAGGTGTTCGTCGGTATCGCGCTCGCGAGCGCGCCCGCGCTGCTCATCGCCTACCTCGCCGTGGGGTTCGTCCACGAGCTGCTCCCCAGCGGTCGGCTGTCCTGGCTGCGCGATCGTGGTCCGCTGGCCCAGGCTGCGGGAGGCGTCCTCTGCGGGCTGCCGTTACCGGTCTGCTCGTGCGGGATCGTGCCGCTGTATCGCGAGCTCGTCCTCAAGGGCGCCCCGGTCGCGGCCGCGCTCGCATTCCTCGTGGCCACGCCGGAGCTCGAAGTCGCGGCGTTCTTGCTGACCTACGAGCTCATGGGCGCTCCGATGGCGGTCGCTCGTGTGGGCGCCGCAGCGGCGATCGCGCTCTTCGTTGGTTGGATCGTGGGACGTCGGGCCCGTCCCCCCGCGGACGCCGTTACTGGAGACGAAGTAGCCCCGGCTGCGTCCCGCCGTCCGGGGGTCATCGGCCGCGCCCTCCGCTTCGGGCTCACCGAGGCCGTGGACCACACCGCGGCGTGGATCCTGCTGGGCCTCGGCGTGGCGGCGCTGCTCTCGCCCTACCTCTCGCCCGACTGGGCGGCCGGTCTGTGGCCCGGGGCCGACGTCCTGGTCGCGGCGCTGCTCGGGCTGCCGCTCTACGTCTGCGCTTCCGGCTCGACCCCCGTCGCCGCGATCCTCGTCCTCAATGGCATGTCTCCCGGCGCGGCGCTGGCGTTCCTGCTCACCGGGCCGGCGACCAACGTCACGACGTTCGGCCTGCTGTCGCGCCTGCACGGCCGGGGCACCGCGTTGCGGTTCGGCATCTCGATGATCGTGCTTTCCGTCGGCGCGGGCCTCCTCGTGAATGCCTTTCTGCCCGCGCTCGACCTCGCCGACCCCACCCGGCATGTGCACGATCCATCGTGGGTCTCGATAGTGAGCCTGGGGCTACTAGGATTGGCGTTCTTCGCGTCGTTCCTGCGCCAGGGTACTCGCCGGTTCATCGAGCGCGTTGCCCTCGCGCCGACGCTCGGTGCCCACGACGCGCCTGATCACGATCCCGGGGCCGATGACCACGACGGCTCCCCCAGGCCCTGCTGCGGACCCGAGCGCGACGCGGTCACGTGACCTTTCGGGTGTCCCGCCCCGGCGCCGCGGACACCGTGATTCGGCCCAGGAACTTCACGGTCGCGCAGCGGTCCGCGCCACCGGTCTTGCACGCCGCTGCGTCCGGGATGAGGAAGCGGTACGGGCCGCCCAGCTCTCGCGGCAGAGGGCCGTCCGGCGCTGCGTGGATCACGATCGCGCCGCCCAGCTCCGAACGTTGCACGCTCGCCGAGAAATCGCCGTCATCGCTCTCCAACGTGATCCACCCGGCGCCCTCCGTGGGCGCCACCGCGTCGAGGATGCTGGCGAGCGCGACCGCTACGCCCGTACGGCCCGCTGCGACGCTGGACACGTCCGCGACCTGTCCGGGCAGCGCCGCGAGCGCTTCCGAATCGAACGTTCGCGGGGTAGAGACCTCGCCCTCGATCCGCAGCTCCCCGCTCAGAACCCCAGCTCCTTGAGCAGCGCCGGTGCCGGACGCACCTTCTCCAGTTGCCATAGCACGTAGCGAATGTCGACCGAGATGTTGCGCGAACGATCGGGGTTCCAGCCGTAGTCACCGGCGACGTTCTCGAACACGCGGTCGAAGTTCAGGCCGACCAGCTCGCCCTTGCCGTTGATGACGCCCGATCCGGAGTTGCCGCCAGTGGTGTCACCGTCGGACAGGAAACACACCGGGACATCGCCCAGGGTCTTGTCGGTGAAGCGGCCGAGGTCGCCCGAGTTCGCGGCCTTCACGAGGTTCGACGGACTCGCGAACGGGTCCTTGCCGGTCTCCTTTTGCAAGACACCGGAGAGCGTGGTTTGCGGCGAGTGGAAGACACCGTCGCGGGGCGCGTAGCCCTTCACGGTCGCGACCGAGACTCGCAGCGTGCTGTTCGCGTCAGGGTAGAACGCCTGACCGCGCCACTTCTGCTGGGCGGCGATCCACTGCTGTCCGACGACGAGACGCCGCGCGCTGGCCAGCCTGTTTCTCCGGTTGATGTCCCGAATCTCGGGCCCGAGCAGGCGCGCGAGGCGCATCAAGGGTTCGTCGCTGTCACTTGCGGCCTTCTTGCCTTCGATGAAGAGGCGACGACGGTTCTGGCCGTCGATGAGCAAAGTATCGGCGAACGCGGCTTCGACCCACTCACGACCGTTCATGTTGCCGATGATCGCGTCCTGGCCGGGCAAGCGCTGGCTATCGGGGAGTCGGTGAAGCTCGTCGACGATGAACGAGAGCATGGGCTTCTCGAGCCATTCGAGCCGCTGACTCAGCGGCACCGCGACCCCGCGTGCTGCGCGTCGCACCTCACCCCACGGGGTCTGGTCGGTGCGGGAGGATACGGCGGCGGCGATGTCCATCAGCATGGTCAGGAGCTGGCAGTTGCCCGTCGTCGCCGACAGGAGGAAGTCGCGCTGACGGGTCGACGCTTCCTCGCGATCCAGGGCGAGGACCTCGTCGAGGACGTTGCCGTAGCGACGGATCCGCTCGGACTGCCCTTTGACCCAGGAGGTGAATTGGGCCTCCTCCTTTCCCTTGCGGGCCACGACGCCGTTGCGAGCGAGGCCCTTGACCATCCCCAGCGCGTTCTTCTGTGCGTTGGCGAAGCTCTTGATGTTGCTCGAGTACCGCAGCTGAAGCTCGGCGTTGCCCTTGGACCGCTCCTCGAGGATGCTGATGAGCTCCGTGTAGTAGCGGTAGCGCAGCGGATAGAGCTGTTGCTGAACGGCCTGGATCGCGACCGACGTTCGGTAGCGATCAGTGCGGCCCGGGTAACCGAGGATCATGACGAGATCGCCCTGCGAGACCCCGGTGCCCGACACCTTGATCCAGTGCTTCGGACGGTACGGGACGTTGCGTTTGTGGAACGGCGCCGGCTTGCCGTCCGGCCCGACGTACGCACGCAGGAACGTGAAGTCGCCGGTATGGCGGGGCCACTCCCAGTTGTCGACGTCGCCGCCGAACTCGCCGACGCTGCGCGGCGGGGCATACACGAGGCGCACGTCGGGGATGAGCGTGCGGTAGTAGAGGTGATAGTACCGTCCGTTGAAGAACGACGCGATGCTGCACTCGGTGTCCGGTGCGCTCGCTTCGCCTTCGCGGATCAGCCGTGCGCGTTCTTCGCCGATGAGGCGGACGCGATCGAGATCGTCCTTCGCCCGCTTTGCGGCCGCGTGGATCTCCTTCGTGACGTCCTTGATGGCCCGCACGGCACGGAGTTGGACGCCGCGTGCGCGGATCTCCTGCTCGCGGGTCTCGGCGACGAACCCGTTCTCGACGTAGTTGAGCTTGACGGTGCTCGCACGCTGGATGGCGCCGTACGCGCAGTGGTGGTTCGTGACCACGAGTCCGTCGTCGGAGACGAGCGTCGCGCTACACCCGTTGATCTGCACGGCTGCGGACAGCCCCCCCCCCTTCTCGGGGTGCCAGAATTCGTCCTTGGTCAGCTCGAGGCCACGCTCCTTGAGCTTCTTCCAGTCCATCTCTATGAACTGCTGGGGAAGCCACTGGCCCTCGTCTGGAGCTGGAGCCAGGAACGCGGAGACGAGGATGAGCGAAAGCACGCGAAGATGCATCATGGAAGAGAGCTCCGGTTTGCGGATCGTTCCGCAACGAGGCTCGGGATTCTAACGGGAGGCTGAAAACCGACAAAGATGTACGATTTCTGACTGTCCGTCCTCGCCGGTAGAATCGACGCCCCTACTACTGCTGGAGACCCAACCCATGTCCGTCAAGCCCATCCCCGAGGGGTTCCACACCCTCACGCCCCACATCGTGATCAAGGGCGCGGCCGAAGCCCTCGAGTTCTACACGAAGGCGTTCAACGCCGAGGTCAGTCTCTGCATGCCGGGTCCCGGCGGCACGGTGATGCACGCCGAGATGAAGATCGGCGACTCCCACGTGATGATCGCAGACGAGTTCCCGGGCCACAGCGTCTCCTCTCCGAAGACGGTCGGCGGTACGACCTTCTCCCTGGCGCTCTACACCGAGGACTGCGACGCGGCCTACGCGCAGGCCGTGGAGGCCGGCGCGACGGCCGAGATGCCCCCGACGGACATGTTCTGGGGCGATCGCTACAGCAAGGTCATGGACCCGTGGGGCCACTCTTGGGAGATCTCGACCCACAAGGAAGACCTCTCCCCCGAAGAGATCGGCGAGCGTGCGGCCCAGTTCTTCGCCAGCATGGGCGATGGCGGCTGCCCCCCCGAGAGTTGAATCGTGAGGCGGACGGGGCGCGCGACCGCCTGGCCTGCTCAGATGCGAGCAGGAACTCGGCCGTCGCCGCCCGAAGTCCGTACACTCCATAGCATGCCGATCTGAAGGAGTTTCGCCATGCCGCCTGTGTCCCCCTGCCTCCGTCTGAGTGTCCTCACGCTCGCGCTCGTCGCGCTGCCGGCTGGTGCACAGCAGCAGACCCTGACGACCACCTTCGCAAGCAACAATGGCCAGGCTGGCAACATGTTCGATCTGGTGGCGGTGCAGGACGTCGAGATCTGCGGCTTCGATGTGAACCTCGACCCCGGTACGTGGGACATCGAGATCTACACCCGGGCGGGATCGTGGATCGGGAACCAGGCGAATCCGGCTGCGTGGGGTGTTCCGATCGCGACGGCCACCTCCGTCACGTCCAACGGCAGCAACCTCCCGACGCCCTTCCCCGGCATGCTCACCGTTCCCATGACCATGGGGACGCGGCAAGCGTTCTACATCACGGTGTCCAACGGGACTTCCATCAACTACACCAATGGGTCCTTCACGGGCAACGTCTTCGCGGCCGACGCGTGGCTACGGTACGAGGAAGGGGCCGGAAAGGCGTATCCATTCGCAGCGACGTTCATGCCCCGAGTCTGGAACGGGAACATCATGTACAGCATCGGATCGCCGTGCTTCGTACAGGTGTTCGAGACGAACGGACCCAATGCTTCGATCGACTTCGACGGAGTCCAGACCGACGGCTTCGGCGAGGCGCGGTCCGTCCGCTGCACGAACGGTGCGACGGTCCTCGATCGCTCGTCCGTGCTGACGGGGACGCCGCACGACGTCGCGTTGTCGTTCGCTCCGCTGGTCCCCCTTCTGCCGGCGGGCATTCAGACCGGTGGCGGCCAGATCATCAACGTGTCGCTGGCGTCGGTCGTGTGGCTGAACTCCGGATCGATCCTGGCCAACTTCCTGCCGTTCGCGGGGTCGTCGCAGGTCCCGTTGAACACACCGGCGGTTCCCCTCACGGGTTCGTTGCAGGGGGTGTGGTTCGATCCCGGCCACCCCGACGGGGTCTCCCTGAGCCAGGCCGCCGTCCTTGACGTCGTGTCGTCGGGAACGGCGCCCGGACCCGTGACCGACGATGGTGCGGTCGAGATCGTGTTCGCGGCGCCGCCGATGTGCTCGCCCATTCCATTCACGTTCTATGGGACCTCGTACACGCAGTGCTGGTTGACCTCCAATGGCCGCGTCACGTTCGAGTCGGCGCCGACGAGCTTCTCTCCGACCATCTCGAGCGCACTCTCGGGGCCGCCGTTCGTCGGGTGTTGGGCAGACTTCCATCCCCTGGGTGTGGCGAACATCTCGGCCGGCACGTCCGGCGGCGGCGACGTCATCGCCAGTTTCGGAACGCCGTCCGAGCCGTTGCAGCTCTCCGGGTTGATCGGCGGCGGCAGCCAGTTCCAGATCGAACTCCAGCCGGCGGCCAGCGCCGTGGTGCTCCGGGGACTGCTCGGCCTGGAGATCGGCGTACCAGCGATGTACCTCGGGCTGTCGCCCGGGGCCGTGAACGGAGCGATCGATCCGGGGCCGGCGGGCTTCGCTCTCGGGGCCGGCGCCGCCGTCGTGGACCCGACGCACGCCATCTACGAGTTCGGGCCGATCGGCTCCCTCGGCGGCGGAGCCGACCAGCTCGTCTTTCTCCCCAACGGATCGGGAGGAATGACGTGGGTCGGGTTCTGACCGGGGCCGCCTCCAAGCCCACTTTTCTCCTCATTAAGTGAGAATCGGTCCCGGAGTTCAAGATCGCCCGATGGCGCCGGTTGGGTATCCTGGGTCCAGATGAAAACCGCCGCACTCCTGATCTTGTTGGTCGCGGCCTCGGTCGCCCAGAAGCCGCTGTCCTACGAGGTCGTGCTCGATCCGACCGCCCTCTCCTACCTCTCGGTTCGGTTACGGGTTCCTGCAGAGGTCAAAGGTGACCTGGAGTTGGCCCTGCCGTCCTGGCACGCGGCGACCCGGCGCTTCCGCGACCGGTCGCGGATCGTGAGCGAGCTGAGGGCAACCGATGGGGAGGGGCGTCGGCTCGAAGTCCTGGCCGAGGGCGGAGGCTGGCGCGTGCGGCGGTCTGGAACGAGCCCTGTCGATCTGAGCTGGCGCATCGGCGATACCCGTCAGGAGCCGCACTCCGAACACTATTTCACGAAGACGTCTGCGTTGATCGCCGGCGCTCGCACGTTCTTGTGGGTGCGGGGTCAGGAGACGCGTCCGTGTGAGGTCGCTCTCAAGGGGCCGACGGAGTGGAAGGTCACGACGCCGCTCAAACCCACCGGTGCCGAGGGTCGCTTCAGCGCGCTGGACTACCATTCCCTCATCGACGCACCCGTCCTCATGGGCGCGTTGCAGACGTGGAGCTTTGACTTCGGCGGCACGAAGCATGACGTCGTGGTCGATCGGTTCGACCAGACTGAGCCCATCGCCGGCGAAGCGGTCGTCAAGCTCCTTCAGAAGATCTGCACCGTCCAGGCGGATGCGTTCGGTGCCCCACCCTACGATCGCTACGTCTACGTCTTCATCGAGGGCGCGCGGCGCTCACGGCTACGCGAGAGATCGGTCGTGGTGGGTTACCAGGCCGACGAAGTCTTCGACCTCGCCGGGCTCGTTCGTCCGTGCGCAGACGCCGGTGTGTGGGCACGACTGCCGGGAGCATCTCGCCCGAAGTGGCTCGTCGCTCCCGACTATTCAAAGCGGCCCGATACCGAGGACCTCTGGTTCATCGACGGGCTCGTGAAGTGGTTTGGTCGACGCGCGCTGCTCGAGGCCCGGATCCTCGACAAGCCCGCGTGGCTCGCGCAATGCGGTCGTCGTGTCCTCGAACACCGCAATGACCTCCTCGCCCGCGTCGTCAGCCCGGCGGCCGCCTCGAAGAAGGTCTGGGATCGGGGCGACACGTTGGACATCGGCCTGGCGGGCGAGATGCTCGCGCTTCACTTCGACGCGAAGATCCGCGCGAATAGTGAGGGGAAGATGTCGCTCCAGGATGTGATCCTTCGACTGAACGAGCGGTTCCCGAAGCCGAAGGGCTACACCGTCGAGGACCTGCGCAAGCTCCTCGCTGAACTCACCGGCGAGGACCTCGGGGAGTTCTGGAAGGCGCACGTCGACGGCGTCCAGGCGCATCCGTTCGATGCGACCTTCGCCATCGTCGGTCTGAAGATGAACTGGTACGCCCTCAAGGTAAGGGACCCACGGCTGCGGACTCAGCAGCAGGGTCGCTTCCTCATCGTGCGTGGCCTGCGTCGCTTCGATCCGCTCTATGCCGCCGGCCTGCGCGGCGGCGATCGCATCATCAGCGTGAACCAGAAGAAGGTCCGCAACCCGGACGAGGTCGATGCGCAACTCGCCCGGTTGAAGCCGGGGATGAAGCTCCGCGTGGACGTCCGCCGTGGGGGACGCGTGAAGAGCTTTCGCATCAGCCTTCAGCGGGCCGTGGCCCTCACGATTCCCGTCGACGAGCGGGCCGGTCGTGTGGTCATCGACGATGTCCCCCCCGGTGCACTCCGGGACGCGGGAATCCGAGTCGGTGATGTTCTCGAGAAGGTGGACAACCAACGCATCGGTCGCGAACAGGACCTGTACCAGGCCCTGCGTCGCATCCGGGGGGACGTCACGACCCTGACCATCAAGCGTGCGGGCAAGCGCAAGCGGATCAAGGTCGCCTCGAAGACCCGGACCACGTGGCGGGGTTCGCTGGTCGAAGACCCGAAGGCAAAGCCAGCGGCGCGCAAGCTCCGCGATGGTCTGCTTGCCAACAGTGGTCTCTGACCACTGCTACTTGATGATCAGGAACTCGCCGCCGGTTTCTTCAGCGAGCGCTCTCATGAAGCGCTGAGCGTCCTGCTTGTCTTCCCAGACGTCATGGGCCGGGGTGTCGCCGGTGAGCAGCGCGATGGTGTGGATGCGCACGCCGCGAAGGCGGTTCCATTTGGCGACCCGTTGGATGATGCGCTCCTGGACGATGGTGCGTCCGAGGGTCGGAGATCCATCGGAGAGGAAATAGATCGTGTCCACCTTGGGGAACTTGTCGAACGCGAGTTCCAGCGCCCCGTAGCTGTTCGTTCCTCCCTGGGCGCCTTGTTGCCCGATCCATTTGACCGCGCGTTTGATGGAGCGCTCGGACACGCGCACGAGTCCGTTGCGTTGCAGCGGGAGCGGGGACGAGGAGAACGCCATGACGCCGAAGTAGCTCTTCTTGTCGAGGCCCCTCAAGGCCTTCGTGAGCTCCTGCTTCGCGCGGGCGAGCCGACTCTTCGCGACGAGCCCGGCGCGGTAGTCCATGCTGCGGGAGACGTCGAGGATGAAGAGGACGCGGTCCGAGAGGACCGGGATGCCATAGTACTGCGACGCATAGCGCCCGCGGGGCGTTGCTCGTGCTCCCCGATCCAGATCGAGGTTCCCCGCCGCGCGCGCGGACTTCAGCCAATCCTGCCACGGCTTGGGATCGAGACCGAATCCGTGACCGACGAGGTGCTGCAACGTCTTCGCGAGGGCTGCTCGCAACCGGAGCGGCTCTTTCGACATCCGGGCGATGAGTCGCGGCACGATGGCCTTGTCCTTGGCGCGGCGGAACGAGATCACGCACTCCTCGCGCACGCGGGCATTCGTGTCCTCGAGGAGCCGGGCGAGGACGGGAACGGTGCCGGGGACGTGAAGACGACGACCCAGGGCCTGGGCGGCCGCGAGCCGCACGAGCGCGCTGCCGTCAGTCACCGCTCGGACCAGGGGTGGGAACACTCGCGACGACTCGATCTGTCCCAGAACCGCAACCGCGCGTGACGCGATCTCCTTGTCATCGTCGCCGGCCAGCGCGCAGAGGCGATCCAGGGCCGGCAGGAGCATCGCCGCGCGTTTCGGGTCGTCCAGCCGCGCCAGCGCCCCGAGAACGAGCCGCCGGATCGAACGCCGGGAGTCCTGCAGTCCGGTCAGGAGCCATTTCGCGTGCGCGGGCGTACGCAGATTCGCGAGATTCCGCTCCACGTAGAAGTCGAGCCCGACCATGGGCGAGCCCTTGCGCGCCAGGGCAACCCTGGCGAGGTACTTTGCCCACGACACCTCGTGGGCGAGCTTCGCGATCAGGCGGATGGCCGTGACTCGCAGTCGGTAGAGGGAGTCCTCCCGTCCTTTCATCTCGAGGATGCGCTTGAGGAAGCGGCACGCCTTCTCCCGCAACTCGGGCGGCATGGTCTCCAGTGCGCGGAGACGCTCGAGCTGCTGATCCGCCAGTCGCGTGTGCAAGGGGTCGCGGTTGCGCTGCAACGAACCAAACGACGCCACCACGTCGAGCAGCAACGCCCTCCCGTCCGCCACGAGAGGATCGTCCGCCTGCGCGTGAGCCCCGGTGGGAACGATCACGAGAATGGACAGCAGGGCGAGAGCGGATCGCGTCATGAGCAGACCACGGTGCAGACGAGGGGAAAACGGGAAGCCTCCGCGACCCCGACAAAGACGTTCGCGAAAGCCGCCCGTTCCCCGTTTTTGAGGACGAGCCCGGTGGTCGGGAGTAACACGGTAGCCGCCGGGAGGAACGGTAGCCGTTGGGCCCTGGGAACGCTCTGAAGGAGAGCAGGTAGGCAAGGAGAACCCGGGAACCCAGGAGAAGAAAGAGGTCTACCCTGATTCCTGGGTTCCCGGGGTCTCCTGGGTGCCGCCCATTCCCTGCGCGGCGGAGGACACCAGCTCAGTGCGAACACCGCGCTCTTCGATCGCGACCGGGAGGCCGTCGCGGAGTACGAGCCGCAACGTGTGACGGGCAGGGACTCGAGGCCCGGGAACGAGGATGCCAGCGAGGTTGAGAGGGTCGACCGCGGAGACGATGATCTCCTCTTCCGTCTTTGGCCGGTCTCGTTCGGCGCGGAGCAGCGGGATGGCCTCGGGAAGTGCGAAGTGCTCTCCGATGAACCCGGCGACGAAGCGGCCGCCGCGGATGACGCCGCGGGCCTCGAGTCGCATGAGGGCGCGCCGGACGTCACGCCACCGGCAAGGGAGCGCTTCGCGGGCGACCAGGTCGCGGAATACGACGCCGTACCGTTGGAGGAGCCGGGTGGCCGCGTGCTCGGCGCGTTCGTCCGCGTCCTCGTCGAGGCCGAGCGGACGCATGACCACCCAACGCCCGGCTGGCTCGCGCCACGCGCGCTCGACCAGGCTCTTGGTGCGCCGGCGGTCGTGTCGTCTCGGGGGTCGGACGAGTCTGCGAAGGGGGGCGAAACCATCGGAGGTGACCCAACCCGCCGCGACCAGCTCGCGCAGTCCGTCGTCGAGCTCGGACGGGAGCAGGCCGGCCGACGCCCGGACCTCCTCGGCGAACAGCGCACCGCGAGCTTCCAGGACCTCGAGGACGCGGGCGCCGGGGCCCCGGAGCGGCGCCGCATCGTCGGAGGTCCGGGCCGTCGCCAGAGACCGCAGCAGGTCCTCCCCGTCCTCGCGCGGCCACAGTGCGACCGGCGTCGCGCGCGAGGGCTGGGCAGCACCTCCGGGAGCGATGCGTCCCCAGGCGATCTGGCCACCCAGGCAAAGTGCGTCCAGCAGCTTCGGTGAGTAGGCCTCGACGCGGTCCGGGAGTAGCGCCGACTCCCAGGCCGCGACCGGCGCTTCCCATCCCGCCAGACGTTCGAGTACCTGAAGCAGGCCACCCTCTCCGCCCGCGCGAGTGTCCGGGTGCACGTGCTGCCACCGGATGAGGAACCGCAGGTAGGCCTGCGCGCTCACCGGGCGGATCTGCTTGCGGAGCGTCTCCAGCGTGTAGCGGTGGATCCGGGCGAGCAGGCGGCGATCGCAGGCTTGCGGTCCGTCGAGGGCCGAATCGAAACGGCCGCGAAGGAGCACGCCAGTCGACTGCAGCCGCGCGGTCGCGCCCGCGAGATCCCCCTCGTCGACGCCCAGATCCCGGGCGAGGCGCGGCTCCGCGACCGGGCCGAGGAAACCGACGTGGCCTCGGGTCGCGCGGTCGAGCGCCGCGCCGCGAGGGACCGGGCCGGGATCGAGCGCGGCCGGCAACACCACGTCGGGCGCAAAGGTGCCGGAGGGCTGCAACGCTTCGGCCTCCCGCCGACGCTCCGTCGCCACCAGCCACCGGAGGGCACCGGCGGCGAGGACGGCGGCGCGGCCCTGGTCCTTCAGCCGATCCACCACCTCCGGATTCAGGAGGGCGCGACGCCAGGGCTCCGTGTTGTGCAGCGGGAGCAGCACCACGTCATGAAGCAGCTCGTGGAGCTCTTCCTCGTCACGGACGTCGGGGCTGACTTCCTCGCGGACGCGCGCGATGGCGTGCGGGTCGAGCGCGGCGAGGTCCTGTGCCTTCTCGGGCAGGACGTGGCGCAGGCTGACCGCGCGCGTCTTGCGCTCCTCGAGTGGGGCGTCATCCAGGAACGCGTAGGGCCGGGCGTTCAGGATCTCGTGCGAGAACGGCGACGCTTCCACCGTGTCAATGACGTGCATCTTCACTTCGCCGGCCCGCAGGGCGGCGACGAGCCGGGTGAGTCCGTCGATGTCCGACGCCTCGTGCAGGCAGTCGTGGATGGTCTGTGACACCAGCGGGTGGTCGGGAACGTCGATCGGGTAGGCGACGTGCTCCTGACAGGCCGTCTGATCGGGGAACGCGGCGGCCAGGAGGTCGTCTGCTTCCATGCGCTGGATGTTGAACGGCACCAGCCGCCCCCCGCGGCGACGCAGCACCGCCAGGGCCCGGGTCGCGTTCCACCGCCAGCGGGCCGCGAAGATGGGCGAGCCGAGCATGGCTTGCGAGAGAACGTCGCGGAGGGTCTCCGGCGCCAGGAAACGGCGGATGTCCTCGAGGTCGAAGGTCTGGGGGTTGCCCAGGGAGAGGACGACGGCGTCGTCGGACGCGGCGGCCTGGAGCTCCATGTTGAATGCGCGACAGAACCGCTTGCGCAACGCGAGCCCGAACCCGCGGTTCACCCGGGCGCCGTAAGGCGCGTGCACCACGAGTTGCATGCCGCCCGAGTCGTCGAAGAAGCGCTCCGCGAGCAGCTCGTTCCGGGTCGGCACGATGCCGGTCGACTCTCTCTGGATGCGGACGTAGTGGGCGATCTGCTCCGCGCCGTTTCGCTCGACGGCGCACTCGGCGGCGATCACGTCGGCCGCGGTGTCGGGCGCGTCCTCGAGCAACGAACACACCCACGTTCGCAGGTCGGAGACCTCCTCACTCAGCTCGTCGGTGCGGCCCGGCGCCTCGCCAAACCAGAACGGAATCGTCGGCGGCGCGCCCTCCGCGTCGACGACCCGGACAGTGCCGTTCTCCACGCGTCGGATGCGCCAGCTGTGGGAGCCGAGGAGGAAGATGTCCCCCGCCATCGACTCGACGGCCCAGTCCTCGTTGACCGACCCGACGACCGTCTCGTCGGGGTCGAGGATGACCCGGTAATCACCCTGGTCCGGGATCGCTCCGCCGGACGTCAACGCGGCGAGGCGGGCCCCGCGACGTCCGTGAACGACACCGCGGATCCGGTCGCGATGGACGAGCAACCCGCGACGTCCACGAGGGGTCTCGAACCCCTCGGAGAGCATCTGCAGGATGCGGTCGAAGTCCGTGCGCGGGAGGTGTTCGTAGGGCCAGGACCTCCGCACGAGATCGAAGAGCGCGTCTTCGGACCAAGGCTCCGACCCTGTCGCGGCGACGATTTGCTGCGCGAGGATGTCCAGCGCTCCGACGGGCGGGTGGATGCTGTCGAGGCGCCCGCCGCGGATGGCCCGCATGAGTGCGGCGCACTCGACGAGCTCATCGCGAGTCGTTGGAAAGACCACGCCCTTCGGAACCAGACCCAAGGCGTGACCGGACCGGCCGATGCGCTGCAGGAGCGTCGCGATGCTGCGGGGCGACCCGATCTGGCAGACGAGGTCGACGTGGCCGATGTCGATGCCGAGCTCGAGCGACGCGGTGGCCACGAGCGCGTCGAGGTCGCCGCTCTTGAGGCGCTCTTCGACCCGATGCCGGCGTTCGCGCGAGAGGCTGCCGTGGTGTGCGGAGACGCGCCCCTCGCCGAGGCGTTCACCGAGCCGGTGCGCGACACGCTCGGCCATCCTGCGCTGGTTGACGAAGACCAGAGTCGTCGTGTGGGTGGAGACGAGTTCGGCGACGATCTTCAGCATGGCCTCCCATTGTTCGTGGGGTGCGACCGCCATGAGCTCCTCCTCCGGTGGAACCCGCACGAGCAGATCGAGGTCGCGCTGATGGCCGAGGTCGAGGACGGCCGCGGGCGGCCGCGAGGGATCCACGCCGACGAGGAACCGGGCGAGCAGATCCATCGGGCGTTGGGTCGCGGACAGCCCGATGCGCTGCGGTCGCGGGTTGCCCTGGGCTGCGACGTGAGCCTCGAGCCGTTCCAGCGTGAGCGCCAGGTGAGTCCCCCGCTTGTCGCGTGCGAGGGCGTGGATTTCATCGACGATGACCGTCTCGACGCTCGCGAGCATCTCGCGGGCGCGCTCGGAGGTGAGCAGCAGGAACAGGGATTCCGGCGTCGTGACCAAGACGTGGGGCGGGCGACGGAGCATGGCCGCGCGCTCGCGCTGCGGGGTGTCGCCGGTGCGAACCGCGGTCTTCACTCCCCATGCGGACTCGCCGCCGGGGACTTCGCGAATACCGGCCAGGGGGACTTCGAGGTTGCGCTGGATGTCGTGGGAGAGCGCGCGAAGCGGGGAGACATAGACGGCGTAGAGCCGCTCTTTCAGGACTCCGTCCAGGGCGCGGCGAGTCAGCCGGTCCAGCACGTGGAGGAACGCGGCCAGCGTCTTACCCGATCCCGTTGGTGCGGCGATGAGGACGTCCTCACCGCGGGCAATGGCCGGCCAGCCCTCGCGCTGGGGCTCGGTCGGTTCCGAGAACCGATCTTCGAACCAGGCGCGCACGGGGTCGCAGAACGCGGAAGTGACGACGGAGGACGGGGCGGCCATGCAGCCAGGATAGCGCGCCGGAGCGCCGGGCCGGACGAGGTTGCTGACAGCGGGGTGTCAGCAACCTGTCAGCGGATCGGCGGGCGCGGCGGGACCATGCGCAGGGAAGCGGCCTCGTCGGCCTGGGCGCCGAAGGTCATGGTGCCC